>JBEKAS010000168.1:0-9274 GCA_050015795.1 Occallatibacter sp. | reverse complement strand
ACAGGATTGGTTGACGTGCTGCGGGGTAACATGGCGCCCTCCGCGGATGAATTCTTCGGAAAGAAGAAGCATAGCGCAGATTGGGCGCATTTAGTGTCCGACGACGATTACTTGAAAGCTGCCCTGAACCGGATCGAAACGGAGCGTGCCAGTCCCGCCCATTTCCGTCATGTCCGCGCCCTGCAGACTGCGCAGAATGCGTCCCCTGCCTGAATTATTGGTTCGCGGCGGCCACCTCGTGCAGCCAGCCCGGGGCTTTGAGCAGCTCGCGGGGACGCGGGCCGTCGGCGGCGCCCACCAGGCCGTCGCGCTCCATCAAATCGATCAAATGCGCGGCGCGGCCGTAGCCGATCCTCAAGCGCCGCTGCAGCAGCGACGTGGAGGCCTTTCCGAATTCGAAGACCAGGCGCACCGCGTCATCGAACATGGGATCGTCCTCGCTGGCCTCGCCACTTTCGCCTTCCATCGCCGTACGCTCGTCCTTGGGCGAATCGAGGAAGCCATCGACGTACTCGGCGCTGCCCTGGTTCTTCCAGAAATTGACTACGGCTGCCGTCTCTCTCTCGCTCACATACGGAGCATGCAGGCGCATCAGGCGGCTGGTGCCCGGCCCCAGGAAGAGCAAGTCGCCGCGGCCTAAAAGAGCCTCTGCCCCGTTGGTGTCGAGGATGGTGCGCGAGTCCACCTTGGTGGCCAGGCGGAAGCTGATGCGCGTGGGAATGTTGGCTTTGATGAGGCCGGTGATCACGTCGACGCTGGGCCGTTGCGTGGCCAGGATCAGATGAATGCCCACGGCGCGCGCCATCTGCGCCAGGCGCGTTACTGACTCTTCCACGTTGGCGCGGTCGAGCATCATCAGGTCGGCCAGCTCGTCGATGATGATGATGATGTACGGCAGCGGCTCTTCCTGCTCGCCGTTGTCGAAGAGCGAAGGCGTGGAACCCTCGAAGAGCTTGTTGTACTGGTCGATGTTGCGCACGCTGCGCGAGGCCAGCAGCTTCAGGCGCCGTTCCATCTCTCGAACTGCATTGCGTAGCGCGTTGGCGGCCAGTTTGGGCTCCGTAATGATGGGCGTGAAAAGGTGGGGCACGCCCTCGTACATGCCCAGCTCCACGCGCTTGGGATCGACAAGAATGAGCCGCACCTGTTGCGGCGTAGTGCGATACAACAAACTCATAATCATGGCGTTGATGGCCACGGATTTGCCCGATCCTGTGGAACCGGCGATGAGCACGTGCGGCATCGACGCCAGGTCGGCCGTTACGATGCGGCCGTTGATGTCTTTGCCCATCGAAAGCGTGAGCCGCGAGCGCGCGCGGGCGAAGGTTTCGCTCTCGATCACGTCGCGCAGGTGAATGGTTTCTTTCTCGTGGTTCGGCACCTGGATGCCCACCGTGCTTTTGCCGGGCATACGCTCGATCAAAATGCTTTCTGCCCGCATGGCCAGGCACAGGTCGTCGGCCAGGCCGGTGACGCGCGAATATTTCACGCCCGCTTCGGGCTTGAACTCGAACGTCGTCACCATCGGCCCGGGGTTGATCTGCACCACCTGGCCGCGCACGTCGAACTCGGCGCATTTCTCAACCAGCACCCTGGCTTCTTCGCGCAACTCGTCTTCGCGCACCGATTGTGGAGCCTCGCCCTCACTCAGCAGCGTGCTCGACGGCAGTTTGTAGCCGCTCACGTGCTTGGGCGCCACGGTCACGGCGTGCATTTCTGCATCGGCGCGGCTGTGAATCGCGATTTCTCCATCGTGCTCGGGCGGCGCGGCTGCGGAAGTGGGCCGCTCGTTCGCCCATGGATTGACCGGAGCCGCAACAGCGGCTCGTGGCCGCATGGGTTCAAACATCGCCGGCGCTGCGGCCCTTGCCATCTCCGATGCCGTGGGGTTGGCTTGCGCTTCGATTTTGGTTTCTGCTTCGCGGGGTTCCCATATGCTCGTCCGGCGCGGCATCACCACGGGATTCACGGCCTCCGCGCGCTCATACTGCGCCGGCTTTTCAGGCTGCGGCCGTCGATCAGTCCGCTGGTAGGCGGGAATCTCGTCGATGGGATCCTGTTTGGGGGCGCGACGGCGCGTGAAGAAAGCGAGGAAGCGATTCGTCTTCTGCGCGGGAACCTCCGTCTCCATTTCGGGATTGGCCGCGGCATCAAACTGCGAAAACGGAATGGCCCCATTTCCTTCGTCGAGCAGAACGCTGCGGCGCGCTTCCAGTTCCTCCTCCTCTTCACGCCGGTCGCGGCGGCGGTCGCGCCACTCTGCAAACCGCGCCCAGCGCTCGGCAATGCTTTCGCGGATCACTCCGAAGCTGATGTCCGAGGCAAAGTAGAGGCCGGCTGCGGCCAGTGCGGCAGCCACCACCCACGCGCCTTGAAGGTTCAGGTAGACCACGAGCAGGCCGGCCATGAGGCGTCCCACCACGCCTTCGATAGGAACCACGTGCAGCCAGCGCCAATGCCAGGGCAGGAGGCCGAAGACTGCGGGCAGAAAAGTGAGCGCGAGGAGCGTGCCCATCCAGCGCAGGATGGGCGAGCCACCGGGCCGCGAGCGCATCCACGTCCAGCCCACGCCGCTCAGCCACAGGGGAAGCAGAAACGCCGTAATCCCCAGCGCCTGCAGCAGCACGTCGCTCAGGTAGGCGCCGAAGAGGCCGATCCAGTTGTGGGGCGTAACCGTGTCGACGGCCGTATTCATCGAGGGATCGCTGACGTGATACGTGGCCAGCGCGAGGAAAAGGAGTAAGGAGACCAGCAGAATTACCATCCCCAGGAAGATATTCACGGGGCGGCTGCGCGTAGGCGCGAGAACAATGCGGATAGGCTTCATGTTGAGGGCGGTTCCGCTCTCCAGCTGCCGCAGACGCGGAAAAGGCAGACCAGTGGAGCGGGTATAACGTCCCAGAGCAGCTTTCATTATCGGCGTTCGCAGGGCCGGATGAGGGTCGGCGGGAAGATGGGGGAACCAGCGGGATTACCGGCAAACTGGTAAGCAGTGGTCCTAGCGAACGACGCTGAAGGCGTAACGCCTCTGCGGGCCAAACCGGAATATCGCAAAGTGGTCGTCCAGGGACGCGGCACGCATGATCCCAAGCCGGCGCATGACCGCAAAGCTCGTGCGGTCCACAATCGAGAAGTCCTGATCGCTCCAATCCAGGCCGATCTGCCAGGCCGCTTCCAAATCGGCCGGGCCTACGGTCTCAACCGCGACTGCTCCGTGGCGCAATTCTTCCCAGAATTTCTCCGCGACATCTCGCCGGATTCTGCGGTTGATCAGCCACCAAGTTTCGACCAGGATGTGATCGGTGGTAACTAACGGCTCTCCCGACTCGAGGATGGCCATCGCACGCGAGTTACACGGGTCGTCGCAATCCACTGCCGCAAACCAAATCGATGTGTCGACGAATAAGCTCATGCGAGAAGCAAACATTCAATTCGACGGGGGATTTCGCCGCCTTGAAGACGCGAATTCAGCGTCAACGGCATCGCCGATCATTACATCCTTGTCCCTGGCGATGTTGGAGCCACCGGAACTGCCGAGGCAGAAGATGGCCTCAATGCCAGGTTCTCCTTTAGGATGAGCCAGATCACGCACGACCAAACCGCGAATATACTCGGCAAATGACACGCCAAGATCGTTTGCGCGCTGGCGAGCTCGCCGCTGGAATTCAGGTTCAAGCGTAATTTGCGTGCGCGACATCATGATGGCACCATCATAACACACAACCTCGCCGTTTACTAGGGGACCGGGCTCTTTAGCTCCCGAGGTACTTCGCGCCCCAAATCAACAGCGCGATGCCCAGAAGGATTCTGTAAATGGCGAACACCGTGAAGCCGTGTTTGCGCACCCACATCAGGAACCACTCCACCACGCCCAGAGCCACGATGAACGAAACCACGGTACCGATCAGGAGCACGACCCAGCGCTCCGGATTCATGACCACATGCGCGGCGGCGGCGCCGGCGGCTTTGCTGGTGTGAATCTCTTTGAAAAGGTCCCATCCCGTGGCGGCGATCATGGTGGGAATGGAGAGCAGAAAGCTGAACTCGAGCGCCGTGGGGCGATCAAGGCCGGCGACCTGGCCGGCAGCGATGGTCGACATGGAGCGCGACGTGCCGGGAAAAACCGCCGAGAGCGTCTGGCAGATACCGATCCAGATCGCCTGTGGCAGCGTCATCTCTTCCACGTGCCGGGTACTTGGCTCGACGCGATTGCTCCAGGCATCAATGATCCACATCACGATGCCGCCCGCGAGCAGGGCAATGGCTATGGCATTCAGGCTGCCCAGGTTCTGTTCGCTCCACTTGTGCAGCAGCAGGGCGGGCACTGAGGTGCAGGCAAAGGCAATCAGCGTGAGCGAGATGGGATGCGTGAGCCAGTTGCGATCGCCGTTTTCGCCCTTGGGAAAGGTGCGCAGAAAATTAACGATCCGCTCCAGAAACAGCAGGCAGAGCGCGAGGATAGCGCCCACCTGGATAACGATCGTGTACATCTTCCAATACGCAACATCCTGGAAACACACCGCACTCCCGGCTGCACAAACCTTGTCGTCCAGCGGAATCTTCATCAAGGCTTCGGTGATTCGCAGGTGCGCCGTTGAGCTGACCGGCAAAAACTCGGTCAAACCTTCCACTATTCCCAAAAGAACCGACAATAAATACGGGTTCAAGCGGACTCCAGGTTGCTGTCGATACGAGTCAGACGGCGTATCCGCCGGGCACCCGGGAAACCGCTATCTGCTCAGTCCCGGTCGATGCCATAAACAGGAACGCCCTCATCCAATTTGTACACCAGCGCACCGGCCCGGTACGCATAGTCGGAATCGGAGAAATGCGCCTTCAGCTGTGCAGCCACGCTGCGCGCCTGGTTGTGGGCGTCGCTGCTCTTGCGGTCGTCTCCATCGGCGGCATACATGTCGGTGAGCACGGCCAGGCGATAAACCGCCTCGTAGAGCGCCCGCGCCGTGCGCGGCCCGTCGGGATACTCGTCGGCGTACTTGATGTAGAGCTCCGACTCCTTCGCCGGGCATTGTTCCGAGCCCTGCCACTCGCCGCAAAGCTTGTTGTCGATCAGGTCGAAGGCCGCCAGCGCCGCCCACTTTGTTTTCGGATAATACTTGATCACCTTGCGCAGTTCGTCCTCTTCCATCTGCTGGCGATATTCGGGATCCTTCTCATGCGCCGAGGGCAGGCTTTGGGAGTCGGAACGCTCGATCTGCCACTGGATGTCGGCGGCGCGCCACATGGCATCAGGCACCAGCGGCGAGTTGGGGAACATTTCTACCAATCGTCTATAGAGCAGGCGCGCGCTTTGCGCTGCGTTGGCCGCGCCGCGCGGATTGGAGGCCTCCGCCTCCTGGTTGGCGGCCGCGCCCATCAGAATCTGATCGCCGTTGGGCATGGTCTCCTCCACCACGCCCTTGGCCTCAATCCAGCCGGAGATGGGTGGCGTGGCGGCGTCGCCGCCCACCCAGGGCTCGTCCTTGTCGCTGTGCTGCTCCTCGATATCGGTGTTGATGTAGACGCGCATCCACGCGCCGCTCTTTTCCGCCACCACGATCTCGCGGCCGATCTGCAACTTGTCCACTTTTTGCGCGTTGGTCGAAGGCGTGATGTAGAGCATGGTCACGCGTAGAGCAGTGGCGCGGGGTCCGGCCATGGGTTTTACCTGCTGCTGCGGCTTTTTGTCGGCGCTCGCGGGCACGGCAGCGCAGGCCAGCGCCAGACAAGAAATGAGGGCGAGAATGCGAACCGTGAAGATGCGACGCTTCATCACAAGCAAAATCATATTCCAACGACGCTACAGCGGGCTTTCGGTGAGCACTTCGGCCAGCATCGCAGGATCCACGTTGCCGCCGCTTACCACGGCCACGGCTTTCTGGAAAGCCGGCAACTGGTGCGCGTGGAAGAGCAAGGCCGCCGTGGCCACTGCGCCGCTGGGCTCGGGCACCAGGCGCGTGGCAGCCACTATGGCGCGCATGGCGGCGCGAATCTCGGCTTCGCTCACGGTGATGATGCCGTCCACAAACGCCTGTATGTGCGCGAAGTTGCGCACGCCCACGCTTTGCGTGCGCAGGCCGTCGGCCATGGTCCGGCTGGTCAACTCGGCCGGCCAAGTCACGATCTTTCCCGTGCGAAAACTCTCCGCGGTGTCGGCAGCCATCTCCGGCTCAACGCCAAAAACTTTGGTCCTGGGACTCAGCTGCTTCACCGCCGCGGCCACTCCGCTCAGCAGGCCTCCGCCCGAGACCGGCGAAACCACCAGGTCCACGTCGGGCAGCGCTTCCACAATCTCGAGGCCGCACGTAGCCTGCCCGGCAATGATCTGCTCGTCGTCGTAAGGAGGAATGACGATGTAACCGTGCTCGCGCACCAGCTCTTCGGCCTTGGCCAGCCGCTCGCTCGAGGCCACGCCCACGTCCACAATCTCCGCCCCCAGCGCCAGCGTCGCGGCCCGCTTGATGGCCGGCGCGTTCGACGGCATCACGATCACCGCCTTGGCGCCCACCTCGCGCGCCGCGTAGGCCACGCCCTGCGCATGGTTGCCGCTCGAATAAGTAATCACGCCGCGCGCGATCTCCTCGGCCGAAAGCTGCAGAATCTTGTTCGCAGCGCCGCGAATCTTGAACGCCCCGATGGGCTGCAGACTCTCCGCCTTCAGCCAGATCTCCCTGCCCGTTCCATAGCCGGAAACGCCGGGAAACGCGGCACGCATCAGCGGCGTTTTCATGGCGATGGGCGCAATGCGCGCCGCCGCCGCGCGGATCGTCTCCACATCCACCAGCGAAATTGTCTGCGCACTCATGGTCGGCCCTTGGCCTCCTAGGTTTCAGGTTTCAGGGGTCAGGTTTCAAGGGCCGGGTTGCGGGTACTCTGACACCTGACACCTGAAACCTGACACCTGTCATTCATACGCCAGCGCGTCGATGGGATCCTTGCGCGCGGCCATCCACGCCGGATAAAGCGCGCCGCAGATCGATCCCACGAAGGCGATCAGCGCGGCCTTGATTAGCCACCCGCCGGTGATTTCAAACTGGTGCGTGGCCAGAAAATGCGCGAAGGCGAGACGAATGGCGTAGGTGCCGGCAATGCCCACTATCACGCCTGCCACGGCCAGCACCGCGCATTCGCGCAGCACCACGCCCACGATCGTCAACTTCGACGCGCCCATCGACTTGAGAATCCCGATCTCGCGCGTGCGCTCCAGCACCGCCGTATACATGGACTGGAAGATCACGAGGAATCCGATGATCACAGCAATGCTGGTGATGATTTCGAGCGAAAGGTTAAAGCCGGGAATCTTGCTCGGCGTCATCTGGTCGAGCCAACTGTCCACCGTGGTCAGCGTGTTGTTGCCGAAGCCGCGCGTGGCGCGAATCTCCTGCATGACCTTATCGTCGTTGGTCGGATTGTCGCACTTGATGTAAAACAGCGAAGCCTTGTCCCCGGCGTCCACAAGTTGCTGCATGGTCTCGAGCGGAATCAGCTTGCGCCCGCCCTTGCCCTGCTCCACAATCCCCGAGATGCGGAAGGGGTGGTCCATGATCGGGATCGTGTCGCCCACGCCATAGGGCTTTCCCGTCGCCGGATTTTTACTCCCGGCAAACAGGTCGTCGACGATCGCGTCGTAGGGGCCCGTAAACTTGCCGCCGGAGACATAAACAAACGGCTTCAGCGCATCGAACGTGGCGTAGTCGATGCCATAGAGAATCTCGATGTTGCCATTGGTGGAGAGGTGCTGGATGACAGGCGAGACCAGCACCACGTGAGGCAGGCGCAGCAGGGCCTCCGCATCCCCGACGGGCATGGACGCGCTGCCCACGCCGTTGAACAGGCTGGCGTTCGAGGGCAGCAGCATCAGGTCGGCGCCGATGCCGTTGGTGCGCTGCTTCTGGTCATTCAGCATGCCCATGAATATGGCCACAATCGACAGAATCATAATGACTTCAATGGCCACGGCCAGCACGCTGATGACCGAGCGCAGGGGGCGATGCAACAGATTGGCAAAAATCAGCTTATTCATCTTCGAGCCGGGCTCCGGGTCAGAAAAAGCACCGGAAAGTCCGGTTTCAGGGTAACAGACAGTGGTCAGCGGCTAGTGTGAGTGTGGGTGTGGTTGCATCTGTCTGGCACACTCACACTCACACTCGCACTCCCCCCTCGTCCCTGTTCTAGTTCCCTGTTCCCTATTGGGTACTCTTGGTTCACCATTCCATGCTTTGATCCTTTACCGGAACCACATCCCGGTTTATTGTGAAGGTAATTTCGTTCCTGGGTTTTGGCCCGCAATTGGTGGCCGATGGGGAGTTTTGGAGAAGACCTGCGCAAGGAGCGCCTGGCGCGCGGCGTTGCGCTGGAAGACATCTCGGCGGTCACCAAAATCAGCCGGCGGCACCTGATCGCGCTGGAGCAGGAAAGGTTTCGCCTGCTTCCCGGCGGCATTCTCAGCAAGGGCATTGTGCGCGGCTACGCCGGCGCGCTGGGCCTCGATCCCCAGGACTGGACCGAGCGGTTCCTTCGCGCCTGCGACGCTTCAGGCCAGATGTCCGATGACGAACGCGGCTGGACGACCTTTGCCTCGAACGTAGGCAAGGCGCGCATCCTGCACCGCGAAGCCGTTGAGGTGCGCCTGCGCTGGATCGGCGCCCTTCTGATGCTGTTGGCGGTGGCCGCGGGCGGCTTCCTTGCCTTCCGCTACTACGGTCTGCGTCAAAGCTGGTGGTCCACCTTGCTGCCTATGCGCGAGATTTCCGCAGCGCTCGATGGCGCGTGGAACTGGACTTCGAATCTGTTCGAGCGCCTCCTCGCCTGGCTGCGCCACTAAAGCAAAGCCATTGTCCGGTTCACACTCCCGTTCCACCCCATTCCGCCCCTCAAAATCCGCAGTTGACCGGCCAATGTCTGCCGGGTACTCCACCTTCGGCGGGCATCCGGAACGGTTAACCGGCTAAGGTGGGAGGCCGCCCCTCTTCATTCCGCCCCTCAAAACTCGCTGTTAACCCCTCAATGCTCTCCACCCGCTGCTAGCCTTTGCTCCCGCTGCCCCGCCGCAATTACCATAGAAAGGATGCACCATCGTGCCTGATCCCGCCGTGTGCCGGGGTCAGTTTCTGCAAGTGGGAAGGAGTTTTTCCAAGTTGAGCGACCGTTTCTTGTTTACCTCTGAATCCGTTACCGAAGGCCACCCGGACAAGATTGCCGATCAGGTCTCCGACGCCATTCTCGATGCCTGCCTGGAGCAGGACCCCTACAGCCGCGTCGCCGCGGAAACCCTGAC
>JBEKAS010000167.1:0-9275 GCA_050015795.1 Occallatibacter sp. | reverse complement strand
GGTGTTGGCTACGACAACATCGCGGAGGTTCTGCGCGGGAATGCTCCTGTCGCGCTTCTGCTGGGCCTCATCGTTGCCAAATCGCTGATGTGGGCGTTTTCACTCAGTTCCGGGACTTCTGGAGGCGTGTTGGCTCCCATCTTGATCATTGGCGCTGCGCTAGGAGAGGGAGCAGCGCAGCTGGCGCATATGCCAGGCGAAACACAGGCGCTTTGGGCGCTGATGGCGATGGGGGCAATGCTCTCAGGCGCGCTGGGTGTGCCGCTCACGGCGATTCTCTTCTCCCTGGAATTGACCCATGCTCTGCCGGCAATACTGCCTCTTGCATTGGCGTGTACTGCGTCGTATTTGGTGACTTCTTTGATTATGCCGCGGTCGATTTTGACGGAGAAGCTGAGTCGGCGAGGGTGCCACTTATCGCGTGAATACGGCGTTGACCCCCTCGAAATGGTCAGCGTAGCGGACGTGATGACAGAGCTGTTCGGGCCGGGCGGAGTGGAAGGTGCAAGCGGTGCCCTTGAGCCATTGCCGGATACTTTTGCGTACTCCGACGAGACCTGCCGGGCAGTCGCGGAGGAAATTGCGACCACGGGGTTGGTGAACATGCTGGTCGTGGATCGGCAAACAGGGCATGTCTGTGGGACCATTGGGGCGCAAGAGTTGCTTTTGGGGCGGAGGCGAGCGGTGGTGCGAGAGTCGGAACGAAGCATATCCTTCCAGATTTAGTCCAAGCGATACCCAGGCAAGCAGGGCCCTGAATGAAACTAGCAATCCTTTTCCTTATGGAGACTTTGGATCAAGAAGCCCTTCAATGCAACTGCATTGTTGTGCTCAGGGTCATGAGAGCTGTAAAGCAGTGTGACATTACCGCGGCGTGCAGCTTCCAGTATCGGGCGCCATGAAGCTGGATTCTTGCTGAGTTCGGTAACGTAACGCCGCCGGAACTCATCCCATCGGGCCGGATCGTGGTGAAACCATTTCCGTAGCTCGACGCTTGGGGCTACTTCCTTCAACCAGGCACTGATTTCGAGCGACGACTTTTTCACGCCACGAGGCCATAACCGCTCAACAAGGAAGCGAACCCCGTCTGTGCTGGAAGACGCTTCGTAAACCCGCTTGAGCTGAATCATTCTACGAACTCCTGCGAGAGACATCTTATCTGTCCATAACGGATCGAGAAAAGTTCAGATGAGCATATCGTTCCCGCTGTCGCAGGCTCGATATTGTGCAACGTGTAGCGAGTCTAGACCACTCATGGGGTCCATCAAAATTCAAGTCGTCACGTTTTTCATCTGAACGAGCAACATTTTGACGGGAGTCCTTGCCAGGATCCCGTGAGATAACATCGGAGGCATGTGGACAAATGAGCCTGGCTGGGCGTCGATCTTGTCTTCTCCCAATTGGACTTCGGCTTCTCCCTCCAGGAAATAGAGAATGGCCGGCGTCGGGGCGGAATGAGAGGAAAGCTCCTCCCCCTTCGAAAAGCCAAACAGCGTGATGTTTACGTTGTTGTCCTTTTTGAGAACCTGGCTCAAGATCCCCTTTTCCGGCAGCGCGATCTCTTGTTGCAAATTTGCAACAAATGTGTAGTTCATCAGCCTCTCCTGCGAAGAAATGTCTCGGAATCACGTTAGTGTGTGGGAGAAAACAATGCAGGGACTTTAGTCACTCAAAGAATGATGGCTGCACATTTTTCTCCGGTCCGCCGGCGGGAGGCCCAGATTCTCCCCGTGCTACTTGCGTTGCAACGTTAGAAGCACCACATGGATTTCCAGTGACAAAAGTCGCTTCGGGAGCCGGTAAGCGCATTTATGCTGGCAACGGTAACGAGGGGTCCGGTTTTGCACGTGCGGAGTGAGCAGAGTCCCAAGCCGCCATAGGAGACACCGAATGATCAAGTTTGACGCGGAGCACGCCGCCGTTCATTATCCCCCTGATCGTCGCCATCGCCTCTGGATTCGTCCTTCGATCCTGATCGGAACTGGCGCCGCAATTGCCGCGCTGGTGGCAGCGGCGTGGATTGAGATGGCCGCAGCCGGCCTGCCGCACATTCCGACCGTCCCCGTGGTGTACCCCAACAACTTTGCTGGCCCGCATGGCTTTCCTCTCTGGGTCCGCTACTGCCATTTCTTCAACTTCCTCTTCGTCACCATGCTCATCCGTAGCGGCCTTTCCATCCTGGCCGATCATCCACGGCTCTACTTCAACGACGACTGCACGCCAGGCAGCGAGTGGATCCGCTTCACGCCCATCAAAGTCCCGCGCGACCGCTTGTGGACGGCCAAGGACGATGCCCGCTATCTCACGCCCATGGTTGGCACGCCCGGCTACCGGCACACCATCGGCCTGGCGCGCGTGTGGCATTTCATTAACGTGCATGGCTTCATCCTTTGCGGCGTCTACTTCGTCGCCATGCTCTGCACCACCGAGCAATGGAGGCGCCTGATCCCCGCTTCGCCCACCGTCATTCTGCAAGCGTGGAATACCTGGGTCCACTACGCCACCTTCCATCTTCCCGCCGAGCCCAACGGCTTCTACGGCTACAACGCGCTGCAGCAGATCGCCTATTTCACGGTGGTCTTCGTCTTCGGGCCGCTCGCCATCCTTACCGGCATCGCCATGTCACCGGCCGTGGTGAATCACTTCACCTGGTATGCGCGGATCTTCGGTGGGCGGCAATCAGCGCGCTCCATCCATTTCCTCACGATGCTCAGTTTTCTGGCGTTTCTGGTGGTGCACATCACGCTGGTGGTGATGACCGGATTCGCGCGCAACATGAACCACATCGTGCTCGGCACCAACGATGAGGGCCGGCTGGGCGTCTGGCTGGGCTTCGTGGGCATTGCCGTGGTGTTTCTTTGCTGGATCGTCGCTCACTACCTCTCATGGCATCAGCCGCGCGCGCTGCAGCATGTGCTCAAGGTCGTCACCTATCCCATGCAACTGCTCACGCTGAACCGGCTCATGCCACAGCAGATGTATTCGGAGCAGGACATTTCGCCCTTCTTTTGGCCCAACGGCAAATTGCCCGTGCGCGACGACTGGAAGCGCCTGTCTGAGGGCGGCTTCTGCGATTTCAAGCTCAAGGTCAGCGGCCTGGTCGAGAATCCGGTCGAGCTTTCGCTCGCCGACCTGCGCAATCTGGGCGACGTGGACCACATCACCATGCATCATTGCATCCAGGGCTGGAGCGGCATTGCCAAGTGGGGCGGCATCCCCATGAAGAAACTAATCGAACTCGTTCGCCCCCTGCCTGAGGCGCGCACCGTAGCCTTCTTCTCCTTTGGCGAAGCGCTCTACGGCGGACCCTACTATGACACGCAAAGCCTTGAGAACGTGCTCAAGCCGCAATGCCTGCTCGCATCCGAGATGAATGGCCAGCCGCTGCCCGAGGTCTACGGCGCTCCGTTGCGCCTGCGGGTCGAAAACCAGCTCGGCTACAAGATGGTGAAGTGGATCGAGCGCATCGAGTTTGTCGAATCGGAAAAGAAGCTCGGCGCGGGCGAAGGCGGTAAAAATGAAGACGATGAGTACTTCGATCTGCTACCGAACATCTGATGATCTCCATGAATGATCAGAACTCTGCGAAGGGAACACCCGGAAGTATTGAGCATGTCCCAGTGTTACTTGCTCATCTGCGCCTGGAGTGGCTCTTACAGCACTTTCCCGCGCGCGTCGTGTGGGCGATTTATGTTTGCATCAACGGCTTTATCACCATCGGACTGCTCGCGTTGCTGGCCCTCCTTACGGGCAGCCCCTTTGTCTTTCCGTCGCTCGGCCCAACTGCATATCTCTTCTTTTTTTCACCCTTAGCGGAAGCCTCAAGCCCACGTAATACCATCCTGGGGCACGCAATCGGACTCATCTGCGGTTATGGCGCCTTCGCGCTTACCGTGGCTTCCAGCCCACCCTTTGGTTTGCACCCCGGCGTCCATGGCCCAAGAGTCCTGGCCGCTGCGCTTTCGCTGTCGGCTACAGGTGCGCTCATGGCGCTGTTCCGGGTAAGCCATCCGCCGGCAGGAGCCACGACCCTCATCGTTTCGCTCGGCATCATCTTTCAACCCAAAGAACTCGTCATTATTGAAGTCGCGGTGATCCTGCTTACGGTGCAGGCTTTCGCGATCAATCGGCTTGCGGGAGTGCCCTATCCCCTGTGGCGGAGCGTCAAGCCCGCTGGCAACGGTCTTACAGCAAGGAGTGGAATCCTGGAGCATGACGACTAAATGAGGATTTAGGCGTCTTCCGGAGCGGGCGGTTGCCCTACCCGCCTTAGCTCTTATTACGCCAGAGAGCGCTCGCTCGAACTATTCCGAGCAAATGCGGTGCGGCCCAACAAAAAGGTGAGCACGATGTTGAGGGCGAACACCAGCACCCCACTCAACTCCAGCATCCCGGAGATCGGCAGCGTCTTCCATGCGAAGGAAAGCAGCCCTTCGTAGGCCAAAGGCTCAGACAAGACGCGAAGCGTGCATCCCGTCTGCAGAATCACGAGACTCATAAACATCATGCGCTTGCTGAAGATCGAGTAGATGCCGGCAAAATACGGAAGGATGCGAGGCCCGATGGCAAAGACCATTGTGGCGGCGAACCCGACAGTAAGAGCGTGGCGAGAAGCGCCCCAGATGCCTCCATGTTGATCGGCAAGAGCGGCCCAGACACTCATTGAGCCGGCGATCACCAGCCATGCGTAGGCAAGCCGGATGAACGACGGAAAGCTGGGATGAATTCCCTGGACCTTTGCGGCTCCGTGAGGCTGCTGTGTCAGGTGCAATGCGAGCCCGATTGCGACTGAGCCTGAGGTGAGCAAAATCGTCGCCGCGATGGTCCAGCCGGAGACGCCGAAGAGAACGCCCATCAGGTCCAGGATCAAAGCGGTGCAAAATACTGGCGCGCTCGGCTGGGCAATCGCGAGGAAGGTAGGCAGCCAACGCGCGGAAAATCCCCAGACCACTGGCACGAGGAATCCCCAGGCGAGCAATACCAGGTACTTCTGGTCGAGAGCGTGCGGAAAGGCGAGAAGCGTTCCATTGACTGCCAGGCGTACGCATTCAACGAAGTTGAAGATGACCAGTGCGGTCAGGCCGACGGTTCCGAGCAACACGGAGGCCATCCATAACTCCATTCGCGGCTTTGCACGCCTGCCTTCCGCCTGCTCAGGCAGCTTGTGCTGTGACGCGGCAATGAGGAACAAGAGAACCGCCGTCAACTCGAATCCGGCCGAGATTGGATACAGAGAGCGCCAATGCCAGCCGTAAATGCTTGCTGTCCAGCGCATGGCAACGCCTGACGTCCAAAGCGCGAAACAGGTCAACGGAATCCGCAGGACCGACCGGCCGCGCGCGGGCTGCGAATAAAATCCGATGCCTAGAATGAAGCTGCCAATCCATCCGAATACCTGCGCGTGGCCGTGGCCCTGGATCCACGCTGCTGGCAGACTGCCCAGTCCGTGATGCGTGCTGATCGCCACCAAATTTGAAAAGCCGAGCAAAGTGCCCGGAAGCGCCATGAAGAACAGCCCGGCAATAATCCAAACACGGAGCATGAGGCTTTTCAAACGCTCGCGCCGAACAGTCGCCTGGATAGGATCGATCGCTTCCCCGTGAGGCGCCGGGTTGATCTGTGCGATGGCTGCCATGCTTACCTCCGTTGATTCAGCGCGGCTTCCATCTCGATTGCGCGTGGAAACAGAATGTCGTTTTCTAGATGCACATGCTGCCGGAGATCGCGCTCAAACTGTTTGAGCCCGGCGTAGAACGCGACGTGCGTGGGGCATGCCCATGTCGGCGCGTTGAAGTCGTTCGTCAGTTTGCGCATTTCCGCCACGAGACGTTCGGCTGATTCGTGTTCCCGGAGCATAATGGAAACCGGTTGGGCCACGGTCTGGAAGCAGGCGCGTGCTGGTAGCGCGGACCCAGCGGTCTCTTCTTCCATTTGCGCAATGAAAGGGAACAGAACCTGTTCCTCTTTCTCGAGGTGAGCGAACATTTCTGCGCGCAGATCGTCCAGCACAGTCTTGACCTCCTTCAACTCGGGCGCACGATCTCCGTGTTTGCCGGCGAGCTTGTGCGCCATCTCAACCAGCCGCGGCAACTCGCAACGAACGTACTGGTGATGCGTGCGAACGATATGCTGAATGAGCCGGTTCAGCGAATAACTGGCAAGATCGGCTGGGACAGCGCCATTCTCCCTCGCAGCGGCGTCTGAAAGCTTTTCGAGCACCTGATCGACTGAGAGCTGCAGTTCCGCGCAAGCCTGTTTGAGCGATTCGTCGGCGTGCGAACAGAGGTCAATGTCGAAGCGCAGCAAAACGGCCGCTGCGGATGACTGGTTAAAAACAATTTCACGGATGGACTGTGTCAAGGTTGGCATAACACTCTCCACCTACAACGGTAGAGAGTGGCGGGGACAGACACAGTAACTTATGTCACTGGATGGCAAGAAACTTTACGAAGTCGACTCGAGCATCGCGTTCAGACCCTTCATGTCCTTCACAACAATCCGTCGAGCATCCACGTCCAACAAGCCCTCAGCCTGGAGCCGCATGAGGTTACGCGAGATCAGTTCGCGCACCGTTCCGAGCTGATTAGCCAATTCCTGATGGGTTGCAGGCAACTGAAATTCAATGCCGCGCTTCGTCTTCGTACCTTCGGACTGCGCAAGTTTGACCAGCACAGAGATGAGGCGCTGCCGGATAGTTGTGAACGAAAGCTCCTCGATGATCCCGACAAGGCGGCGCAACCGAGCGCCGACTACGGAGAGAACCTTCAGCGGAACCTCCGGATGCTCGACGCAAAATGCGTGAAAGTCCCGCCGCGAAATAAATGCGATCTCGGCATCTTCGATTGCCACCGCCGAAGCCGGGTAAGGGCCTCCATCAAAGACTGGCAGTTCAGCAACAGATTCGCCCGGGCTGTTCACCGCAAGGACTTGTTCGCGGCCATTTACCGATGTTGTGAAGATCCGGATCTTACCCTTAGCGATGATGTGGAGCCCACTGCAAGGTTCGCCTTCGGAGAAAAGCAACTCTCCCGCGCTGAACAGCTTGCGCACCGTGCGGGAAGCGAGCATCTGCAACTCAGGTTGCGATAGACCCGACAGTAACGGAGTCTTTTCGAGGACAGATGCGAGATCGGTACGGGGAATGGTCATTCCGGGATTTTAGCAGTTGGGACTTTAGTCACTGCACGACGCGATGACCGAGCATTCTTGTGGATTCATGAACCCGCAAATCAACACGATCGACTTCAACGAGCGGCCATTCATCGCCATCTGGGAGGTGACTCAGGCCTGCGATCTGGCCGGTGTCCATTGCCGCGCTTCGGCCCAACCGGAACGTCATGCCATGGAACTCAGTACGAACGAAGGCAAGGCGCTTATCGATCAAATTGCGGCGATGAAGGTTCCGGTCTTTGTGCTGACGGGAGGCGATCCAATCAAGCGCCCGGACTTGTTCGAGCTGACCGGCCATGCCCGTTCTCGCGGCGTACGAGTGTCTTTGACGCCAAGCGCCACGCCGTTGCTCACGAGAGAGATTGTCGCGCGCCTCAAGGAAGCTGGACTGGCCAGGCTCGCGGTCAGCATGGATGGAGCAAGTGCGGAGACCCATGACGCGTTCCGGGGAACGAGTGGATCATTCGCGCGAACATTGGACGCGGTTCGCTGGGCCAACGAGATTGGGCTGCCCGTGCAGATCAACACGACGTTCAGCAGCAGAAATATCGGCGAGATCGACGCGATGTGGTGCCGAGCGGCTATAAGACGGAGCTCATCCCGCCATCCACATACAGAACTTGCCCATTCACGAACGAACTGCTCTCAGAGCTGAGGAAGATCGCCACACCGACCAACTCCGCCGGATCGCCCCAGCGCCCCGCCGGCGTACGCTTCTTGACCCAAGCGTCGAATTCGGGGTCGTTGGCAAGCTTCTCCGTCATCTCGGTGATGAAGTATCCGGGAGCGATGCCATTGATCTGGATGTTGTAGCGGGCCCACTCGGCGCACATGGCCTTAGTGAGCATCTTCAACCCGCCTTTGGAGGCGGTATAGGGTGCTGTCCCAGCGCGTCCGAAATCGCTCATCAACGAGCAGATATTGATGATCTTGCCGCTCCGGCGCTCGATCATGCTGCGCACGACCTCGCGCGCCACCAGGAAGCAACTCGTCAGGTTCGCGTTTAGCACCTCATTCCACTGGGCGAGTGTAAACTCTTCCAGCGGTCCGCGGCGTTGAATGCCGGCATTGTTGATGAGCACGTCGATCACACCGGCTTCCGCGATACCGCGCTGCACTTCGTCCTCAAGGGTCACATCAAAGCAGACTGACGAGACGCAAGCATTCTCCTGTTTCAGTTGTTGTACCGCCACCGCTAGTCTTTCCGGTCGGCGGCCGTTCAAAATGATCGTTGCTCCAGCGTGTGCCAGCCCTCTGGCCACTTCAAAGCCCAATCCGCTGCTGGAGCCGGTAATCAGAATTCGCTTTCCGTTAAGATTGCCGATGCTTGGGCCTGTCGTCACGATTTTGAAGCCTTTCTGGAGAGTGTTCTGCTTCTACTGTATGAGGCTAACCTTCAAAGCATGTTTTCGGTCGCTGGCTAGTTGGAATGCGCGTTCGGCCTCGGCCCGTGGAATCTGCGCCGTGAGCAGCGGACCGGGATCGATTCTGCCCGTGTTGAGAAGCTGAATGGCCGTAGCGAATTCGCCGTAGAAACGGAATGAGCCAACCAGTTCGATTTCGTGGCTTACAAGTCGAGATAGATGCAGCCGGCCATCACAATCCGGTGGCAACAGCCTCAGTTGCACAATTCGGCCCCCTGCCACGACTGAGCTGATGCAAACCGACAGTGCGGGCAGCGCTCCAGCAGCCTCGATTGCGACATCGAAGCGATTCTCGAAAGCCGCGACTCGTCCGCCGTTGCTGTCGGCATGGGTGATGTTGAAAGTCTGCTGAGCGCCCAATTGCTGCGCGACCTGCAAGGGTTCGTCGAGCTGATCAGTGATGGCGATTTCAGCAGCGCCGGCTAAGGGCACCTGCCAAAAACCGGCCGGCAAATCCGACAATTCTGGCGTGGGAGTAGACCGACTCCGCCGCGCGTTTGGAACGTTTTGGAACGTAACCGTTGGCTGGAGTGCTTGTAACTTGTTGAAACAATGGTGGCCAGGGACGGGATTGAACCGCCGACGCCGGCCTTTTCAGGGCCGCGCTCTACCACTGAGCTACCTGGCCTCAGTCGATACGAGAAGTTGCATGAATCTGCGCGGATTCCGGTGCTGCCGGTC
>JBEKAS010000166.1:0-9378 GCA_050015795.1 Occallatibacter sp. | reverse complement strand
GTGCACGTAGCCACCGATGGCGAGTCTTACGGGCATCATCACAAGTACGGCGAGATGGCACTGGCCTATGCGTTGCGCCTGCTGGAGCAGGACAAGACCGTCAAGCTCACCAACTACGCCGCATTCCTTGAGCAGTTTCCGCCTGAATTCGAGTGCGAGATCGTCGAAAACACTTCCTGGAGCTGCGTGCACGGCGTGGAGCGGTGGCGCTCCAACTGCGGCTGCAACGGCGGCCGTCCCGGCTGGAACCAGGAGTGGCGCGCGCCGCTGCGCAGGGCCCTCGACGAGCTACGCGATGCACTGGTCCAGCTCACCGAGCAGCACGGCAACAGCCTCTTTCGCGATGTGTGGGCCGCGCGCGACGCCTACATCCAGGTGGTGCTCGACCGCAGCACGGAGTCAGTCGACCGCTTCCTGGCCGCGCACCAGGCGCATACGCTCAGCGACGGCGAACGCGTCCGCGCTCTCGAACTCATGGAGATGCAGCGCCACGCGCAGCTCATGTTCACCAGTTGCGGATGGTTCTTCGACGACATCGCCGGCATCGAGACCGTGGAGGTGATCGCCTACGCGGCGCGCGTGCTGCAGCTCGCCCTGCAGGTCTTCAGTGAGCAGGCCGCACCGCTCGAGCCCGCGTTTCTCGCGCGCCTGGCCGAAGCCCGCTCCAACGACCCCGCGGCCGGCGACGGCGCCCGCATCTACAGGAAATGTGTCAGCACCCAGGAGCTGCACCTGGAGCAGGTGGCCGCGCACTACGCCATCAGTTCCGTGTTCTCCACGTTTGCCGATGAAACGGAGCTCTTTTGCTACCGCGTGCGCCGCATCTCCTACGAGATTTATACTTCGGGCCGCGGCCGCCTGGCGCTGGGCCGCGTGCATGTCGCCAGCTCCATCACGGGTCACGCGCAAAACTTCTCCTTTGCGGTGCTCCACTTCGGCGACCAGAACATCACCGCGGCGGTGAAGGCCTACAGCGAGACCGATGCCGCCGCCTTCGAAGCCTTTTCCGCCGATGCGGCCGGCCACGTGCAGAGCGCCGACTTCCCTGAGGTGATTCGCCTGCTCGACCGCTTCTACGGCCACGCCGACTACTCGCTCACGTCGCTCTTCACCGACGAGCAGCGGCGCATTGTGCAACTTATTCTCAACTCCACGCTCTGGGACATCGAAAGCTCCCTCACCACCATCTACCAGGACCACGCCAGCCTGTTGCACTACCTCTCACAGGCCGGTCTGCCCAAGCCGCCCGCGCTCACGCTCGCTGCCGGCTTCGCCATCAACGCCGGCCTGCGGCGCGTGCTCGAAATCGAGCCCGTCGACGTAGCGCAATTGCGCTCTTTCCTCGCGCTGGCCAGGGCCGATCTGGTGCCGCTCGAGACCGCCACGCTCTCTTACATCGCCGACTTGCGCATGAAGCGCGCCATGGTGGAGCTGCAAATGTCCTCGGGCTCGCTGGAAATGCTCGATCGCGCGCTGGTGCTGGCCCGCACTCTCACGGAGATGCCCTTCGAACTCAATCTCTGGCAGGCGCAAAACATTTGGTACGAGATTCTGCGCACCTCCGGCTACGCGCTCACCGCGCTCTCCGCGGAAGATCGTCCGCGCTGGGACAAAGACTTCAATGAGCTGGGCGCATGCCTGACCTTCGACTGCGACGCTATCCGCGCTTTGCAGGAGGCCGATGCGGCCATGGCGAACGACTGAACCAGCCCCTTTGCTTTCCCACGCTTTTCGCAAGACGCGCGAAAAGGATGGGGCACGGTGGCAGAAAGCTCCGCCGGCTTCGCTAGCTCCGCTCCACTTTGACGAGCCGCCCCTTCTTGAGCGCAAAGCGCTCGCCGCGCCACACAATCGTGTCTCCGGCAAAGCCCGCCGCCCACAAGCCCATCGCCACTGCGTCGCGCAGCGGGAGCAGCCACAGGTTGGCAAGCACCTCGTGATCGCCCAGCACCGCGGCGCCCACCGTCATGGCCTGCGCCAGCCGCAGAAAGAAACTCAACCCCAGGAGCCACAGGCTCACCGGGCTCAATCCGCTCGCGAGCACGTTGAGCAGCGCCCACGCGAGCCCATGCGTGAAGATCAGGCCCACATAACCGGCCGGCCGCGCGTCGCGAACCGTGCGCAGCCAGCGCAATTGGTGATCGAAGAACCCGCGCCAACCGTACGCCGGCAGGTTGGTCTCCACAACCTCCCCGCTCAGGGCAACTCGATAGCCCGCGTTCGCCACGCGCGCGCCCATCTCGTAGTCGTCGGCCAGTTGATCTACCAGCGCCAGCAGGCCCCCGGCTTTTTCCAAGGCCTCGCGCCGCACTGCGAGCGTGGAACCCAGCCCGTAATGCAGTCCTCCCTCGAGCAACTTCGAGAGCAGCACGCCGGGAATAAAATCCGTGGCAATGCCCAGCGCTTCAAGCCGCGAGGCGAGTGTGCCGTGGGCGCGCCCGCGATAGAGCGCAGTCACCAGGCCGACCGGCGCCAACCCCGCATCCAGCGCCGCTGGCGCAAAGCAGCACACTACCCGCTCCAGATAATGCGGTCCCACCGTAATGTCTGAATCGTTGATGAGCAAAATATCGTAGCGCGCGTGACGGGCGACTTGCGCCAGCGTGCTGACCTTGCCGTTTGTCCCCAGCCGCTCGGGACACTCCACGAGCCGGATCGTCCGCTCAGGAAACTCCGCCTTGAGCGCCGTCACCGCCGCCGCCGCGGGATCGTCGAGCGAACTGACGCCGAACAGCAGCTCGAACTCGCCCGCATAATTCTGCCGGCAATGACTGCGGAAGGCGTCCATCATGCCGGGGTCGAGGCCTTTGAGTGATTTGAGAATGCTGACGCCGGGCGCGAATTCAGCCCGTGGCGCGCGCCGCTCACGCAGAAAACTCCGCGCCGCTGCCAGGCTGGCGAGAAAGTAGCCCATCCCGGCCACGGCCAGCGCCGTCGTTGCCATCTCGATCGCTTGCGCCAGGATGTGCGGCATGAAGGCAGTTTACAGGTGTCAGGTGTCAGGTTTCAGTTCTTTCGTGAGACTGCCATCATCGGCGACTAACCGATAGCGAGGGATTCTGGCCCGAAGCCGACGGCAGAATTTCAGTCCGAAATCGAGTCACCGGCGACTGACACCTGAAACCTGACACCTGATCCCTGTCACTCGTACCTAAGCGCATCAATCGGGTCCAGGTTGGCCGCCTTCCATGCCGGGTAAATGCCGAACACCAGGCCGATGATGCAGGAGACAGCAAAGGCGATGACGACCCACGTCAACGAAAGGGCCGCATGCAGAAACGGCACGGCAAAATGCAGAATCAGCGTCAGAAGCGCTCCTGTGAGAATGCCCAGCAGTCCGCCCACCGCGCACAGCGTTATGGCTTCCAGCGTAAATTGCGTCATGATATTTCTCTTAGTCGCGCCAATCGCCTTGCGCACGCCGATCTCGCGCGTCCGCTCGGTGACGCTCACCAGCATGATGTTCATTACGCCCACGCCGCCCACCATCAACCCCACGCACGACACCGCAACCATGAAAAGGAAGAGCCCGCCGGTAAGCTGATTCCACAAACGGGTCAGCTCATCGGGGCTGAAAATCGCGAAGTTATCGTCCTGATCGGCGCGCAACTTGCGCCGCACGCGCAGCATCTCGCGCACTTCTTCGGTTACGATCTGCTTGTTCGCCAGGTTGTCGTATTTCACCACAATCCAGACGTCGGTAAACTCGGGATGGATCTTGCGGAATGCCCCCAGCGGAAAGTAGGCCGTGTTGTCCGCCGTGTTGCGGCCGCTGCCGATGGGTTGCGGAAGCACGCCCAGCACGCCGATCACAGTGAAAACGTCGCCTTCGCATGTGACATCCTTACCGATTGGATCTTCGCCGGGAAAAAGATCGGCCGCGGCATCGTGACCCAGAAGCATCACGTTATCGTGGCGTTTCTCCTCCGATTCCGTCCACATACGGCCTTCCGTAATAGGCACTTCCTGCACCTCGGGCATGGCCGTCGTGGATCCCTGGAGGATGGTGTTCGCAATGCTGTGCGTGCCGTGCTTGAGAGAAACTTTTCCCAGGCCGGTTTGAAAGTCCTGGAGGATCAGTTCCGGGTCCACGGTGGCGACGTGCGGCAAAGCGCGCATTGCCATGCCGTCCTCAGCGGTCAGCTTCTTGCGGTTCAGCTCCTCGGTGGTGGGCCGGTGGCCGAACGGCGAGAAATGAAAGACCCACAGGACATTGGTGCCCAGGGAATTCACCCAGCGACCGATATTGGAATTGAGTCCGTTGATTGCCGAGGAGATGAGAATGACCGTCGCAATCCCGATCAGGATGCCGAGAATGGTCAGGCCGGAGCGCATCTTGTTCTTGCGCAGCGTATCCAGTGCCATCTTCACGGATTCCCGGGATTGACCAGCAGCCATTGGATCACTCCGCATAGCGAGCTAGCAGCTAACAGCAGACAGCCGACAGCAAACAGCAGACGGCGTCAGCAGACAGTCAACAATGTGCCAGATAGCCGGAATCGCACGCTCTTGCTGATTGGTTGTCAGCTGTTCACTGTTCGGCGTCAGCTGTCTTACTCGTACCTTAGCGCGTCAATCGGGTCCAGGTTGGCCGCCTTCCATGCCGGGTAAATGCCGAACACCAGGCCGATGATGCAGGAGACGGCAAAGGCGATCGTGACCCAGACCAACGAAAGGGCCGCATGCAGAAACGGCACTGCAAAATGCAGAATCAGCGTTAGAAGCGCCCCCGACAAAATGCCCAGCAGGCCGCCCACGGCGCACAAAGTTACGGCTTCCAGCGTAAATTGCGTCATGATGTTTTTCCTGGTCGCGCCAATCGCCTTGCGCACGCCGATCTCGCGCGTGCGCTCGGTCACGCTCACCAGCATGATGTTCATCACGCCCACGCCGCCCACCATCAACCCCACGCACGAAACCGCAACCATGAAGAGGAAAAGTCCGCCGGTGAGCTGGTTCCACAGCCGCGTCAGCGACTCAGGACTGAAAATCGCGAAGTTATCGTCCTGATCGGCGTGCAACTTGCGCCGCACGCGCAGCAACTCGCGCACCTCTTCGGTCACGAGCTGCTTGTTCGCCGGGTCGTCGTATTTCACCACAATCCAGAAGTCGGTAATCTCGGGATGAATCTTGCGAAACGTCTCCAGCGGGAAAAACGCCTGATTATCCTGCGTGTTGCGTCCGCTTCCGAAGGGCTGGGGCTGCAAATCGAGTACGCCGATCACGGTAAACACGTCGCCTTCGCATTCCACGTCCTTGCCGATCGGATCCTCGCCGGGAAAAAGATCGGCTGCGGAATCGTGACCCAGAATCGTCACATTTGCACTACGCTCTTCCTCTGATTCCGTCCACATGCGGCCTTCAAGAAAATCGACGTCCTGCACCTCCGTCATCGCCTCCGTGTTGCCGCTCAGAATGGTGTTCTCAATTTTGTGCGTGCCGTGCTTCAGGGATACGGAGCCCAGTCCCGTCTGGAAATTTTGGTACGTGAGTTCGGGGTCCACGGCCAGCACATGCGGCAACGCGCGCATCGCCACGCCGTCCTCGTAGGTGAGCTTCTTACGGTTCAGCTCCTCGGTGGTAGGCCGGTGGGCGACCGGATCAAAGTGATAGATCCACAATGTATTCGTGCCCAGTGTATTTACCCAACGACCGATGTTGGAGTTGAGGCCGTTGATCGCCGAAGAGATCAAAATGACCGTCGCAATCCCGATCAGGATGCCGAGAATGGTCAGGCCGGAGCGCATCTTGTTGTTGCGCAGCGTATCCAGCGCTATCTTGACGGATTCTCGGGATTGACCAGTCACTTTCATCGATACAACGGTCCTTAAAGCTCAGCCCTGAGAGCCGTAATCGGATCGAGCGCGCTCGCCTTGTGCGCCGGATAGATGCCGAAGAACAGCCCGACGGAGATCGCCACAATCAACCCCACCGCGATGGACCACAAGGCCACCACGGACGGAAATCCGATGGCCAGTGTCAACACCTTGGCCGCGCCAATGCCCAGCAAAACTCCGATGACCCCCCCGATCGAGGCCAGCAACGCCGACTCAATGAGAAACTGCAGCAGAATATCTTTCCGCTTCGCGCCCAGCGCCTTGCGCACGCCGATCTCGCGGGTCCGCTCCGTCACCGTAACCAGCATGATGTTCATGATGACGATGCCGCCAATCACCAGAGAAATAGCGGCAATGGCCACCACCACGGCGCCAAAGTTGTCCAGGATATTGCCGAGCAGATTCTGAAACGTGGCGCTCGAATCGATGGAGAAAGCATCCGGTTTATCCGGCGCCAGGTGCCGCCGCGCCCGCATGATGGCGCGCAGTTCGTTGCTGACCGATTCCATCACCGCGCCTCCGCCGCCCGAATCCACAAAGATCTGCAGGCTCCCCTGGGAACCGTACCTTTCGAGAAACGTGGTCAGCGGAATCGCCACCCAGTTGTCCATGCTCTGACCGAACATTTTGCCCTGGCTTTGGCCCACGCCGATTACGGTAAACGGCTCACCGTCCACACGAATCTCTTTGCCCAGCGGATCGCCCGGCCCCAGCACGTTGTCCTCGATATCGGAACCTACGATCGCCACGTGCGCCGAGTGCGTGTCCTCAATATCGGTGAATGAGCGCCCCACCGCGATATCCAGGTTCGAGAGCGCGGGCATCGTCCACGTCCAGCCGCGAATCTGCGTGTCGGTGGTGGACTGCGTTCCACGCACCACTTTTCCGGTGCCGTTCGACCGCTGCGCGCCCACGGCAACGCAGGATTTGCAATCGGAAAGAACCGCCCGGTAATCGTCGTAGGTGACGTCTTTGCGCTTCTGAAACTCGAGATACTCGTCGAGTGTGATGAACGTGTTCGGCATCTTGCTGATGGTGATCACCGACGCGCCATAGGTGTTCACCTTCGACGTGACAAACTGCTTGGCGCCGTTGGTCAGCGTGACCACCATGATGACCGAAGCCACGCCGATGATGACCCCCAGCAGCGTGAGGACACTGCGCAGCTTGTTGGCCCACAGCGATTGCAGCGCGAGTTTGAAGGCCTCTTTGAGCGGCATGGCTTCCCGCTCTTATGATACGCACACGCCCGCTGCCCGGTTCCGACCGCGGCCGCACGCCGCGGGCCTTCTAGGTCCCTCGGTCCTTTGGTCCCTAGGTCCCTGTACTTCCAAACCCCTTGGCCGCCCGCCCCGACACTTCCAGTGTTTCTACCTCCTGGACTGGACCTGTGAGAACGGGTACGGGAACCATCTGCGCGATCTTCTCGCCGGCCTGGAGCTCTTGGGCGGCATCGCCCAGGTTGGTCATAACAATCAGAACTTCGCCGCGGTAGCCGGAATCGATCACGCCGCCCGTGGTAGCCAGTCCCCGCGCCGCCATCGACGAGCGGTCGCGCACCAGCAACCCCAGCGGCGCGCCGGTCTCCGGATCGCGCGCCTCCACGGCAATCCCCGTCCGCAGCTTCACCGTGGCCCGCGGCGCCAATATGGCTCCTTCCAGCGCAAACACGTCGTAACCCAGGTCCTCGCCCGGATGCGCCACCACCGGCAGCCGTGCACCCGCATGCAATCGCTTCACTCGCAACATGGATTCATGGTAGCGGAGTTGGCGGGGCTAGCGGGGTTAGCGGAGCTAGACCGTGACACGGACGCCTGTATTGGACTCCCACTGTTTTCGGAGTAGGCCCTTAAGCAACTTCAACTAGAGAACGTGCTCGCGCGCCCGATCCTAACGCCGCTAGCTCCGCTAACTCCGCTAACCCCGCTAGCTCCGCTAACCCCGCTAAAAATGGTCGACCCCGAGGAATCTCTCCCTCGGGGCCGTCATTCGATTCGGCAAAAGGACTCATAAGCCGAATTCTGTTTATGCGGTCATTCCTCTAGGCGCCGCGTTGCCGCGGGCGCTCATCAGCGACCTACCCGGAGGTTCCGGCACTTGCATGGAGCAGCCTTTCGGCGCCGGGCCGGCACCGGGCACAAGCCTTGCTCCGAGCTCGTGCTTCCCTCCCTATTTGGTCTTGCTCCGTGTGGGGTTTACCCTGCCTCCGTCATTACTGCCGGAGCGGTGCGCTCTTACCGCACCTTTTCACCCTTACCGGACTGGCCGTCCAGGCTTACGCCCTTCGGGCCAGCTTGCCCGTGCCGAAGCACGAGAGACCGGCGGTATGTTTTCTGTGGCACTGGCCGTCCACGGGCCTTTACGCCCGCGTCCCGGACGTTATCCGGCACACTGCCCTGCGGAGTTCGGACTTTCCTCTCCCGGCAACCCCTGCTTGCGCAAGGATTTCCGGCAGCGACCGCCCGGTCCTCCTGCCAGTGTCTAGTGTACCGCGAAATGCGATTTCGTTCGCCTGAGAGCGCCTGCGGCGAAAAAGGAGCTTGCGTTTGATATAAAGGTTGCCGAACGCCTCAACCCACGACCTCAGGGCTAAAAAAGGACTCTCTATGAAACCGGTCTCCCGCGCAATCTTCGTCTCCTCACTCCTCGCCGCCGTCCTTTCCCTCGGTCTGCGTGCTCAGCAACCCTCCGCTCCCGCAGCCACCGACATGACGCCCGTCGCTCCGGAGTCCGTCGGCTTCTCCAGTGAGCGCCTCGAGCGTTTGCACACTTTCATCCAGGGCGTGGTCGACAAAAAAGAGCTCTCCGGCGCGGTCACCATCCTTGCGCGCCACGGCAAAATCGTCGACTACCGCACCTATGGCGTCCGGGACTTCGCCAGCGGCGCTGCGATGACCAAAGACACCATCTTCCGCGACTACTCCATGACCAAGCCCGTCACCGGCGTGGCCATGCTCATCCTGTACGAAGAGGGCAAGTGGCTGCCAAGCGACCCCATCTCAAAATTCATTCCTGAATTTGCCAATCTCAAGGTCTTCGCCGGACTCGACTCCGCCGGCAAAATGATCCTCGTCAATCCCGACCACGCGCCCACCATGCACGAGCTCATGACCCACACCGCCGGTTTCAGCTACGGCGATGGCGACGGGCCGGTCGACGACTTGTACCAGAAACTCCAGGTGCGCCAGGCGCCGACTCTTCAGGAGGCGATCAACCGCCTCGCGCAGATCCCGCTCAACTACCAGCCCGGCTCCAAGTGGCGCTACAGCCTGTCGATGGATATTCAGGGCTACATCATCGAGAAAATCACCGGCCAGTCGCTGCCCGACTTCATGCGCGACCATCTCTTCGCGCCGCTTGGCATGCGCGACGCGGGCTTCTTCGTCCCGGCCGAAAAGCGCGACCGCTTCGCCACGCTCTACGAGAACGACGATCACGACGGCCTGCGCCCCGACACGTCGAACGGCAGCGGCATGGGCGACTTCCTCAACCCGCCCACGCGCCCGTCGGGTGGCGGCGGCCTCGTCTCAACGGCTGAGGA
>JBEKAS010000165.1:0-9401 GCA_050015795.1 Occallatibacter sp. | reverse complement strand
GAAAGTTGAACCAGTCGTTCTGGCCAACCTGGCTGAGTCGCCCGCACCACAGGCCGCCCGCTGGCATCGCACGCGGCTGGGCCTCGGTTCCAATGGCGTCAGAATATCCGCCCACGGCGGAGTTGGCTGAGGTGACGGTAAGGGTTTGCGTGCTGCCCGCGGAAAGATCCGTCAGCGAGATTGCATTGAGCGTGCCCGACGGCGCGACTTGCCCCTGGTTATAAGGGCCCACAGAATTCTCCAGAATGTAGAGGGGATTGATGACCTCGAAGCTGACCTCGTAGTTGGCCGTGGTCACGCCGGGCGGCAGGGGAATGCCGCTCAGGTCGAAGACTCCCTGCAAAGAGGGATCGTTCGACCCCCAGTTGGTCAGTAGGTTGCCGTTCGCGTCGTCCCAGCCGGTGACGGGATTGCCGTGATTGCCGTTGAAGAGCGCGCCCGTCACGGCGGTGACCGTGTAATGATAGAGCGGATTACCGTTGGCGTCGAGCGGGCGCGCCACCACGTTCACTCCCTGCATGCCGTAGCCGGTGCGGAAGCTGACCGTACCCTGAATCGAAATGGTATTGGGCGCAGTCAACTGCTTGCCGGGAAAATTTGCGAGATTGGCCGCGGTGATGGGATAGAGGCGGTTGAGCGCGGCGATGTCGTCATAGCGCAGCACCGTGGGGTCGGGAATGCAGGCGCCGCCGCTCGCTCCACAGGAGCCGCTCATGGGCTCCATCACCGGCCAGCCCAGCGTGGCCCCGGTTTCGTCATCGCTCAGCGCCTGGGGATTCACCTGCGCGTCGTCGAGCCCGAGAATGCGTCCGAAGGCGCGCTCCAGCTCAAAGCTCATCATCTCGATCATGTTGGCGTTGGTGGCGCAAAGGCCGTTCAGAATGATGACGCCGTGAGCGAAGGTCGCATTGGTATTGAAGTTGTCGTGCCACACGTACACGCCGTTGTTCTGGCAGGCGTCAGGCTGGCTCGTCGTGGCGCCGAAAATCGCGTTGATAACCGAGCCGTCGGCGTCGTAGATCACGGCAACGGGATAGTTGGTGGCCGCGGGAGTAATGTCGGCGGGCGCAATGATCTGGCCCGGCGGGTTGACTAGCCCCGACGAGTTCACCTGAATGTCGGAACCATTCACATCCTCGTTCAGCGGGCCCATGTCGGTCAGCGTGACGCCCGCCGTGGGTACCGCACTCCACGAGGCCGCCGCGGCGGCCACCATCGCGGTGGCCTGCGCATTCGTGACCGTGCTTGAGAGCGGGCCCTGATCCACGTAGTAGTTCACCTGGCCACCCGCCCAGTGCACCGGTACCCCAAGAACCGCGGCGTTGAAGTAAGTGGTTCCGGCAATGTACTTGGGCCCGCCGGCGAGCCCCATGGAGGGCGCGAAAAGAAGGAAGAAGCCGAGAAGGCAAAGCGGGAGACGGCCGAACACGCGGCGTTCGGGCGAAGCGCAGCGCGCGGACGCAGGAGCAGGGCGCGCGGGCGCAGGAGCAGTGATGGGCACGGAATCCCCCAGACGGAGTTCCAAGGGGCAGTGGAAGGTCCAAAGGGATTTGGCGATTCATAGAAGTATCTAAGAAAATCGCGTCCCCAGACACCACGTAGCGCCGGTCCCGTGTAGCGCCGGTCTCCAGGCCGGTTGTCGTGCGGGTCTCCAGACCCGCGCTGGAGTCCAATCCATCCTTTGTGTCATCTCATAAACGGCGGGGAGGGCCGGCACCGGGCCCTTCCAGCTAAAATCAACACGGGATAACTCATGACCGAAATTCGCGATACCGTGATCGTAGGCTCCGGCTGCGCCGGAATGACGGCAGCGCTTTATACCGCGCGCGCCGGGATGAAACCGCTGGTTCTGGAAGGCCACGAGCCCGGCGGCCAACTCTCGATTACCACCATGGTCGAGAACTTTCCCGGCTGGCCCGATGGCATCCAGGGGCCGGAGCTGATCGAGAACATGAAGAAGCAGGCGGCGCGCTTCGGCGCCACGTTTGAGCACGCCCTGGTGACTCGCGTGGAGGTGGACGCGCATCCCATCCGGCTGCACACCTCGACTGGCGAGGTTCACACACGGACACTGATTGTGGCTTCGGGTGCGAGCGCACGCTGGCTGGGCCTGCCCAGCGAACAGGAGCTGATCGGCCACGGCGTGTCGAGCTGCGCCACTTGCGACGGCTTCTTTTTCCGCGATAAGGAAATCGCCGTAGTGGGCGGAGGCGATTCCGCAATGGAGGAGGCGATCTTCCTCAGCCGGCTCGCGTCGAAGGTGATTTTGTTGCATCGGCGCGATGCCTTCCGCGCCTCCAAAATCATGCTGGAGCGCGCCATGGCGCATCCCAAGATCGAATTCCGCAGCAACACGGTGGTCGAAGAGGTACTCGGTGTGGACGAAAAGGAAGTAAAAGGCCTGGTCCTGCGCGATGTGCGTACCGGCGAGCGCAGTGTGCTGCCGGTCAGCGGTCTCTTTCTGGGCATTGGCCACGTGCCGAATACCGGAATGCTTGCCGGACTGATCGATCTCGACGACGAGGGCTACATCAAGACCACGAACAATGTCTTCACCACGCGCAACGGAGCCATCGTCCCCGGCGTCTTTGCCTGCGGTGACGTACAGGACCGCCGCTACCGCCAGGCCATTACGGCGGCCGGCTCCGGCTGCATGGCCGCGCTCGAAGTGGAGAAGTATCTCGAAGAACGCGGGCGCTGAGGCTGCTGCCGGAACCAACTTACCAGGTGTGAAACGCGAAGAATACCGCGCCGACCAGAAAGAGCGCAGCGACTCCGTGGTTCCAGCGCAGATGCTGGCCGAAGTAGTACGTGACGAAGACGCCGAAGACCACCAGCGTGATCACTTCCTGGATCACTTTAAGCTGGACGGGGCTGAAGCGGTCGGCGCCGATGCGGTTAGCCGGAACCTGGAAGCAATACTCGAAGAAGGCGATCCCCCAGCTGACGAGAATCACCTTCCAGAGCGCCTCATGCCGGAACCGCAGGTGCCCATACCAGGCAAAGGTCATGAAGATGTTGGAAATGGTGAGCAGAGCAATGGTCCACATTTTGTTGTTGGATGCGCGGACTACGGACCGCGTTGTAAATTCGATTTCAGACTTACCGGATTCTCAGGTTTGAGGACAAGGTGACGGCGCTCAAGGAAAATCTCGAACGGCTGGAAGAGGCCATCTCCGCGGCCTGCCGCGCAGCGGGACGCGTGCGCGGCGAGCTCGAGCTGATGGCTGTCTCAAAGACCTTCCCCGCCGCGACAGTTGCCGAAGCCGCGGAGTTGGGGCTCACGCTCTTTGGCGAAAACCGCGTGCAGGAATTTGGGACAAAAGCATTGCATGCCGCAGACCTTTGGAAGGGATCACCGGGAGGGCCGCTGCGCTTCCACCTCATCGGCCATTTGCAATCGAACAAGGCGGCGCGCGCGGCGGAGCTTTTCGACGGCATCGATTCTCTCGACTCGCTGCGCCTCGCCGAGCGCTTGGACGAGGCCGCGGGCCGGTATGGCAAACGGCTGCCGGTGCTGATCGAAGTAAAGCTCAGTCCCGAAGCCACGAAAACAGGCTTGGCGCCGGAGTCGGTCGAGGCGGCACAGCTGCTCGAACGCTTGCCTGATCTCTTGAACCTGAACGCGCGCGGCCTCATGACCATTGCGCCGTGGGGCACGCCTGACGACATGACCCGCGCCTGTTTCCGCAGTTTGCGCGCGTGGCGCGACCGCTGGGCCGCCGCACACCCCAATCTGTATCTCGATGTGCTTTCCATGGGCATGAGCGACGATTTTCGGCTGGCTATTGCCGAAGGCTCGACGCGCATCCGCATCGGTACGGCGCTATTCGGCAAGCGCACGCCGCCCCCCTCGGAGTTGGAGTGATGCTACGCGCGTCTGTAGCCGGAGTCTCGCTCGCCGTGCGCGCCCAGCCCGGCGCAAAGAAGACCGCCATCATCGGCATCTACGGCGAGGGCGCAACAGCGCAGCTCAAAATTGCCGTTCAAGCGCCGCCGCTTGAAGGCCGCGCCAATGAAGCGTTGATTGCGTTTCTCGCCCAGACCTTCGCCGTGCCAAAAAATGCAGTCAAACTGGTTTCCGGCGAGCTGTCGCGCAGCAAAGTCGTACTGCTCGAGGGAATGAGTTTAGCCCACGCGGTGGCCGTTCTGGCAAAGCGGGTTGAACTCTGATTTAGTGTGTCGCCGCTTTCTGCCGATGCAGCTCCGTCTCGAAGGCCTGTTCCCGCTCGGCCACGTATGCTTTATATCCCGCAGGATCGATGAAGGCATCTTTGTCGCCGGCCTTCCAGCGCGCGTATTTATCCGACAGGTCAAAATAGCCACCGTGCGCGCCGAGAAAGATGTCGCAGGGCAAAGCCTTGAGCACACTAAATTGATGCGCATAGTCCGCGGCGATCTGCGGATAGACGGTGTTCCCCACCAACTTGTATCCCGAATTCACATTGGGACTGCCCACGATCACCACGTGCAGCAAGCGTCCGCCCTGCCTCTCGTCCATTGTCCAAGTAGTGGTGCCGCGCGTGTGCCCGGCGGTCAGGTGCGCAGTGAGCACCGTACTGCCCAGCTGGACGGTGTCGCCATCGTGCAGCACGCGATCGACACGGGCCGGCGGAAACTGCATGGTTTTCACCGCGCCGTACGCGAAGTCGCTCTTGCCGCCCGACTCCACCACCGGCACATCGCCGTCCATTACCTCATACTTCGCGCCGGTCTGCTTGATGATCTCCGCGCTGCCGCCGCAGTGATCGTAGTGCGCATGGCTGATGAGCAGGATTCTGATGCCGCTGAAGCGGAAGCCAAGTGCCTCAACGCTTTTGCGGATGAGCGGTGGAGACGACGTGAGATTGCCATTAATAAGGATGAGGCCCTTGGGCGTGGCGATAAGGTACGAGGCGAGATCGCCGCTGCCAACGTAATAAAGATTGCCGGCGATGCGGAAGGGAGGAAAGGGCGCGGTCCACTTGGCAGGGAGCTGCGCCGCGACGCGGACGGTGAATGCGAGGGAGAAAAGCAGAGTGAAGCTACAAGCGAACTCGCGAAGTTTCATTGGACCTCAGGTGGCGCGAGTTGGCTCTTCACGGCCTCAACCGCGCGCTCCAGATGAACGCCGCGCGAGCCTTTCACGAGAACCACGTCGCCTTTGCGCAGGTTTTGCGCGAGCCACTGGCCTGCGGTTTCGGCATCGCGGAGAAACACCGCGGGCACTCCGCCGGCGCAGGCCGCCGTTGCCAGATGTTCCGCATTGCCTTGCACGGCCACGACCAGATCGAGACCGGCCTCGGCGGCAGCGCGTCCGGCAGCGATGTGCAGCGCGGGGCTGTGCTCGCCCATCTCCAACATTTCACCGGCCACCAGGATGCGGCGCCCCGCGGCGGGCCGCGCCGCCAGCGTGTGGATCATGGAGCGCAGCGCTTCGGGATTCGAGTTGTAGCTGTCATTGAGAATGGTCGCGCCGCCGATCTCGATCACCTGACCCCGCTTGTCGCCGGCCGTGAGGGATGCGATAGCCTTCACAGCGGCATCGAGATCGACGCCCGCTTCGAGCGCCACGGCGAGACCGGCCAGGGCATTCGATGCGTTGTGCGCGCCCAGCATGTGCAGCGTGAAGTCGCCTTCATGCTCTCGTGCCCGATAGCGGATGTGCAGGCCTTTGAGATCCTCGTCGACAGAGAGAATCTGCGGGTCGGCGATCGGCCCGCTGCCGAAATACACCACGCGGCCGTGAAAATCGCGGCCAAATTGCGCGGCGTAGGCATCGTCACAATTCAGAAAGGCAACGCCGTTCGCGGACAGCGCTTCAATCAGCTCGAATTTGGCGCGGGCAATGCCGGCCTGGCCTTCATTGAAGTTTTCAATGTGCGCAGTGCCGACGTTGGTAATCACGCCCCAGTCGGGCGTGGCGATGCGCGCCAGGGCGGCGATCTCGCCCGAGTGATTCATGCCCATCTCGACGACGGCAAATTCGTGCTCCGGCATGAGGCGCAAAAGCTGCAAAGGCAGGCCGAAGCCGTTGTTCAGGTTGCCCTGGGACTTGAGGACGTTGAACTTTGCCCCCAGCGCCGCGGCCACAGCTTCCTTGGTGGTGGTTTTTCCCGCCGAGCCGGTAATGGCGACCACGAGTCGGCCCCACTGGCGGCGAACATGCATAGCCAGCGATTGCAGGGCGAAGAGCGGGTCTTCGGCGATGAGAAGCGGGTGGGCAAGCGCGGCATCGGGCAGGGAAGCGGCGCGCGCGCGCGACACCACGGCGGCCACGGCTCCGCGCTCGAACGCGGCGGTCACGAAGTCGTGGCCATCAAGCCGCTCGCCGCGAACTGCAAAGAAGAGCTCACCCGGCGCCACGGTGCGCGAGTCGATGGAATAGCCGGTCGCGACCAGCGCGCCCGCATTCTCGACGCTTGTCGGCGCCTCGAGCACCGCTCCGGCGCCCATCGCCGCTTCTGCCAGGGTTAGATGCATTGCCCTTCACCATAGCCCAAATCGCGCAGGATGAAAAGCGCAACCTCGGCGTCGTCGAAAGGCACGGTGCGGTCGGCGAGGATCTGCTCTTTTTCGTGACCCTTGCCGGCCAGTAGAACGACATCGCCGGGTTGCGCAGCCTGGAGCGCAAGGCGAATCGCTGCCGCGCGATCCACTTCCACGGTGTATTGGATGCCGGTGGACTGCAATCCGGGTTCGATCTCGGACAGAATGGCCGCCGGATCCTCGGAGCGCGGATTGTCGCTGGTGGCGACGACAAAATCGCTGCCCTCGCCCGCTGCCTGGCCCATTTTTGGTCGCTTCGTTCGGTCGCGGTCGCCGCCGCAGCCAAAGAGCGTGATCACGCGCGCGCCCGCGGCAGCGGTCATCTGCCGTGCCAGCGCTGTCAGATTGCGCAAGGCGTCGTCCGTGTGCGCGTAGTCCACGATAACGGTGAAAGGTTGGCCGCCATCGACGGGCTGGAAGCGGCCGGGAACGGGCCGGAGCATCGGAACAGCCGCGGCGAGATGCGAAAACGCGATGCCGCGCGCGGCTGCGGCGGTGAAGGCTGCAAGCAAATTAAGGACGTTCACTTCGCCGGCGAGACGCGAGCTGAGGCAGGCCGATCCGGCCGGCGTTTCGAGCTCAATGGTGGCGCCTGAAGGCGTGAGCCGGTAGCTCGCGGCGCGCCAATCGCCCTTGCCAATGCCGTAAGTGCGGATTTCCGCGCCGGCCTTGCGAGCCGCCTGGGCAATCTCCTCCGCGTAGGGGTCGTGCGCGTTCAGCACGGCAATACGCGGCGCCGGGTACACCGTGCCGTCGAAGAGCAGGCGCTTCGCGGCAAAATAATTCTCCATCGTGTGGTGGTAGTCGAGGTGGTCGCGCGTCAGATTGGTGAACACGGCCACGTCGAAGGGGATGCCGATCATGCGCCCCTGGTCGAGCGCGTGGCTCGAGACCTCAGTGACGAGTTCGGTGGCGCCGCGCGATACGCCTTCGGCCATGAGTTCGAAAACGTCGCGCGATTCCGGCGTGGTGTGGATCGAAGGCCGCACTTCGCCGGCTACATGATATTCAATTGTTCCGATGAGGACAGTGGTGTGGGCGGCAGCGTTGAGCAGAGCTTCGGTCAGGAACGCGGTGGTGGTTTTGCCGTTGGTGCCGGTAATGCCGGTCGAGGCAAGCGCGCGCTCGGGATGGCCGTAGAATGCGGCGGAAGCTTGGGCAAGGGCGCGGCGGCCGTGCTCAACGTGAAGGATGGGCAGGCCGGGCTGATAGACGGTGAGATGGTCGAAGGTCTGCGCGGAGTCGGTGACGATGCCGAGCGCGCCCGCGGCAATGGCCTTGTCAACGTAGCGATTGCCGTCGGTCGATCCGCCTTTCATGGCGACAAAAACGGCGCCGGGACGCACCCGCCGCGAGTCATATTCAATTCCGGTGATGGGCGCGGTGGAGCTGCCCGCGGAGCCAGCCGCGGTGATTTCCGCAATGAGTTCGTTCCAGATCATCTTGGGTTTGATTGTAGTGCGGCTAGTTCACAGTTCACAGCTCGTAGTTCACAGCGACCGGTGTCCCGCCAATTTCGGTCGCCACGGCAACCGGAAGAGATAGGGCGCGGGCACAGAGTTACGGGAACACCTCGACAAACTTGCTGACGCCTGCCGTCAGAACCTGCCGTCCGCCATCGATCTCCGCGGTTTTCTCAGCCACCTCAAGCAGCATGGCAAGAGCACTCTTCATGGCTTCGTACTGCGTCTCGGCTTCGTACTGGGAGCTGAAGAAGCGCGTGTGCAGCATCCAGCCATAGATGCCGCAGGTGATGGCGAAGGGTGCAACTCGGCAGTTGCGCTCCAGCGAAATGCGCGCGCCGAGGGAATACTCCTCGTCGCGCACCATCGTGCCTTCTTCTGAGCCCGTCTGGCCAAGCGTACGGCCGTTTTCGAATCGATGCCAGGAAAAATCCGCCACGCTGCGAGCTTAACGCATCTACCGTGCGCAGCGGACGACGATTTTGGTGCCGGGCGCAACCATAGCTCCGGGAGCGGGCGCCTGTTCGCGCGCGGTCCCGCTGCCGGCGATCTCCACTTCAAGGCCGGCGCTGCCCGCCTCCTCAATCACCTGGCGCACCGAGAGGCCCAGAAGCGAGGGCACTCGCAGTTGCCCGGCGTCGGCGACGACCACTGTATTCGAAGCCGGCCGCGAAGCAGGTTGCGCTGTCTGCGCAGGGGGTTGCTCGGGCGGGGAAGGGGAGTTGCCGGCCGGCGCGCCGGAATTCTGGCGGGTCGGCGAACTTGCAGTCTGCACGGCCGCCGGCCCGGGTTGCGGATTTGCGGCGGGCTGCGCAGCGGGCTCACCCCGCAGCGGATCGTCGCTGGGCAGGTCGTTGGCAGCTTCGTAAAGGGCCTGAATATTTTCGCCCTCTGCCGCGGCGTCGTCTTCCTTAACAGGCGGCTCTTTTTTTGACGCGGTGGTCATGGGCCGCAGATCGATGTCGTGCGGCACGCCGAGGTATTCGAGCACCTGCTGCGCGACTTCGGTGAAGACCGGTGCGGAGACTTCGGCCCCATAGTACGCGCCCTTGGGCGAATCGAGAATGATCGAGACGGCGATGACGGGATTGTTGACTGGCGCAAAGCCCGCGAACGACGCAATATGCAACGACCCGGTATACTTGTGCGTCGCAGGGTCGATCTTTTGCGCAGTGCCGGTTTTGCCACCAGACGAATAGCCGTTGAGCTGAGCGGACTTGCCGGTGCCGAACAGCACCACTCCCTCCATCATCTTGCGCATCTGGGCTGCGGCCATTGTAGAAATCACGCGACGCGCGCCGGACGGCAGCGGATCGGGTAGCTCCTCGCCGAGCTTGACGGGCAAAGCACTCAACTGCGGCGCCTGCGACCCCTGCGGTGGGGCAGCCTTTTGGTTGAGTGTCGTGCTGC
>JBEKAS010000164.1:0-9485 GCA_050015795.1 Occallatibacter sp. | reverse complement strand
TTTGGCCCGCCGACGACTCCGGCAGTGATCGAGTCGGGAAGGATGGGATTGTTCTGCGTTTTCTGGCGCAGCCGAAAACCCAGTTTGCCGCGCCGCAACAGAGTTTCGATCCACTGATTAGGATTGACAGCAATGGTGGTGAACAGGGGCTCACCATCCTTGCTCGACAATCCGGCTTTGAAGGTGATTTCTTCGCAGAATGTGCAAGTGGAATTGTCGTGAAAGAAATCGCTGATCCGCTGGCCGCGGATCGCGGCGTTGCCAAAGCATGTGAGCGCGACCATTTGAGCAAGTTGGCCTTCCATACTACCCCGCTCCCGATTGATAGGTACTGGCCAACCTACCACATGAACCCCGCACGCACGCCGCGCGCGGTCAGATTCAGCCCGGCTGCTTCTCCGCCTCGGCCCGTGCGGCCAGAAAGCGCTCCATAAAGCCGGTATCGAACTCCCCGGCCCGAAACGCCTCACTCTCAAAGATTTCCTGGTGCATCGAAATCGAAGTCTCAACCCCCCGCACGATGAACTGGCTCAGCGCCCGCTCCATCTTCGCGATGGCCTCCGCGCGGTCCACGCCGTGCGTAATCAGCTTGGCAATCAGCGAATCGTAATACGGCGGAATGACGCCCTCGGCATACTGTGCCGTTTCCACGCGCACTCCATTTCCGCCCGGCACATTGAACGCCGTAATCAGTCCCGCCGACGGCGTAAACCGCTGCGGATGCTCGGCGTTGATGCGGCACTCGATGGCGTGGCCGCGCATCTCCAGCTTCGGCGGCAGAATCGCGTCCAGCCGTTCGCCGGCGGCAATGCGCAACTGCGCCTTCACAATGTCCACACCGGTAATCGCCTCCGTCACCGGGTGCTCCACCTGGATGCGCGTGTTCATCTCGATGAAGTAAAGCTGGTGGTTCGCGTCCATAAGGAACTCCACCGTACCGGCATTCTGGTAGCCGATCTCGCTCAGGCACCGGCACAGGGTCCGGCCCAGTTCCTCGCGCATCCTGGGCGTCACCTGCAGGCTCGGCGCTTCCTCGATTAGTTTTTGATGCCGGCGCTGGATCGAACACTCGCGCTCGAAGAGCGAAACCACATTGCCGTGCTCGTCGGCCAGCATCTGAAACTCGATGTGGCGCGGGTTCTCGATGAACTTCTCCATGTAGAGTTCGCCGTTGCCGAAGGCGTTCGCCGCCTCGGTAAACGCCGCATGGAACAGGTTGGGCAGATCCTCGGAGTCGCGCACGATGCGCATGCCGCGCCCGCCGCCTCCGGCCTTGGCTTTTAATATGACCGGATAGCCCACCTTCTCGGCCCACTTCTGAGCCTCTTCGGCCGTCGTCAAAATGCCATCCGATCCCGGCAGAATGGGCACCCTGGCCTTCTTCATGGCCTGGCGCGCCTTTTCTTTTTCGCCCATCAGCCGCGTCACTTCCGGCGGCGGCCCAATGAATTTGATATTCGACGCGCGGCACACCTCGGCAAAGTTTGCATTCTCGCTCAAGAGGCCGTAGCCGGGATGGATTGCCTCCACGTCGGCAATCTCCGCCGCCGATATCACTGCCGGCACATTCAGATAGCTGTCCGAAGCGCGCGGCGGCCCGATGCAGATCGCCTCATCGGCAAAGCGCACGTGCAGCGAGTTGCGGTCCGCCTCGCTGTACACGGCAACCGTGCGAATACCCAGTTCCCGGCACGCGTTCAGCACGCGCAATGCGATTTCGCCGCGATTGGCAACCAGAACTTTACGAAGCATGGAGTCCTTAGCAAGCGGAGTTAGCGGAGCTAGCGGGGTTAGTGGAGTTAGCAGCGGCTCCGCTAACGCCGCTGTTTTTCACGCCGGTCTGATCGCAAATAGAGGTTGGCCAAATTCAATCGCCTGCCCGTTCGAAACCAGGCATCGGACCACCTCGCCCGAAACGTCCGCCTCGATTTCGTTCATCAGTTTCATGGCCTCCACGATGCAGATCACCTGGCCCTTCTCCACGTGATCTCCTGGAGAAACAAAAGCCGCAGCGCCGGGGGAGGGCGAGCCAAAATACGTGCCTACGATCGGCGATTTGACGAGGTGCAGCCCAGCCTCGGGATCGGCAGCCGGCTCCGTCGCTGATTGCGATGCCGTGCTGGCCGCGGCCGCAGCCGCCACGGCAGGCGGCGCTGTCCGCAGCAGCCGCGCCAGGTCGCTCAATGAGGCCGGCCCGCTCTCCGGCGGATTGAATTTGAGCCGAATCTTCAGATCGCCGCGGTCGATATCGAACTCGGCCACCTGATGCTGCTTCAAAAACTCAATCAGTTGTCGCAAATCTTCAATGTCTTGTTGTTTCATTCGTCCCTTTGACTCTCCACGCACGGGTGTCAACTTTCTCAAACTGCGCGTTCCCAAGCCCCGCGTTTCAAAGCTCGCGTTTCACAACCCTGCCGCTCACAACTCGATCAGCGCCTTCGGCGCCGTTGCGGTCAGCACCTGGCTCCCGCCGTGCGTTACTGCCACCATATCCTCAATGCGGATGCCGAATTGGCCTGCGAGATAAACGCCAGGCTCGATCGTCACCATCATGCCCGGCACCAGGCGCGTTGACTGTCCCGCGCCAACCCGCGGCGGTTCGTGAATCTCCAAACCGACGCCGTGGCCGGTGGAGTGAGAAAACGCCTCGCCTAAACCTTCCCTGCGCAGGACGCTGCGCGCGGCTTCGTCCACTTCCGCGCAACTTGCGCCCGGAGCGACCGCGCCCACCGCGGCCTCCTGGGCCTCCAGAACCGAGTAGTATGCCTTCCGCTCTTCGGGCCTTGGCTTGCCCAGATAGACGGTGCGCGTCATATCCGAACAGTAACCCCTCAGGATTATACCGAAGTCGAGCGTCACAAACCCGCGCCGCGGCAGCAGCGCGGCCGTCGCGCGCCCGTGCGGCATGGCCGAGCGCGCACCCGACGCCACGATCGTCTCAAACGACATGCCTTCGGCGCCCAGCAGGCGCGCCTGGTGTTCCAGCTCCGCGGCCACGGCCATCTCCGCGATGCCCGGCCGCAGAAACTTCAGGATTCCCTCGAACAACCGGCAACCCACGAGCGCCGCCTCGGCCATCACCCCGAGTTCGTCCTCGTCCTTCACCATGCGCAGTTGCTCGACATACGGCGCCGGAACGCCCTGAAGAAAACTCCGCCGCAGCCGGCTGGGCAGCTCACTCTTCCATCGCGCCAGCTCCGCCACCGTGGTGCGCGCGGGGTCAAAACCCGCCGTGCTCACGCCCGGCTGCGCGGCCAGCCACTGCACCGCCGCCACCGCAGGCGAGTTTGACACAATCTGCACCTGAGCGGCCTGCACCTCTTCGCTGGCCTGCGTCGTATAGCGGCCGTCGGTAAACAGGCGTGCCGTCCGCCGCGCCACCGCCAACGCGGCGCTGGAGCCGGTGAACCCGGAGAGATAGCGAAGATCGGGAAGATACGTAACGAGGAGTCCGGGAAGCCCGGCGCGAGTCAGCTTGCGGCGCAGCGCGCCCATGCGGCGGAAGTGGTCCACGCGCTTAGTTTTATCACAGAGATAAGGGGCACTTCGTGTGCGCTTGCTCGTCGGCATCGAGCTGCGACGAAAAGCTGAGAGCTAACAGCTACGGGCTACAGGCTACCGGCTGCTTCTCGCTGCACAGGCTTCTTCTTGCTCGCATCCACCTCGCCGCTCGCGTGCAATTCGCTTTGCCGGTCCATCCATTCGTCCAGCCGCGATCGCTTGAATCGCCAGCGATTGCCCAGCTTGAACGCCGGAACAAAACCCTCCGACGCGTACTTGTACAGAGTGTCAGGCGAGATGCCAAGGTAATTCGAGGCCTGGCGGATATCCATCACCTCGCGGACTTCGGGAACCAGCAGGTTCGAGCGGGCTGCGGCGCTGCGCATGATTGCCTCCCGGAAATGGTCTCTTGAAGAAGGGCGAATTCCGGCAAACCTACCGGTAATTTTGTATTTAACCTGACTTCATCAGGATATTCAAGGAATTTCCGGAAGTTATAGGAAATTCATGGGCTTTCGTCCGGTGGCTCCCCAGTGGAAACCCTGTGGAAAACCCATCCGGTTGTGCGGTCACCCAATACCCACCCCAAGGCCTAGCGCCCTTACTGCAGATGGTCCGCCCAGCGTTCCGCAGTCCTGCAGTCCCGTCGTCTCTAGTCCCTTAGTCCCTAGTCCCTTAGTCCCTTAGTCCCTGCCTTTATCACATTGCCTTCCGCCACCAGGCCGTCGGCTCATCGCGCAAATAGTGGGTCTTTTCCCCGCGCGAAAGATAGAAGTCCCGCACGTCGTCGTTGTGAAAGCTCGCGCACGGCGGCCAACTCTTCTCGTCCTTCTCCAGGTGGATTTCGGTCTGATGGTGATCGACCAGCGTGATCTCCGTCGGAGAGCACTCGACCACTTGCTGGGCGTAGAGCCAGAAGTCGTAGCCGGTGGGGGCCGGCGGCGGAACTTGGTTCGCAATCTTCGCCAGCAGCAGAATGAAGACAAAAGCCGCCGTGACAATCAAAATCTTCTTCATGGCAAGCAAGCATCCCGCCTACACCACACATACTCGTTCTTCACCGAGGGCCGGCCGACGCGGGAAAAGGACATCGCATCCGTGGCCTTCAGTATAGCGAAGAGAAGCGGCGTTCGCGGGGTTAGCGGAGTTAGACGAACTGCGCCACAGCGCAACGAGACGCCGCCCAGTTCCATTTGCGCGCGGAAAAGCACACGCCAGGGCAGAGGCGTCCGCTCACTGAAACCTGACACCTGAAACATGATCCCTGTTATTCAGTTCTGGTCGTCGCGGCGATGCAGCGTTGGCGGTCCGTCACCCGAATCGGTGGTACTGTCGCCGGCCTGCGTGGTCGAGCCTGATCCTGAGCCCGATCCCGAACCCGATCCAGATCCATCCGTGCTCGCCCTGCGCAGCGACGGTCTGGTCACGCCCTTGGTGTCGGTTAGCCGTCGCTTGTTCTCAATGCGCGCCAGCCGCGCCTTCACGTCCTCGAACTCCGACGTCGTCACCAGGTAATCCTGCTTTGCCGGCAGGATGCGCGCAATCTCCTCCTGCGAGTGCAGAATGCGATCGGGCGTCTGGGGATGGTCGCTGAACGCCTTGGCCACCAGCCCCGGCTTGCGCTTCTCCAGCGCCTGGATCTTCTCAAAGAAGGTAATGAACGCCTGCGGATCGTATCCGGCGCGGTACATGTATTGCACGCCCAGGTAGTCGGCCTGCGCCTCAAAGTCGCGCGAGAACTGCAGGAACGTGATGGGAATCGCCAACTGCGCCGCTTCGTAAATGCCGTACCCCGTCCAATCGTACGGCAGCATGATCATCAGCGGGATCATACTGATCTGCGCAATGTTCAGCCGCGTCATCTCGCGCGCCGCATGGTGTGCGCACACATGCGCTGTCTCATGCGCCATCACTCCGGCCAGCTCCGCTTCCTCGTCCGCGGCCAGAATCAGTCCCGAGTTCACATAGAAAAACCCGCCGGGCAGCGCCATGGCGTTGATCTCATCGGAATCGATCACCTTGATCGTGAACGGCACCTTGCAGTCGGAGTTCTTCACAATGTTCTGGCCGATGCGGTTCACATATTCCACCACCACCGGGTCGGTGATAAAACGCGTGCTCTTCTCGATCTCGTCGGCGTACTGCTTGCCCATCTTGATCTCGCCATCGGTCGAGTACCAGTTGCCCAGGCCGCGTTTGCCGATTTCGCGGTTGCCGACGGCGCTCACGTCCTCGATGCTGCCCGGCTTCACCTTCTGCATCTCGCTGCCGGGATCAACCACCTTGTCGGGATCAACCTTTACATTGCAGTCGCTGCCCACAGCGGTGTCCGGCGCGGGAGTCTGGTCCTTCGCCTTCTTGTTCTTGGCCTTGGAATTGTCTTCGGGTGCGGTACAAGCCGTCGTCATGCTGACGTCGCCCGATGCCGAGTCACCCGATTTCGGCGGCAACGGCGCATCTCCGCCTACTGGGGTACTACCTGGAGCTGGTTTCGCAGGCAACGGCGCATCGCCTCCCACCGGCGACCCTGGAGCCGGCTGCGCGGCGGGCGTGCCTGGTCGAGTCGTGGTGGGTTGGGGTCCGCTGCCGGAATTCGTGTCTGAAGGAGCCTGAACGCCGGGCGTGCTTGGTCGAGTCGTGGTTGGCTGGGCTCCGCTTCCGGAATCCGTTCCTGAAGGAGCCTGTGCGGCCGGTGTGTTTGCCGGGGTCGGGCTCGATGCTGTTCCGCTCGTCTGTGCCCAGACTCCCGCAGCCAATGCCAGCGCCAATCCTGACAGAACCGCTAGCCTTAAACCAATGCGATCCGTTGCCCTCATGACCTCACCTCCGCCGCGGTGGGTACCCGCGCACTTGCCCCGCTTCGCTCGATCTCTTAGACGCAAGTATCTGCTCTTTTGGCACCAATGGGAAGCGAGATTTCTGCCACAGGCGCCCAGCCGTCCCGGTTTTCTGCCCGGAATCGCCGGTGTCCCTTCTGAAGAATCTACCCTCCGCAGTTCTTGGGAGGGAGTGGGTCAGTTTCAAACAGTTTTGAAAGGGCACGAGTTCACTCGTGCCGTAAATGCCACAAAACGAACGCGGAGCCTTAGCCCCTGAGGGATGATTTTTCTGAAATTGACCGATTAGGTTTCTTTGAGCTTCCAACGTCTTGGCTGTAAAGTGAAAAACACAGGATCGGGAGGCGTCTTGCGGTTCAGAGTCCTAGCGACTGTGTGGTTTGCCGTCTGCGGCGCAATGCCATTGCTTGCCCAGGCGCTACCACCCACCCCTTCTGCCCCCGTCCCTGCCCAGCCACACAGCCGCGCCAAAACAGCTCCACCCGCGCCCTCACCTCCTCAGGCCATCTTCGATGCCACCAGCCTCGGCTCCCCGCTCCAACTCCAAAGCAACTGGCGCGTCGGCATCACCTCCGATCCCTCCGCGTCTTCACCCTCCTTCGACGATTCCAACTGGGCCATCCGTAATGCCCAGGCCTTCATAAGCGACGTCCCGGACGAGGAGAATGAGGGTTCCGCTCCTGCGGTGCAGAACGGATCAGGTTCAACCGCGAAACCCGCCGCAAATACCGGCTCGCAGCGTTACGCCTGGTTCCGTCTCCACATCAAGCTCGCGCCCAACCACGGACCCGTCGCGCTGCTCATCGAACTGCCTGTCTCCACCAACACCTCCTTCGGCCTCGGCTCCACGGGTCCCAGTCCAGACATCTACGCCAACGGACGCCACATTCAGCCCGAAGGCCCGCACGGCGACGCGCCGCAGCGCTATCAGCTCATCTCGCGCATCTATGACCTCAACGTGCCGGCCAGTGAAACCTCGCTCACCCTCGTGGTGCGCGTCTTGTACCTCTCGACCGGCTACGGCGCGTACACCACGTTCTTCGCCAATCGCACTTTCTACCTTGGCAATCCCGGCGACCTGGCGCGCGAGCTCAACCTCTGGTCGAATCGCTCGCTCTTCGAGCGCCTGCCTCGCCTCATCTACTGCGTTCTGCTTGCCCTCCTCGCCATCTTCCTGTTCGCCCTCTATCTCACGCAAAGAGACCGCACGGAATATCTCTGGCTGGCTCTGCACGAGCTCGCCCAGGCTCCCCTCGGCTTCATCGAGCTGGCCGGCAGCTCCGCACGCATCGACACGCTCTGGTACGCCGCGCTCGTTCTCGAGCTCATCCTCGTCTCGGCCTATCTCTTCTTCGAGTTTCTCGTCGTATTTCTTGCCCTTCCGCGCCCCTGGTACACGCGCTGGCTTCGTTACACCGCGCCAGCTCTGGCTGCAATCGGACCCGCTCTGCTTGGCGTCGGCCACAGCACCACCGTCGCCATCCTTCTCGTCGGCGTCCTTCTTTTTAGCATCGTATGGGTTCTGGGATGGTTCATCTTCGTCTTCATCACCCTTTTCGCCGCTGCCGTCCGCCGCAACCTTGAAGCGGGCCTCTGGCTCATTCCCCTCATCCTCAGCGTCATCGGAATCATCGAGCCGATCATGACTTCCGTGATCAGCGACGAAACTGGAGTCATCTACCGTTCGCCGCTCACCATCGACGCCGGCCCCATTCCCATTCACATGTCTTCGGTCGGCGACTTCGCCGGAATCCTCGTCATTCTCCTCATCATTTATTTCCGTTTCATGCGCGTTTATCGCGACCAGGAGCGCTCCGCCAGCGAGCTGGCCGCCGCGCGCAGTGTGCAGGAGCTTCTGATTCCTCGAGAAAAGATCGCCACACCCGGCTTCGAGGTGGACGCCGTCTACACCCCGGCCACCGAAGTGGGCGGCGATTTCTTTCACCTGCAATCCGCGGGTCTCGACGGCATGCTGGTGGTCATTGGCGACGTCGCCGGCAAAGGCCTGAAAGCCGCCATGAACGTCTCCCTCCTCATCGGCGCATTGCGCCGCACCCACGAGCGCAGCCCCGCCAAAATCCTCGAGTCCCTGAACAGCGTCCTGACCGGAACCGAAAGCTTTACCACCTGTCAGGCCATCTGGTTGGCCTCCAATGGCGAGATGGTCATCGCCAACGCCGGCCATCTTTCGCCTTATCTCAACAGCCAGGAGATCAACCTGCCCGGGGCCTTGCCGCTCGGCGTGATTCCGCAGGTGACCTACGAAGAAGAACGCTTCTATCTCCATCCCGGCGATCGTATTTTGCTGCTTTCGGACGGCGTGGTGGAGGCTCGAAAGTCTTCCGGCGAGCTCTTCGGCTTCGATCGCGTGCGTTTCCTCAGCAACCAGTCGGCGTTTTATCTCGCCGATGCCGCCAAAGCCTTCGGCCAGGAAGACGACATCACCGTTCTCACCGTCCGCCGCCAGGTGCAGGCTGTCCTCGCCGCGTAACGCCCAGCCGTCGCACTGTCCAGACGTAGCGCCGGCCTCCCGGCCGGCTGTGGTGCGGGCGTCCTCGCCCGCACATGCTTCCCAATGGATACACGCCCGTCAGGCCTGATATATCCTTCTCCCATGAAACTCACGTACGTCATTAGGTCTCTTTTGACGATTGCCTTCGGCGTGCTCTTCGGACAATATGTCCAGCGAGATTACGAAAAGTGGCACGCGCAGGGACGCGATGCTTTTCTCTCTTTCCAAGGACACCGTTTCGACATCTACATGGCTAACCCCAGCGTTGGCGTCTTCCGTATAGTCGTCGCAACTTTCCTCGTGGTCGGCGTCATTGCGATCTACGAGATGATCGCGTATTTCGCTGAGAGATGCTGGCTTTCCGCGAGTCGCGGAAAAACTTCGACCACTCCAAATAGCTGACCACCGCACAAGATTTTATGCCAACGAATCCACCCTCGCCCAGCCCCGCTCCCGCCGCTCACTCCTTCAGCGCCGCATCCCTCACTCTTGAAGCCGCGGCCTTCCTCGCGCTGCTTCTCGGCTTGGCCTACCTCTTCGCCACCAACTCCGCCGGCGCGCACTGGATGCAAGGCTACAACCCTGCCGGTTTCTGGCAACTCTCCACGCTCATCGCCGCTCTTCCCGTCGTCGTG
>JBEKAS010000163.1:0-9533 GCA_050015795.1 Occallatibacter sp. | reverse complement strand
CGGTCTTCATCGGCCAACCGCCTGCATCCAGATGCACCGTCAGCGAGGCATCGGTGCTCAGTCCCAGTTCCTGGGCAACTTTTTGAATCCCCACCCAGCGGTACTCTGAGTCGGGAATCGCCGCGGGGCCGTGCATGAAGGCAATTTGCCGGTGGCCCAGATCATATAAATGTTTCAGCGCCAGTCTGGCGGCGACGTAATGGTCCAGAACGATGTTGGTCACCTTCGGCGCCGCGCTATGCGCCGAAATCGCTACCACAGGCACCGGAACTGCCAGCTCGTCCAACGCTGTATTCAGCAACAGAAATCCATCCACCGCGCGCTCGATCAACAAACGCGGATAGCGCTCCATCAGTTCTTTGTCCCAGTAATGGCAGGCCGTGAAGAAAAAGTAGTGCGCGTGGTTCAACTCCTGGACCACGCCGCTCATCACGCGCGTGAAATAGCCTTCGCTCAGGTCGGGCGCAAGCACGCCCACGCTCATCGACTTGCTGCGGCGCAGCGACCGGGCAAAGTAGTTGGGCCTGTAGTTCAGCCGCTTGGCAGCCTCCACGACCCGCGCCCGCGTCTCCGTGGGGATGGACTTGGCTGACGGCGAGTTGTTCAGCACCAGGGAAACCGTGGTCTGGGAGAGCCCCAGGTGTTCGGCCAACATGCGCAGATTCACATGCCCACTCGGCATCGGACTCTTCAATTTAGTCATCTCGCAGTTCTACCAGTTTCCTTATGCACGAGGATACACCGATTTTTTCAAGTACATCGATTTTCTTCTCAGGATGCGGCCCTATTCAGGCTGTGTACACGGCCTTTTCGGGCCCGGAAAACGGCTCCCCGGACCCTCCTGAAGCCGGATTTCGCGCCCGCCCCGAGCCATGCCTGTCGATTCTCGCGATTTCCACCCGTACGCACTTGATTTTTCTTACTTGTAACCTGTCTTTCACATTGGGCCGGTAGCCTGACTTCTGTGGATAGCACCTTGCCGGAGATTCGCATCCATCACCCCCAGACTGAGCCCACCCCGGAGCCGGAACCGGCTGTGGCGGCTGCGGCCGCGCCGGAACACTCCGCGATTCGCCGCTATCTGCTGGCGCGCGGCAATTCCGCTGTCGCCGACCGCGTGTTCAAAGTCCTGATGTTGCTCTGCGCGCTCAGCATCTTCGTCATCGTCGCGCTCATCGCCTATCAGCTCATTGATAAGTCGGATCTCAACTGGGCGCAATCGGGGCTCAAGTTCTTCTACACCGCCGCGAAGGATCCCGTCACCGGCCAGCCCCAGTATTGGGACCCTGTCAATGGCAACTTCAGCGCCATTCCCTTCATCTACGGCACCCTGGTTTCCTCGTTCCTGTCGTTGCTGTTTGCGGTTCCTCTGGCCATCGGTGTCGCCATCTTCCTTACTGAAATGTGCCCTCTCTTCCTGCGCGGTCCGCTGGCCTTCCTCACCGAGTTGCTGGCCGCCATTCCCAGCATCATCTACGGCCTGTGGGCCGTCTTTGTCCTGGTCCCGTTGCTCCGGGAATACGTCAACCCCGCTCTGTTCAAATCTCTCGGCTGGACCGGCCTCTTCAGCGACGACAATCCCACCGGCCTCGGCTACATGGCTGCCGGCATCATTCTCGCCATCATGATTCTGCCCATCATCTCCTCGCTCACCCGCGAGGTGATGACCGCCGTGCCCCACTCCCAGCGCGAAGCCGTGCTGGCCCTGGGCGCCACGCGCTGGGAGATGATTCGCATGGGCGTCCTGCGCAATGCGCGCATCGGCATTGTGGGCGCTGTCATTCTCGGCCTGGGCCGCGCCCTCGGCGAAACCATGGCCGTCACCATGGTCATCGGCAACACCCCTGAAGTCCACAAATCGCTTCTCGCCAACGGCGCTTCCATGGCCTCGGTCATCGCAAACGAGTTTGCTGAAGCCACCAGCGACCTGCACCGCAGCGCCCTGGTCGAAATCGGACTTGCGCTCTTCGTGGTCACGATTATCGTGAACGCCATTGCCCAGTTGCTGGTCTGGGCCGTTACCCGCGGCACGCCCTCGCAGGCGCATTGAGGAATTGAGAATGAGCACAGGCGCGATCCAGTTGCGGTCCAGGTTCAGGGCGGTCACCGACCACGCCGTCACGGTGCTCGCGATCCTCGCCACCATCCTGGTGATTGTGCCGCTGGCGGTCATCTTCGCCGAGCTCATCTACAAAGGGGTCAGCTCGCTCAACTGGGACTTCTTCACCAAGGTCCCCGCGCCTGAAGGCGAAACCGGCGGCGGCATGGCCAACGCCATCGTGGGCTCCGCTGTCCTGCTGGGACTGGCCAGCGTCATCGGCATTCCCATCGGCATTGGCAGCGGCGTTTATCTTGCCGAGTTTGGCCGCGGCACCAAACTGGCCAATGCCGTGCGCTTCACCGCCGACGTCCTCAACGGCGTTCCCTCCATCGTCATGGGCGTCACCGCCTACGCCCTCATCGTGGCGACTCACGTCAGTTGGCTGCCCTTCCTCGGCCACTTCTCCGCGCTCTCCGGCGGCGTGGCGCTGGGCATCATGATGATCCCCACCGTCTGCCGCAGCACCGAGGAAATGCTGCTGATGGTGCCGCACGCCGTGCGCGAAGCGGCGCTCGGCCTCGGCGTGCCCAACTGGCGTTCCGTGCTTTCCATCACCGTGCGCACCGCCTCGCCCGGCATCATTACCGGCTGTATGCTGGCCTTCGCGCGCGTCGCCGGAGAAACCGCGCCGCTGCTCTTCACAGCCCTGGGCAATCAGTTCTGGAGCACCAGCCTCAACCAGCCTATCGCCGCTTTGCCGCTGCAAATCTTTATCTACGCCAACTCCCCCTACGAGGATCAGCGTCGCATGGCCTGGGCGGGAGCCTTGGTGCTCATCGTGCTTATAGTGCTCGCCGTTTCGCTGGTGCGTTACGTTACCAGCCGCGGCGTCCTGAAAGGCAACAGTTAACCGGCAACGTTCCTTGGCGTTTGCCGCGATTTTATGTGGCGAGCTTCTCCCTCGGGCATCGCCGCGGATTCGACAGAGACCAGAAGGAGAAATCCGCACGTGGGCGTCCGCATCGAAGTAATAAACCTGAATGCGTGGTACGGAACCAATCACAGTCTACAGGACATTAATCTCAATATGCCCGGCAACCACGCCACGGCGCTGATCGGTCCCTCGGGCTGCGGCAAGAGCACCTTTGTGCGCTGCCTCAACCGCATGCACGAAACCAATCCCATCGCTCGTGCCACCGGCACCGTCCGCATCGGCGACCTCGACATCTACGCCGACGCCAAGCCCGTTGAAATTCGCCGCCGCGTGGGCATGGTTTTCCAGCGCCCCAATCCTTTTCCTACCATGTCCATCTTCGACAACGTCGCCGCCGGCCTCAAGCTCAACGGTTACTCCGACCACAAGCACCTCGACGAAATCGTCGAGAAATCGCTCAAGAACTCGGCGCTGTGGGACGAGGTCAAGGACGAGCTGAAGAAGAAATCCGGCGCCAGCCTCTCCGGCGGCCAGCAACAGCGCCTCTGCATCGCCCGCGCCCTGGCCGTCGACCCTGAAGTCCTGTTGATGGACGAGCCTTGTTCGGCTTTGGATCCCGTTTCCACTTCGAAAATCGAGGACCTCATTTTCCAGCTCAAAGCGCAATACACTATCGTGATTGTGACGCATAATATGCAACAGGCAGCCCGCGTGGCGGAAAACACGGGATTCTTCCTCAACGGCCGCATGGTCGAGTTCGACTCGACCCACAAAATCTTTACCAATCCTTCTGACAAGCGCACGGAGGATTACATCACGGGCAGGTTCGGATGACACGCATTCGCTTTCAACAGAGCCTCGAAGACCTCAAGGAAAACCTCCTGGTCATGGCCGGCCTCGCCGAGCAGGCCATCCAGCGCGCCATCGAGGCCTATCGCACGCGCGACCTCTCCATCTGCGACCTCGTCAGCCGCAGCGAAATCGCCATCAATCGCATGGAGCGCGACATCGACCAGACCGCTCTCGACCTGCTGGCCATGGAGCAGCCCATGGCGATAGATCTCCGCTTCATTCTCAGCGTCATCAAGATCAACGCGGATCTGGAGCGCGTGGGCGACGCCGCCAAAAGCATCTCCGACCGCGTCCGTCACATGGAGCGCCAGGGCTCCGTCGAACTGCCCGTCGATATTCCGCGCATGGCCTCCATGGCTGCCGACATGGTGCGCCGGAGCCTGCAGTCCTTCATCGAGGGCGATGCCGAGCTGGCTCGCACCGTGCTCACCATGGACGACGCCGTCGACCAGATGAACCGCTCTTCCTACAAAACGCTCACCAGGGTGATGGAAGAGAGCAGTCATCTCGCGCCCCAGGCGCTGAACGCGCTGATGATCTCCCGCAGCCTCGAGCGCGTCGGCGATCACGCCACCAACATTGCTGAGGACGTCATCTTCTGGATTCAGGGCGATGACGTGCGCCACCACAAGAGCGTCGCCGCCGGGGCCAATGCCGCGCCCAAAGAGGAGCCCAGCGGCGCTGCTCCCGCCGGAGCTGCGCCTTCCGATACCACTCCGGCTGGCACTGCCCCCGCGCAGAGCTGAGGATTGAATCGCCCAGAGCCAGTTCTCTATCTGATTGCAGGTGAACCTTCCCGTGCCCCATCCTTTCCGCGTTCTGTGCGGAAAGGGTGGGAACGCACGAACCCAGCAAAAAGCCCAGCTCATCGCGAGGCTTCTCCCTGCGGCCTTGGAATTCCAAACTGAAAGCTAGAAGCTAGCAGCTAGCAGTTGTCTCTCAATGCGCCGCCGTAATTCGCACACCCATCCCGTTCAGCTTGCTGCGCGCCGCGCGCGCCTCCGGGGTCTGCGGATGCCGCTGGATGAGCGAGCGCAATTCATGAATCCCCTCGTCGCGCTTGTTCTCCGCCAGCAGGGCATAGCCTTTGTGCAGCTGCGCCGCGGGAGCCTTGGCGTTTCCGCTGAACCCTTCCAGCACCGCGTTATAAAACTTAATTGCAGTAGCGTAGTCTTTCTGCTGGTAGGCAATCTCGCCCAGGTAGAACTGCGCCGTCCCGGCCAGATCGTCCAGCGGATAGAACTGCACCACGCTCTGGAACTCGCCTAGAGCTACGTCAAACCGCCCCGCATCGTAGTCGCGCTCGCCCGCCTGCAGTGTCTCCTGCAGCGGCGGCGCCTGCTGCGCTCCCGGCGTGCCCGGCGCCGCGCCGCCCGCACCTGGGGTACCCGGCATCGCGCCCGGTTGCGTGCCGCCCGGCTGCGCTTGCGCTGGCGGAGCCTGCATGTTCTGCAACTGCGTTTGCAGGTCCTGCATCGTCTTGTCCAGCTTGGCGATGCGCGCCTTCAGTTCGTCCACGGAATCGTTCAGCGACTGCACCTGCCCTGACACGCTGTCCAGCTTCCCGCCGGTCGCGTCGTTTTGCGAGTTTAATTTCTGCTGAAGCGCATTCACGGCGGTGGTCATCTGGTTGGCTTCGTCGGCCGTCTGCTCCGCCAGGTGCTGCAGCACGCCCATCTTTGTGTCCAGCGTGGACTGCAGCCGCTGCACCTGATCCAGCAGTTGCTGCACCTGCGTTTGCAGCTCCACGATCTCCTTTGAAACCGCGTGCGCGCGCGGCGCGGAGGGAAGAAAGACAAAACTCAAGACCGCTGCGGCAAGCAGCCGATTGCGGGTGACGCCTGAAATGTGCATGCTCGACCTTCCTTGGGACAACATAGCAGACAGTGAACAGTGGTCAGTGTGAGTGCGAATGTGATTGCGCGTGCGAGTGTGAGTGTGGATCGGCGCAAACCGTTGGCTCGCACTTATCACACTCACACTCCACACTCACACTCGTTCTGTCTTATCTGTCGATCGTGAATCCGGCTCTGCGGTTCAACTGCCAGCACTCCTCGTTCGAATCCGTGCAGAACGGCTTCTCCTTGCCATAGCTGATCACGCGGATGCGGTCGGCTGCGACGCCGGCTGTCACCAGCGCGGTCTTGGTCGCCTGCGCCCGGTTCTGGCCCAGGACGATGTTGTACTCGTTGGATCCGCGCTCGTCGCAGTAGCCGCCGATCACGACCTTGATGTTGGGGTGCTGCAGCAGGAAATCGGCGTCCTTCGCCAGCGTCGGCTGCGCGTCGATACGGATGTCGTAATTGTCGTAGTCGAAGAAGATGTCCTGTACGTGCGCCTTGAAATCCTGTTCTTCGGTCATCGAGGTCGCAGGGGTCTCGATCGCCGGCGGCGAATTCACGGTCACGCGCGCCGAAGCGTCTGCCGAGCCTCCCTCGCCGCGCGCCACCAGGTGATAGGTGGTCGACGCCGCCGGAGTCACCGTCTTCACGCCCACTGAAGGAACGTCGCCGATCCCGTCAATCGTAACCGACGTAGCGTCGGTAGTGCGCCAGGTCAACTGCACCTGATCGCCGGCCGAAATCACAGTTGGTGTCGCGGTCAATGTCGCGGTCGGGGTGGGCGCCGTCGCGGGCGGGGCCGTCTCTGCCGGCGGCGCCAGGGGCTTGCTCTTTTTGCAGCCCGATACAGCGGTCAAGGCAATCAAAAGGAGGGTAGAGGTCAATAAACCATTCCGTAGCTTCAAGAGAGTTCTCCTTTTCTCAAGAAAGTCGAGTCAATGTTCCGGGCAATCCGGCTTCGTATCGCCGCGCTTGCCGCCATTCGATTTGAGCACCGATAAGATCATAGTGCATCGCGCCGGGATACCGGTTGCTGCCCTGCCCCATCCTTTCCGCGTTCTTTGCGGAAAGGGTGGGAGGCCAACTCCGCTAACCCCGCTAACCCCGCCAACCCCGCTAGCCCCGCTAACTCCGTTCTCCTCACTTCCAGCTCCAGTTCGGCATCGAGTTGTCGCCGCTGAACGTGAGCTGATGCTGCTCTGTCCCGTCCGACAGCATCGACCAGATCTGCGTGCGGTGGTTGATTTCGCGCTGAAACACGATGTGCCGCCCATCCGGCGACCACGACGGAAAATCGTTGTTTCCCGCTTCGTGCGTGGCCTGCAGCCATTTTTTGCTGGCGATGTCCATCACGTAGATGTCTTGGCCGCCGGGATCGCCGGGACCGTATTTGCGGTTCCAACTGAAGGCCAGCATGCCGCCGTTGGACGACCACGAGGGCGAGATCGCGTAGCCGCTGTCGGTCATGCGCTGCACATTGGCGCCATCCTGATCCATCACATAGATTTGCGGCTCGCCCGTGCGCCCGCTCACAAACGCTAGTTGCGCTCCCGTGCGCGGATTCCACGCCGGCGACACATCCGCTCCGAACGAAGTCATCTGGTGCAGATTGCCGCCGCCCGCATCCGCTGCCCAGATCTCCGGATGCCCCGATCGCGCCGAGGAAAATGCCAGTTTGGTCCCATCGGCCGACCACGCCGGCGACAGGTTGCTGCCTCCCGCCGTGCCTGCCGGAAATCCCACCGTGCGCTCCAGGTCGAGCGAGAACATGCGGATCGCCCAGCCCTCATTTCCCAACGAGGAGAAGGCGACCCGCGAACCATCGGGCGAGATGCGCGGTGACATCGAGACCGTGCCCAGATGCGTGACGGCGTGTTGATTGGCGCCGTCGTAATCCATCGCCCATATTTCCTTGGATCCCGTCCGATTGCTCACAAAATAGATCTTGGTTTCGGCTATGCCGTCGATGCCGCCGCCCAGCCGCGCGATGATGTCGTCGGCAAAACGATGAGCCAAGGTCCGCGCCATGTCTTCGCTTGCCTGTTCGTTATACTGCCGGGTCAGCACCGGCGGGCTGCCCGCCGTGGTGGTATCCATCAGCCAGCCGTACACCACAAGGCGCCCGTTGTCCGCCGAAAGCGCGCCCAACGCCACCATCGATGCGTTGGCCGGCTGCGCCAACCACTGCGCCGGCACCAACTCCTGCGGCGAGCCCGGCATCGACTGCGGCGCCAGGCTCTTTGACACCATGTCGAAGATGCCCGCGTTGGTGAGATCGTTGAAAAGGGTGGTGTCGAAGACGTTCTTCAGCACCGGCGTCTGAGGATCGCTACCCACCGGCTTGAAGTCCGCGGCCGCCAGGCGAATATGCTGATTCCCCAGGTTCGTTCCGGTGCGAACCCAATCCTGGGCCGTCGCCTGGACGCCAAGAAAATACGCCGGGGAAAGCAAGAACAGGGGCAAAACCCTCAAAATTGCCTTCATGCGATGTGCAGTCCTTCCTCGAAGTTTGGGATGGTGTTGCGCACGCCCTTGAACGGGGCCTTTTTGAGGCCGCCGATGCTGCTGAATCGTTAGATGCCGCTTCTGAGCCTGAGGGCGATCGCTAGGCGAACTATCGCCAGCTAACCCTCTGTTTTTCTGCAATCTCTGCGCTTCAGACCGGCTGCCAAGCCAGCTGAAACCTGACACCTGTACTTCAATACTCGCAGTAGAACGAAACCTTCAACGTGCTTTGATTATATTGCGGCGGCAGAGAGCCCAGCGTTTCCACGCGCTGCACCGCGCGTTGGCATGAGATGTCCAGGGTGGGGCTGCCGCTCGATTGATCCAGCTGCAGGTTGCCCACGCTTCCGTCGCGGTGAATGGTGAAGACCACGTAGGCGCGCGCTCCCTTGGGCGTGGCCGGATTCACTTCGTACTTGTTCCACTTGCTGCCCACGGCGTTGTTGATGCCCTGCACGTACCACGGATACATACTTGCAAAATTATTGTCGCCCACCGTGGTCTGCCCAATGGTGCCCGGCTGCGTCTGGTGCGGCATCAGCGAGCCCGACTGCTCGCCGTATTGCGCCTGGTTCTGCCGCGGCGTCGGCTGGTGCTGTTGTGTCTTCGGCGTGTTCATTTGCCGGGGCTTCAGTTTCTTGCCCACAATCGGAATCGCGGTTTCGTCCGCGCGCTGCTTTTCTTTGGGACTCGGGGGAGCCGGCGCTTTGCTCGGCGTCTCGGTGGCCAGTACGTTCTGGTTTACTTCATCGGATTTTAGTGGCAGAGTGCTGGTCAGGTTCACCTGAATGGATCCGCCGGCGCCCGGACTGCCCCAGAAATTGTGATGAAACAGTCCCAGCATCCAGGCGTAACTCACCAGCAGCACGCCGAGCGCCAGATGCAGCCCCAGCGCTCCCGCCGCCGGTCCCGCAATCGGCTCCGCCGTCAGTTCCCGCTCCAGGTGATCGCCGCTATCCAGAATGCTGTTCATGCCGCTGATTGCAAGTTCCTCAAACCGCTGGGTGCCCCATCCTAAACGCGTTCTTTGCGTTTAGGGTGGGAACCTACCTTACTCCGCTGGCTCCGCTCGCCCCGCTAATTCCCGCCGTTCCCCGTCGATCCCTTCGTATCCAGCGGCTGCGTCACAATCGACACATTGGTAATTCCCGACTGCTTTACCGCGTCCATCACGCTGGCAAAATTTCCAAACGACACTCGCTCGTCGCTGCGCAGGTAAATCGACTGGTGCGCGGGATCCACGCCCGCCTGGTGCAACTTCAACGGCAGATCGTGGATGTTCACCGGCTGATCGTTCAGGAAAATATTGTCGTCGCGGTTGATCGTCACCACCATCCGCTGCTCGGTAATCTCTTTCACG
>JBEKAS010000162.1:0-9584 GCA_050015795.1 Occallatibacter sp. | reverse complement strand
GCGATGGCCGCAAGCGCCAGGTTGTCGTCGCCCGAAAAAATCTTGAAGCCGCGCGGCAGTTGATGCGCCAGATCGGCAAACTGCGTCAGCTTGCCGCTGGCTTCCTTGATGGCCTCGATATTCTTCGCCGCCGCGGCCAGCCGCGCTACCGTCTCCGGCTCCAGGTTCGCGGCCGTGCGTCCCGGCACGTTGTACATGCACACCGGCAGAGGATCGACCTCGCGCGCCAGCGCCAGAAAGTGTTGGAACTGTCCCTCCTGCGTCGGCTTGTTGTAATAGGGATTGGCCGAAAGCACCGCGGCCACACCGGGCACGCGCTTGAGCAGCGCCGCCTGCCGCACCAGCACTCGCGTGGAGTTGTGCGTGCAGCCGCCCCAGATGGGAACGCGCCTCGCCGCCGCATCGATGACGAGACGAATGGTGTGCAGCCACTCTTCCTCGTCCAGCGTCGCGGCCTCGCCCGTCGAGCCGCAGGCCACGAGAAAATCAATGCCCGACTCGATCTGCCAGTTCACCAGCGACCAAAGCGCCGGCTCGTCCACCGATCCATCCGCCCGAAACGGCGTCACAATTGCGGTACCACAACCAGTCATTTCCATAACAGGTCAAGTGTATAACGGTTCGCTAAAGCCGATGTGGATGTCTGGCAGCGCAGATCCAAGTGTCGCGTTAAAGCTTGTCGAAGATCTCGCGGAACTCCCACGTGCCCGATTTGCCGGCCAGCCACTCGGCGCCGCGCACCGCGCCCAGCGCAAAGCCGCGCCGGCTGTGCGCATCATGCCGCAGTTCGAGCACATCGCAGTCGCTCGTGGCGCGCACCACGTGCTCGCCCTTGGCATCGCCCACGCGGTGCGACTCGATAGGCACCTCAATACCGGGCCTGACGCCGAGAATAATCTCCTTGAGCGTGAGCGCCGTGCCCGAGGGTGCGTCGAGCTTGGTCACGTGATGCGTCTCGTCAATCGAGAACTTGTAACCCTCGAGCTTCGCCAGTTCCGCCGTCAGTTGGAAGAGCTTTTGCACGCCGATGGAGAAATTGGTCCCGTAGAGCAATCCGCCGCCACGCTCAAGCGCCAGCGCACGCATCTCATTTACCTTGGCGTGCCATCCGGTCGTTCCGACAACAATCCGCCCGCCCAGAGCTAGCACCGCGCGCATGTTTTCAACGGCCGCTTCGGGAGCGGTGAAGTCGATGACAACATCCACGCCGGCCAGGTTAGGAGCCGTCAGCGCCGAAGCATGAAGATTTTCATCGATGTCGAGCGCGCGCACGCCGTGGCCGCGCTCCCGCGCCACTTCGGCCACCAGGCTGCCGGTCTTTCCCTTGCCCAGAACGAGAATCAGCATGAATTACAGCTCCTAGCTGCTAGCTTCTAGCCGCTAGCTCGAAAAACTGCGGACGAACATTTGTGGCCTCCCACTCTTTCCGCACAAAACGCGGAAACGATGGGGCGCCCAGCCAAAAGCTAGAAGCTAGGAGCTAGGAGCTAGAAGCTGTTTTCGCGCTTCCACGTCGAAGATTTCCGGATCGGGTTCTTTGAAGAATGCCGCGTGCAGCGAGCGCACCGCCTCATCGGCGTCGTCCTCTTCGATCATGAAGCTCATGTTGATTTCGCTTGCGCCCTGCGAGATCATGCGCACGTTGATGTGCCGGATGGCGTTGAACACCTGCGCGGCAATGCCGTTCTGGCCACGAATGTCCTCGCCCACCATGCACACCAGCGCCTTCTTGCCTTCGTAGGTCACGTCGGCCAGCGCCTTCAGGTCGGCGTCAATCTGCGGCAGGCTCGCGTTGGAGTCGACCGTGACGGAGATCGAAACCTCGCTCGTCGAAACCATGTCGATGGGGCACTTGTGCTTGTCGAAGATGGCGAACATCTTGCTCAGGTAGCCGTGCGTCATCAGCATGCGGCTGGCCACGATGTCGATGATGGTCAGCTTTCTTTTGACCGCGATGGACTTGAACGGGCTCTTGCAGTGCGGCGCCACGGAGATGATGCGCGTGCCTTCGTTCGACGGGTTGCGGCTGTTGAGCACCAGCACGGGAATGTTCTTCTTCACCGCCGGCAGAATGGTGGCCGGGTGCAGCACCTTGGCTCCGAAGTAGGCCAGCTCCGCCGCTTCTTCAAAACTGATCACCTTCACGCGCAGCGCGTCGGAGCACACGCGCGGATCGGCGGTCATGATGCCGTCCACGTCGGTCCAGATCTCGATGGTTTCGGACGCGAGCGCGCCGCCCACCAGGGCGCCGGTGTAATCCGAGCCGCCGCGGCCCAGCGTGGTCGTCAGTCCCGCTTCGTTCGACGCGATGAAGCCGCCCATCACCGGAACCTTGCTTTCGCCGAGCAGCGGCAGCAGCTTTTCCTGCGCGCGCTTCTCGATGATGTCGTCCAGCGGCGCGGCCTTCTGAAACTCCGAGTCGGTAACGATGACTTCGCGCGCATCCACATGCGCCGCGTCCACCCCGCGCTCGCGGAAGGCGGCGGCCACAATGCGGCTGGAAAGCCGCTCGCCGTAGCTGACGATGAGATCGGAAATGCGCGGCGTGAGCTCGCGAATTGCCGCCAGACCCCGCAACACTTCATCGAGCGTCGCGAACTTCTCCTCGATGGTGCGGACCAGCGCGGCGCATTCGGCCGCATCCTTCACCAGGTCCGCTGCCGTGTCGCGATGCCGCGCGCGCAGGCGCGAACTGATGGCCAGCGCTCCGGCGCGGTCGCCCTGCGCGGCCGCGGCCGCGGCGCGCAGCAACTGGTCGGTCACCTTGGCCATGGCGCTCACCACCACCACGGGGCTCTTGCCGCTGGCCACGCGTCCGGCCACAATGCCCGCGGTGCGCCCAATAGCCGCCGGATCCTCCACCGACGTACCGCCAAACTTCATCACTACCAGGTTCATGCGAAATCCAAACCAGCTTTCAGCAGTCAGCTATCAGCTTTCAGCTGTGTTTCAGCCTTGCGTCATCGCGGGTGCCTCACCCTCGCGGCGTCTTTGTTTTTGCCGCCAGGGTGGGGTAGCGCCAATTTATCTCACTGTCGTCGCCGCCACCGGCTCCAATTTCCCCAGGCTCACCAGCATCTCGGCATTCAAAATGGTTGCGCCGGCCGCGCCGCGCACGGTGTTGTGCGAAAGCAGCACAAACTTCCAATCCAGCACATTGCACGGGCGCAGCCGTCCCACGGTCACCGCCATGCCGTTGCCGCGATTGCGGTCGAGCCGCGGTTGTGGCCGGTCGTTCTGCGCCGTCCACTCCACGGGTTGCGCGGGCGCAAACGGCAATCCCAGTGCGGCCAGCGGATTGAATTCCGCCCATGCCGCCAGAATGTCCTCGCGCGTCACTTCCCTGCCCAGCTTTTTGCCAAGCTTAATCGACACGCATTCCGTGTGCCCGTCGACCACCGGCACGCGGTTGCAATGCGCCGTCATCTTTGCGCCCAGCGCCGTCACGCCGTGGCCCTCCAGCTTGCCCAGCAGTTTCAGCGTCTCCGCCTCCATCTTCTCTTCTTCGCTGCCGATGAACGGAACCACGTTGTCGAGAATGTCCATCGACGCCACCCCGGGATAGCCCGCGCCACTCACGGCCTGCATCGTAGTCACAAAAATGGTCTCAATCCCGAAGCGCTCTTCGATCGGCTTGAGCGCCACCACCAGCCCGATGGTGGAGCAATTCGGATTGGTCACAATGTAGCCGCCCGACTCTTTGCGCCACGGCTGCTCTTCGATCAGGTGCAGATGATCGGCGTTCACCTCGGGAATCACGAGCGGTACGTTGGGCGCCATGCGGAACGCGCTCGAGTTCGAGATCACGGCGCATCCGGCCGCGGCAAACTTCGGCTCCATCTCGCGGACAATGGCCGCGTCGACGCTGGCAAAGACAATCTTCGGCGCGCTTTCCGGCTCGGCCGGCGACACAACCATCTTCGCGATCCGCTCCGGCAGCGGCGTGTCCAAACGCCACTTGGCGGCCTCGCCATAAGGCTTTCCGCTCGACCGGTCGCTGGCCGCAATCCAGGTCACCTCGAACCAAGGATGGTTTTCGAGCAATTGAATATAACGCTGGCCGACCATTCCGGTCGCGCCCAGGATGCCTACAGAATGTCTGGTTTTCATGGCCTTGTACTTACTTAGTGTACAAGAGGACGAGTGTGCGCGCAGCCTTTGCGGACCGCGCCGCCCCTATTGGTGCGGCGCTTTTTGCCGATAGAAACAGGGAGGAGTCCTTGCCGGATGAACCTGCGCCGGATGACCGGATTGGGCGGGTCGAGCTCGACGGAGAAAAAGGCGGCCGAGCTCCCTAACCCGGAGCGCGTCCTGACCCTGGTCGTGGAAGGCGCCGCGCTGGGCGTTCCCGAAGTGGACCCCGAAATCTACAAGGAGTTTCGCGCCAATGTCGCCAAGCTCGCCTTGCAGCTCCCCGACCGGCTGCCGGAAGAGGAGAAGCTCGCGCAGGTGCGGCTGGTGCTGCGCGAGTTCGAGAACTATCGCAGCCGCAGCGAAGCCGAGTTGCGCAACCGCACTACGGAGTGGCGCGCGGTGGTTTCGTTCCTCTTCCGCGAGCTTTTGCGGAGCCTGGGCATCGATGCTTCCGCGCCCAATCCCGCCGGGCTGATCCGCAAGCTGGCGGGCGTCAACACGGCGCAAGGCGCCCAGGAATTCCACGATCGCCTGGAGGCTTTTCTGCATCCCGCGGGCGCTGAATCCGCTCCCGCTGAAGCCTCGCAGTTCCGCACCGCCGACCACTCCACTGAAAACCTCAATGCCTCAGGCCTGCGCGGCGGCGGCACCGCCATCGAGCACGTCAAGCGACTCCTCGAGAGCGGCGGCAAGGCATTCATCGTCCTCTTCCGGTTGAGCTGCCTGAACATGATCAACCAGCGCTTCGGCCCTGAGGCAGTAGAAGACTGCCTGATGGCCGTTTCCGCGTTTCTCACGCAAAGCCTGAACTCCGACGACGCCATCTATCACTGGAGCGACTCCTCGCTGCTGGCCATTCTGCAGGGCCGCGCCAACGATCAGATTCTTACCGCGGAACTGGAACGTATCGCCATGCAGAATCGCGAGACCAGCGTGATCATCGGCGGCCGCGCCACCATGCTGCGCATTCCCATCACCTTCGACGTGACACCAATTGAGCGGCTGAAAAGCGCCGACGATCTCTACAAAATTACCTTGCTGACCACCAGCGGGAGAACACGATGAAAGCAACTCCTCGAAACCCTTCCAACAAGACCGCGCGGAAGTCGACGCTCAACATCGACCACCTGCCTCTGCCCTATGTAGAGATGGACGCGCGGGGAATCATCACGCGCGCCAACCGCGCAACCCTTGCTCTGCACCATCCCGAGCAGGGCGAGCTCATCGGCAAAAGCGGATGGGATCTGCTGGCCATTGATGAAAAGAATCGAAGCACCGCCGCCTTTCTTTCGCTCATGGCCTCGGGCGAGGAGCCCCCGGTCATCTGCCGCTCCATCTTCGATTGCTCCGGCAGATTCCGCACTTACGAGATTCACCGAACCATGATCCGCAAAACCGGCGGGAAGCCGGCAGGCATGCGCATGATCTTCATGGATGTGACGGAGAGGAAGAATGCGCTGGAAGAGACGCAGCGCGCCTGTCGATGGCTGGAGAACGCCATGCGCTCCCTTGGCGACGCCATGATCCTCACCGACGCACTGGGCGTGATCCGCTCCGTGAATCCTGCTGCGGAACGGCTCTCCGGCTGGAGCGCAAACGAGTTGATGGGCATGGCGATCGACGAGGTCCTGCCGATTGAGGCGCGTCCCTCAGGCTGTAGAGCAGTGCTCAATCTCCAAGCCATGCTTGAGCTGCCCTGCAGCGAGATGGCAACCTTGATGACCCGCGAATCGCAGCAAATCAAAGTGGAGATCAGCACTTCGCCGATTCTGGACAAGAATAACGGCTCCGTGAGCGGCGTAGCCGCCATTCTGCGCCGCGTCGAGAGCTCCGTCTAGAGCGGATTAGCAAATGGTGTGGTGAGTCAGGAGTTCGCATCACAATGAAATTGTCATCCGGAGCGAAGTGGGCCGCGCTCTGCGCGGCCCACGCAGTCGAAGGATCTGCGGCTGTCTTTCCGCTTGTATGCGATAAACTTCCGGGGCGCCACACTGGCTCCTCAAGGAATTCCGTGCCGCGCCAGCGCCCCACACAGAACGACAAGCTAGCAGCTAAAAGCTAAGAGCTAACAGCTAGCCCTTTTTCTTCCCGTGGCTGCCCAGCAGCCCTTCCAGCTCTTCCTTGAACTCGCGCACATCCTTGAAGTCGCGATACACACTCGCAAAGCGGATGTAGGCCACGGTGTCGAGGCCTTTGAGGTGCTGCATGATGAGCTCGCCGACTTCGGAGGTAGTGCGTTCGCGCTCCGGCGCGTCGACGAGGAAGGCTTCCGTTGCGTCGACGATTTTTTCCAACTGATTCGACGCGACCGGCCGTTTTTCGCAGGCGCGCAGCAGGCCGCTCAGCACTTTTTGCCGGTCGAAGCGCTCGCGGCGCCCGTCTTTCTTCACCACCATGTAGGGAATCTCGTCGATGCGCTCGTAAGTCGTAAAGCGCCGGCCGCACTTCTCGCACTCTCTCCGCCGCCGGATCGAGTCGGCCTCTTTGCTCTCGCGCGAGTCCACCACCCGATCCTGCCCGAAACCGCAATATGGACACTTCATCTTTACGCTGATTTTACGGCATTGAAACCATAAAGTCCGATCTCGAGGTGAAGAACGCCGCCATAAACCAGAATTTGGCCGGAACAAACCGGCCCGGTGTTATTCTGCTTGCGGAGCTATGATGGAAAACGCGCTTCAACTCGATCCTGATGTGATCGCAAGCCTCTGCCGGCGGTACCAGGTGCGCCGCCTAGCGGTCTTTGGCTCGATCCTGCGTCAGGATTTCGATCCCCAGCGGAGCGACGCCGATTTCCTGGTGGAATTCGAACCTCTTCCGGCAGCGCAGCGGATGCGAAGCTATTTTGCGCTGCGGGCGGCGCTCGGTGCGTTGCTGACCCGGCCTGTCGACCTAGTGGAAGCCGGAGCCATACAGAATCCCTATATTCTCAAAGAGATCAACGATCAGCAGCAGATCCTCTATGCAGCGTGAACCGAAAGCCTATCTCTGGGATATCGCAAATGCGTCTGCGAGCATCCACACATTTATCTCCGGCAAGGACTTGAATGTTTACTTGCGAGACGAGATTTTGCGCGCGGCGGTCGAACGCAAATTCGGGATCATCGGCGAGGCCCTCGCGCAACTTCTGCAGCACTTCCCTAACTATCGCGACCGCATTACCCTTCCCAGCGAGATTGTGGCCTTTCGAAATCAGATCATTCACGGCTACGCGACAGTGCGGGACGACATCGTCTGGGAGATCGTCCAGGTTTATCTTCCCCAACTGCAGGAAGAGGTTGCGAAACTGCTGGAGGAGCCGGATGCGCCTGAAGAGAATGTGTAAACCTTATTCGGGCAGTCCCTGTGTATCCCGTTCAAAACACCAACGGCCCGGAAACCCGCGTTCCCAGGCCGCTGCGGGTGATCTGTTGGGATTGGACTAAGGCCATCGCGCTGCCGCGAGTGCCAGAGCCACGACGGAGAATTCTCCGTCTGGACTTACCTGGGGTCTTGGGCGCGATGCCCTAGGCCTCAGTCACCTCACGTAAGTTACTACTCGAAGAATCTTTTTGCATAGGCTGGATCACCCTCCTTTCCCGTGTAAGAAAAAAGTACCCCAGCCGTCGCGTCAAGTCAAGCGCTGCCGGCCTTGCCGCGCTGACGTAGCGCCCAAGAAATTCTTGCTCGCCTCGCGGACCGTGAGGCCCGAAAGCGCCGCAGACGTGGATTTGAGGAACTTCTCGACGGCCCGCCAGTCGTGCCACGCGTAATCGCGCAGCGCCCAGCCGATCGCCTTGCGAATGAAGAATTCCTTCTCGGACGCAAGCAACTCGGCGAAGCGGAACAGCCGCTCCGTGTCGCACGCGTCGTGCGACCCGAGCTGGTGCAGCATCGCAATGCGCCGCACCCAGAAATCCTTGTGCTTCACGGCCCGGTCCATCGCACGCACGCCCCTAACGCCCGAGCGGCGCACAATCTTGCCCACCACTTTTACGATGCAGTCGACCGTGTCCCACCAGGATTTCTCCTGCGCCAGATCGAGCAGCCAGCCGAGATCGTCGAAACTCAGCGCTGCGTGGTAACGCGCCAGCAAATCGGCCGCGACATATTGGTACTCGCGCTCGCGCATCGCCCACAAGCCCTCGGCCGTCCCACGCAACTCCCCCGCGGTCGCCGGCTTGAAGGCGCGGATTAGTGGCGCAACCGCTTCTCGCCGCTCGGGCGTGGTAATTCCCAGATACTCAAAACGGCCGCGCATGTAGGCGCGCATCCCCGCGGCCCGCTCTGCATCAGCCCGCGGCTTCAGCGCCGCGCGCACCGCGCGTTGAAACTTCGCGACCTTCTGTTTTGAATCTTCCGCGCGCATAGCCCTTGCCGGACTAGCAAGCCTCGTCGCGGCACAACCGCATAGCCCACTTGCGAACGGCTTCTGGCGTCACGCGCTCGCCCGCGGCCTCGCTCGCCGCCAGTTGAATCGCCAGGCTGCCGACGGTCGAGCTTTCGGTTTCCCCGATCTCGACCTTCAGCCCCGTCTGCTTCTCCGTCAACTCGATCAACAATTTATTGCGAGTCGCTCCGCCAATCATGTGAATGCGATCGAGCTTGCGGCCCAGCATTTTTTCGAGATTCGTCAGTGCCGACGCGTAGCGCAGGGCCAGGCTCTCGAAGATTGTCCGCGCAAAGAGCGGCTCGTTGCCTGCCACATCGGGAATCTCATCGAATCCCAGCCGCGTGAGTTCGCTGTTAATGCGCCCGGGCATTCCGGAGTCGAGCATCAGCGTCGGCGCATCCATATCCAGCACGCCCGTCGTGGAAGCACCGCGTGCGGCAGACTCTTGGACAAGTGTCTCAATGGACCATGGCCTTCCCGTCGCCGCCCACCCATCCATGCATTGCTTCAGCACCCACATGCTGTTGATGAGCGAGTGAAACAGCAACCCGCCGCCCGCCGCGCCAATGTTAGTGTACCCGGCGTCGAAGGCGTGCCGCGTGGTGACCGGCGTTTGCGTGATCGTGCCCACCAGCGACCACGTGCCCGAGCTGATGTACGCCGCCGAGCTCAGATCCGTGGCAATGCCCGCGATGGCGCTCGCCGTGTCGTGCGTGGCCGGCGCAATAATCTGCGTGGCGCGAAATGCGTCGAGCGCGGCCAGCGGTCCCTTCATTGGCCCCAGCACCGTGCCCGTCGTCACGATCGGCGGCGCCGCCTCCACTGCGAGGCCCAGGATCTCGAAAAGATCCGCATCCCAGGCGCCGGTCTTCAGATTCACGAGGCCGGTGTGGCTGGCATTGGTGTACTCGCCCACGCGCCGCCCACTCAGCCAATAAAGCACGAACTCCGGAAACATGACCCACGGCGCGCGCTTGTCGATTCTCTGGTTTTTCCCTTCGGGGCCGGCCGCGGGATCGGCCATCAGTTGATACACAGTATTGAGATTGAGCGGATACGCGCCTGTGCGCTGATAAAT
>JBEKAS010000161.1:0-9595 GCA_050015795.1 Occallatibacter sp. | reverse complement strand
TCTCCTGTTCGCCATTACCATGTACCTTCGTCAGGTGATCAACAAGAACACCCGCACAATCCTTCGGGCCCTGGCTAACATCCGCCAGCACTGATTTGATCGCAGACGAAACGCGGGCCGCCCAGGCCCGCGTTTCTCCGCCATGATCATGTGCGGGCCGGGAGGCCCGCACGACAGCCGGTCAGGAGACCGGCGCTACAGTTGGAGACCGGCGCCGCAGATTGCTGCCGCTACCAGACAATTTTGAACAGATTGCCTTGATTGTCCACGCCGACCGCGACAAAGTTGTCGAGCGATTCAACCTCGAGGGTGGTTCCCTTGTCTCCGTTGAAGGTTCCGCGCAGGATCTTCTTGCCCGCAACATGTGCGGCGTAATAGCCCGGGCCGTTCACCAGGTCCCATGCAGCGGCCAGGTTCGGCTGGGGCGAGTTGCTGTCGGGGGTTGCGGAGGTCTGCGCATCGGCGGCCGATGCAGTCACCCATTCGGACTTTCCTTTCAGGGTCTCGCCATCGGCGTAGCTGAACGACTCGACGCGCGCAAAGTCGGACTTGATGGAGTACCCATACGTGCCGCCGCCCTTCGAGCCTTCGAGAAACGGCCCGGGCGCCTGGAGTGACATCGGTCCTTTGACGGGGTCGAGCTGCTGCGCATGGGAGGGTGTGACGGCAAAGGCCGCAGCGGCGATAGTGAGCGCGACCGGCAACAGCCAATTCAGATTCAGAATCCGCATGTGTTCCGTTTTCATTGGGGTAGACCTCCGGATTTTGGGATGCAGAAACAGTCTCGCATCTTTTCCGCAAAGAGGGCGTAAAGGAGAGGCGCGAGAAGTTTTGGGGGACATCCTTTTAGCGCCGAGTAAACGCTTTCTTGCATCAAAAATACGCGAAAAACACCGCAAAATGGCCCCAAAAATACGCTCTGGAGCCCGTTTTGACGTGTTTTTGGGAAATTCTCTGCAAACCATTGCTCTTATTTGGTCAATTTCCCGGTTACACTCACCGTTCAGATGGCCAATTTCACGGTATTTGTATCAAAGAATCGCAACCACATGAGCGAAGATTTGCGGGGCGAATGACACCGCTTAGGCGAACATTTGACGGGGTAAACGCACCATCGAAACCAACGTTTCGCCTGATTCTGCGGGACTTAACGAAACCCCCACCCCAACACAAACCTGACACAAAAAATGTCGCTCTTCTCACTCATTCGTTGTCGCGAACTCGCCACCGATGCTTACAGGCGCTCTTCGACGGGGACCCAGTGGGTGGGATAGGGCGGACCGATGTATTCGGCGCGGGGGCGGATGAGGCGGTTATCGTCGAGCTGCTCGATGACGTGGGCGGCCCAGCCGGAGATGCGGCTGATGGCGAAGATGGGTGTGTAGAGATCGATGTCGACGCCCAGCGTGGCGTAGGTGGAGGCGGAATAAAAATCGACGTTGGCGTTGAGCTTCTTTTCCTGGTTGATGTAGAGCTCAATGGCGCGGGACATGTCGAACCACTTGGGATTACCGGAATCCTTGCCGAGCTGCTCGCTCATTTTGCGCAGGTGGGTGGCGCGCGGGTCTTCGGTTTTGTAGACGCGGTGGCCGAAGCCGGAGATTTTTTGCCGGGCGTCGAGCATGCCTTTCACGTATTCGACGGGATCGGCGCCTTCCTTATCGATGGTGAGCAGCAGGCGCATGACACCTTCATTTGCCCCGCCGTGCAACGGGCCCTTGAGCGCGCCGATGGCGCCGGTGATGGCGGAGTGGATGTCAGAGAGTGTAGCGGCGATGACGCGGGCGGCGAAGGTGGAGGCGTTGAGTTCGTGGTCGGCGTGGAGGATGAGGGCAATGTCCAGTGTTCGAGTGGCAGTTTCGGAGGGCATTTCGCCGTTCAGCATCCAGAGGAAGTTGCCTGCGTGGGAGAGCGAACGGTCGGGAGGAACGATTTCCTTGCCTTTACGGAGCCGGTCGTAAATGGCCACGATCATGGCGATCTGCGCGGTGAGGTTGTAGGCCTTGCGGACGTTGGCGTCGTGCGAGTTGTCTTTCTCGTCGGCATCGTAAAAGCTCAATGCCGACACCGCAGTGCGCAGCACCTCCATGGGCGTGGCGGCGGTGGGAAAGGTTTTCAGCATTTCGATGACGCGCTGGTCGAGGGAGCGCGCCAGGGCGAGCTGAGCCGAGAACTCGCGCAGGGCGAGGGCATTGGGCAGTATGCCGTTCCACAGCAGATAGGTGGTTTCCTCGAAGGTCGAGTGGTCAGCGAGCTCATGAATGTCGATGCCGCGGTAGGAGAGGATCCCCGCTTCTCCGTCGATCCAGCAGATACCGGAGTTCGCGGCAACAACTCCTTCCAGACCCTTTCCTGCGACAGCAGTCGACATACCCTTTGTCTCTCCTGTTCTTGCGATGCGGTTTGGCCTTGAGATGGAGTTCCGGGCCCCCCTTTGGAGGCGCGGCGCCAAAAAAGTGCAGTAAAGATGTTTATAGCTTAGCGCAAAGACAGGGAGCAAGGGAGCGGGGGAGCGAGGGAGCGCAAAGGCAGGGACTGCGGGAACAAGGACGAACACTGCACAAGACCCGCCCGTTGGATTTATCCTGTAGGTTCGCCGGATGCGTGGGAGGGTTTTGGCTGGCCTGGAGGGCAGGGAAGCCGCTCTCGGGAAGAAGGCGAATTGCAGAGATTTTCCAGAAGGATTGAGACAATTTACTCCCGGTACGGCGTCTAACCGGACAAGATGCCGTCCAGACGCCCGGTGCGGTTGGTTCGGAGAAGCCCCCGGAGCACGAAAGGCAAACGAATGAGTGAGATTGACGAGACCCCCCGAACGTACTCCGGCGCGTTGTTAGCCGCCATCGCCGTTGCACTGCTGGCCGCCATTGCTGGTCTGATCTGGTGCATGACCCTGAACAGCAAAATCACCGCCCAGCAGGCCGAGCTGACGGAAGCGCAGCAGCAGAATGCCAAACTGGCCGCGAATCAGCGGGAAACCGAAGCCCGGCTGCAGGTGGCCACGGACGAGCTGGGCAAATCGCTGGGCCTGACGCAGAAGCAGCTTGACCAGCGCGCCCAGGCGATTATCAAGCAAGAAGAGGCCGATAGCCAGAAGCTGGAAAGCGAGCAGAAGCAGACCGAACAGCAGGTGAGCACAGTTTCGAACCAGGTCACCACTGTGCAGACCGATGTGGGCGGGGTCAAGACGGACCTGACTAAAACCCAAAGCGACCTGGCCGCCACGGAGAGCCAGCTGCAGAGCGTGCGTGGCGACCTAAGCAACACCAATAGCGTCATCGCCCGGAATCACGACGAGCTGGTGACGCTGGCGCACAAGGGCGACCGGAACTTCTACGAATTCACGCTGACCAAGGGACAGAGAAAGCCGGTGGGCACCATCAGCCTGGAACTGAAAAGGGTCGACCCCAAGAAGAACATTTACACGCTGGTGGTTTACTCCGACGACAAGGCGGTGCCGAAGCCGAATCGCGGCCTCGACGAGCCGCTGCAGTTCTATAGCGGCAAGGATCCGGCACTGTTCGAGGTGGTGGTGAATGCCATCAATTCGAAGAGCCAGATCACGGGGTATCTCTCGACGCCCAAGAGCGCGCCTACTCCGCCTACCGTTCAGTAATGGGCACGTGGGGCGTGACGGCGAGGGCGGGCTGGTAGCGGAAAGCGAAGGTATAGTCCAGGCTCTTGCGCGCGTCCCACTGCTGCTGCGTCATCATGAAAGCCGAAACAAAGGTTCCTGCGACCGTCTGGCCGGGGTCGATGGTGGTGCCGAGCGGCGAGATGGGCGTCAAGTGCGGCACGGGAATGTTCGGATAAGCCACAAAGATGCGCTCGTAGTCGCCCTTGTTGGCGGCATAGGCGGAGTGGATGCCGTCGTCGAGCGTGACATTGGTCGTGACGTTGCCGAGAAACAGCGGGTGGTCGGTCTTATTCGTCAGACTTACGGTGGTGAAGACCATGACCTGGTCAGCAACTTGCTTCGGCATGGGCATGCCATTGGCGTCGAGGCCCGAGGTTTCAGTGTGTTGAGGATGCGCCCAGATGGCCGTGATCTGGCCGGTAGCAAAGGGCGGCTTCTGGTTAGCAATCACGTAAATTGCAATCGCGATGCTCACCACCAGGCAGGCGACGATGGCGGCGATCACCACGTGGCTGGTGCCTCTGGTCAACTCCTCGCCGCGGGCGGCATCGTCCCGTTCTTCCTGATGAAGCAGGCTCATGGGTCTCCATCCACCTTGCGCACTTAATCTTAGCTCGAACTGGACGAAATCGGCTATGGAGAGTTTTGGCGGCCGGTTACGAGGGCGCGAAGGGGGATTACCGGCGGGGGAGCAAGGGAGCGAGGGAACGAGGGAGCGAGGGAGCGAGGCGCTTGAAAATATGGCAATCCACCGCGTGTTTTGCTACGCTAAAGAACGAGAGTGGAGGGGCTTGCCGACGCCAATGGTCATGATCTAGATTCAGTTATAACCTGAGGTCGATGCCCAGCTTGCTGCCGAAGCCAGGGCGCGAGGCGTTGCGTTGGACCAATACATAGAGAAGTTTGTGATTTCGCGGCCCGTGGAAGTCTTTGGACAACACGCTGTTGCCGAGGCGATCGATGCCATTCGGGAACTACGCAAAGGCAACAGCCTGAGCGGTCTCAAAATCAAAGACCTGGTTCACGAAGGCCATAAGGTGAACTAGACACCGAGATTTATCGAGCAAAGTCACCAGTCCACGGGTTTTGCAATGGGCTTTCCGTCTCGCCCAATCACCGGGTCGGGAAACTGGCTTACGCCAAGGTACGGACCCAAATGGCGAACATCGGTGGCGAGCTTTTTCAAGGTGACTGCGGGATCGCCGACGGGAGTAAGAAGCGTGGCTGGCAGTCTAACCTCCTCCACAACAAGTCGCAGCGGCTCTTTCAAGTCGGTGTCGTTCGTCATGATGACTGCGTGATCGAATACTCCCATAAACGCATCCCGCACCAGATGCGCGCCCAGATTGACGTCTGAGCCCTTTTCCTCCGTCTTGGCCACGCAAACAGAGTCGGGAATGGGAAAGGGTGTCAAGCCGGGAGGCCAGAATCGCAATGGCTGGACCAAGGGCATCCACGCATCTGTGACCTGGAAGTTGCCGAAGTGAATGTGCAATTTGGGCAGCGTTCCGAGTGCTTTCAAATATACGTTCTGGTCCTTCGGAGATGCGGGATTGCGGCCGCCGGAAACGCGAGCTGTGTAGTAGTTGATGGCTACTATGTTGCAGCTTTTAGGAAGCGATGCCTCGCAAAGTGCTTGCAAATTGAGCCATTTGTACTTGGTTTTCCGTAGGGCTCGATAGTATAGGTTGAACCCGTCGACATAGACGACCGTACGCATGAGGAGAATTCTATATGCAAAAAGCCGCCGCACTTTCATGCGACGGCTTCTGGGCCTACGGCACGCCGTAGGTGGGTTAAAGTAAGGTTGACATATCTAAACCAGCATGTCAACCAACTTGTTGCAGGAGAGCATTATTGGCGACCCCTCTCACAACAGATTGATGTGCCATTAAGAACAAGGCAAAATTGATCAGGGCCGCTTCCTAGGCGCGGTCAAGAACCCTTTCGGATCCTTCGTATTCAGAACGTCTGTGGGCGTGAGCCAGGCGCGGCGTAACTGCTTTATGCCGTAGACCATCTTTCCCAGGTTGCGGCTATCGTGGGAGTCGGACGAAATGACGATGCGGCAGCCCATTTCTTTGGCCAGGCGGAGGTCGTGATCGTTGAGGTCGAGCCGCTCGGGCGCGGCATTGTGCTCCATGGCGACGCCGAGCTCTTCGGCGCGCTTGAACACCGCGACCAGGTCGATGGCGAAGGGCTCCCGGCGCAGCAACAGGCGGCCGGTGGGGTGGCCGAGGATGCGGACGTACGGGTTCTCGATGGCGCGAAGCACACGGCTGGTCATCTCCTCGCGGGACTGCTCAAAGCGGGTGTGGACGCTGGCGATGACAACATCCAGTTGGGCGAGGACTTCGTCGTCGAGGTCGAGTGCGCCGTCGGCGAGAATGTCGACTTCGATGCCGGTCAGGACGCGGATGCGGCCTTCCATCTCGCGGTCGACTGCGCGCACCTGCTTGATCTGCGCGAGGGCGCGCTTTTCGTCGAGGCCGTTGGTCATGGCGAGATTCTTGGAGTGGTCGGTGATGGCGATGTATTGGTAGCCGCAGGCGAGGGCGGCGTCGGCCATCTCGCGGATCGAGTTGTGGCCGTCGCTGGCGGTCGTGTGCATGTGCACGTCGCCGCGGATGTCATCGAGGGCGACGACGCGCGGCAATTTGTGTTCGGCGGCGGCGTCAATTTCGCCAAGGTTCTCGCGCATCTCCGGAGGCATCCAGTCCATGCCGAGAGCGGAGTAGATCTCTTCTTCGGTCGCGGCGGCTACGGTTGAGCCATCGTCCAGGCGCGCCAGGGCCCACTCGCTGAGGGTATAGCCCATTTTGAGAGCCCTTTGGCGGAGCACAACGTTGTGCGCCTTGGAGCCGGTAAAGTATTGCAGGGCTGCGCCATAGGAGGCGGTGGGGAGGAGGCGAACATCGACTTGCAGGCTCTGGGCAGTCTGCAGGCCTTGGTCGAGATTGAAGCTGACCTTGTTTTCGCCTTTGGCAATGATGTCGTGGATGCCGGGGCAGGCGGCGACGTGTTCGACGGCGGCATCAGTGTGCCCCGGTTCGCAGGCCGGACCGGTGGCCAGCAGATCGAGGTCGCCCACGGTCTCGCGCCCGCGGCGCAAGGAGCCGGCCGGCGTGACGTTGGCGATTCCCTTGAACTGCAAAAGATAAGATGCGATGCGCGCGGCTTCTTCGGTGGCCACGTCGATGCGAAAGCGGCCGGCGCTGCGGCGATAGTCCTCAATGCCCTTGCGCAGCTTTTCAATCTGTTTGACGCCCATGCGCGGCAGGCCATTGAGGCGGCCGGCTTCAATGGCCTGGGAAAGCTGGTCGATGCTGCCGATTTTGGCCGCATCCCAGAGGAGAGCGACGGTTTTCGGGCCCATGCCGGGGAGTTTGAGCAGCTCGAGGACGCCGGCGCCGTATTTCCGCAGCAGCTCGTCGCGCTGATCAAGAGATCCAGAGGCGGCGATGGCCTGGAGCTTGGCAGCCATGCTCTTGCCAATGCCGTCGATCTCCATGAGGCGCGCGGTATCGGCGGCGGCTTCGGTCAAGTCGACCGTGGTCTGCTCGGCGGCCTCGGCGGCGCGGCGGTAGCTGCGGATGCGAAAGCTGTCGGCGCCGTTGATTTCGAGCAGGTCGGCCGTCTCCGCCAGCAGGCGGGCCATGGTTTTGTTGTCCATGAAACGACTCTCCGCCCTTGAGTATCGATCATTTTCGGGATGGAGGCCAGAGGGACCTCTGACCGCGTGAATTTGCACTTTTGATCTCGTGGTTCCCAGGCATGTGCGGGTCTGGAGACCCGCACGACAGCCGGTCTGGAGACCGGCGCTACAAGGCTCTGGAGACCGGCACGACAGCCGGTCTGGAGACCGACGCTACAAGGCTCTGGAGACCCGCACGACAGCGGGCCGGGAGGCCGGCGCTAAATCGCCCTCCGCTGCTCGGTGCAATCGTGTGGCGTTGCGGGCGGGAATTCCGGAAAGCGGTTTTAGAAGATTTGAGCAGAAGCAACTGAGAATGTGAGAAGGAGCGATGGAGAGGGCGCACTCCACCCTTACCGCCGGGCGGCGGTCTTGCGCTTGCGATACGCCCGGGACCTATCGACGCTTAAGCAGCGCTGTGAGCGGCTGCATCCCGAAGGCGAATCACAGCATCCGCCTGGGGACCTTTCTGGCCTTCGACTATGTCGAACTCGACCTCGTCGCCTTCTTTGAGCGTTTTGTATCCGTCCAACTGGATTGCTGAGTAGTGAACGAATACATCCGGCCCGTCTTCGCGTCCGATGAATCCGTAGCCCTTGGCGTTGTTAAACCACTTGACCTTACCCTTGAACTGAGCCACAGGTTCCGCCTTCCTCTTTTCTTTGCGGGGATACAGCGTGTCATTCGGGGAACACCACGCCGTACTTGATAAGACGCGGGAAGGCGACGAAAGGTTGACTAATTTTGCCGGTTCCACAAAGTGGAACATTTGGGCAGGGCGCGCGGGGGTAGCGCGCGAAAACCGGTGCGCGGGTTTGGGTGGTAAACGGGCGCTGCCGCGGCTACAGCGGTTCCAGAATTGCTGCATCCCAGGAGCCACTTCTGCTAAGTGGCATTTTCCTCAAGAAAATGCCACCTTTCGCCACCCTAAAAAGGGCACGTGAATTCTGGAATCGCTCTAGGTCTTCCGGCGGCCTTGAAGGCGCGCGTACAAGAGCACACTGGTCATCGTCTTGCCGTCGAGAATGGCGCCTTTCTCGATCATTTTCAACAGTTCAGACATCTTCACGAGGCGCAGCTCGATCTCTTCATCTTCCTCGAGATGGGTTTCGCCAGGCTCGAGCCCGGCGGCAAGGAAGACTTTCATCGACTCGCCAAGAAAACCGGGGCTGGCGTAATACTCCACCAAGGGACGCCATTTCTTCGCCCGGTAGCCGGTTTCTTCGGCCAGTTCGCGCTGCGCGCCGGCCAGCGGTGTTTCGCCGGCGTCGAGTTTTCCGGCCGGAAGCTCCCACAGATACTGGTTGGCCGCATGGCGGTACTGCCGCTCCAACACGATCCAGGGGTCGCGCTTGCTTTTCGAGCTGTCGATGGCCAGAATAACCACGCTGCCGTTGTGGCGGATGACGTCGCGCTCGTTCGAGCGGCCACCGGGCTCGACCAGCTTGTCGTGACGAACGCAAAAGAGCGGCCCCTGGTAGACCACCTTTGAGCTCAGGACCGTGGCGCGCTCGATGATGGCAGTCTTCGGCGGCTTCTTCCGTTTTGCGGCCTTGGCCTTCGTGGTCTTCCGCGTGGTGTTGGTCGGCATGGTCAGTCCTTTTCTGGTGATGGGCGCTCGACGCGCACGAATCAAGACGAGTATACGCATTGGGCGTGCGGGTCAGGAGACCGGCGGTAATTCGCCGCGCGAGTTGTGCATCGATGCGGCCTGCCGTGGCATCCTTAATTGAGCAACTCAGCCGATCCAAGAGGAACGCATCCCTGGTGGAGAATCCGAATTCGCTAAAAAGCAACCGCAGATCCTTCGACTCGTCTGCCCGCCAATGCGGGCAGATTCGCTCAGGATGACAAGACGTTGATTTGGCAAACTTCGGGGGCAGAACGCTGACAGAAACGAAACGAGCCGCCAGTGAGTGAAACAACGACTAAGGAAACAACGACTGCAGACTGTTATCCCGTTACTGTGATGCCGGGGCAGAGCCGGCTGTTTCTGGATTTTTGCGCCAATGCGCTGGGCGCGTTTCTGCCTACGGACGATGTGAGGCGGGACCGGCCGGCGTTGCCGGCGCACTGGCCGGAGCTGGTTCGGCTGCTGGCGACGCAGAATCCGCAGGGGTCCGCGGCGGCTGCGCTAGCGGCATTGGAGCAGGGGGCAGGAGCCATCCTGACCGGGCAGCAGGTGGGTTTGTTCGGCGGGCCGTTGTTTTCGGCCTACAAAGCTGCTACCGCGATCGCGCGCGCACGCAAGGCGACGGCCGCGG
>JBEKAS010000160.1:0-9612 GCA_050015795.1 Occallatibacter sp. | reverse complement strand
CAGTGGCGGCGATTTGGATCGCGGATTATCTCGTGAGTTGGACGTTCCCCATTCTGGATAAGAATCCCTGGCTGGTTGAGCATTTCAAGCATGGGTTCGCCTATTGGGTTTATGGTGTGATGTGCATTCTCGCCGCCTTGTTTATGGGTGGGGTTGTCCCGGAAACCAACGGCCGTTCGCTGGAGCAGATGCAAAAACTGTGGCAGGCCGCTGGTCCTGAATCATCGTAAGTAAGTGAGCAGGGTTATTCGATTGCGGATTTTCATGCCCTGGCTGGGTTGGCCATCGGGTTCTGGCCGGGTCCGGATGCGCTGCGCGCCGAGCGAGAAGGTGATGTGCGCTTCGAGCCGAAGATGGGCGCCGGCGAACGGGCCGAGCGGCGTGCGCGGTGGCAAAAGGCGGTGCATCGCGCAAAAGGGTGGAGCGCGTAGTAGTCTCGATGAAACCGGCTGCGAATTTCGGCTGATGGCCGGCCAGGAGTTCTGAGATTGTGAAACTGTTTCAAGGCTTTCGGCCGCTCCAACGCGCAGGCGCTCTACGCGATGCGCTGGCTGGCGTCGTGATGGCGGCGATGGACATCCCGCAGGTGCTGGGATACAGCAAGATCGCGGGAATGCCCGTGGTGACGGGGCTTTATTCGCTCTTTTTGCCGCTGGTTGCGTTTGCGGCCTTCGGCTCGTCGCGCTACATGGTGGTGGCGGCGGACTCGGCGACGGCGGCGATCTTTGCGAGCGGCGTGTCGGGCACGGCGACGCCGGGCGGGGCACGATATATTGCGCTGGCGGGCATTGTGGCGGTGCTGACGGCGGCAATTCTGCTGTTGGCGCGGTTGCTGCGGCTGGCGTTTATCGCGGATTTTCTTTCGCGGACGGTGCTGGTGGGCTTTCTTACCGGCGTGGGGCTGCAAGTGGGAATCTCCGTGCTGAGCGAGATGCTGGGCGTGGAGGTGGATTCACGCCGGCCGGTGGTCGAGCTTTGGGAGGTGCTTCGCGGATTGCCGCATGCGCATCTGCCCACGGTAGCGCTGGCGGCATCGGTGCTGGCGTTCGTATTCCTGCTGCGCCGCTTCGCTCCCAAGGTGCCGGGCGCGCTGGTGGCCGTTGTGGCCGCGATTGCGGCGAGTGCGGCGTGGAATTTTGCGGGGCACGGGATTGCGACGATTGGGCCGGTGGTTGGCGGGTTGCCGCATCTGGCGTTGATGGCTCTGCTCAGCCTGCGCGCGATGAACCGGCAGCAGGTGGAGTTGCTGCTCACCGTGTCTGCCTCGTGCGCCGTGATGATTCTTACGCAGAGCGCGGCGACAGCACGGATCTATGCGGCGAAACATTACGAGACGGTGGATGAGAATCTCGATCTGTATGGGCTTTCGGCTGCGAATGTGGCGGCGGCGCTGAGCGGCGGGTTTGTGGTGAATGGCAGCCCCACGCAGACGGCGATGATGGAGGATGCCGGCGGTCGGAGCCAGTTGGCGCAGGTGACGACGGCGGTGGTGGTGGGTGTGGTGCTGCTGTTTCTCACCGAACCGCTCCAGCATCTTCCCACTTGCGTGCTGGGCGCAATGGTGTTCCTGGTTGCGCTGCGGCTCATCGATTTCGCTGAGCTCAGGAACATCCTGTCGGAGAGCCCGCAGGAATATGCGCTGGCCGTGATGACGGCCGCGGTCGTCGTTCTGGTGGGAGTGGAAGAGGGGATCGTGCTGGCGATGGTGGTGTCGCTGATGCGCGTGGTGCGGCATGGTTATCACCCGCATAGCGGTGTGCTGCAGGCAAACCCTGACGGAAGCTGGAAACTGCTGCCGGTGGCGCCGGACGTGGAGACCGAACCAGGGCTGGTGCTGTACCGGTTTGGAGCCGAGCTTTTTTATGCCAATGCCGGGCGGTTTCTTGAGGAAGTTTCGCTAGTAGTGCAGCCGATACCGTCACCCGTGAAATGGGTGGTCGTGGACGCAGAGGCGATGACGCACCTGGATTACACGGCTGCCCAGATTGTGAAGCGGCTGAAGACGAGCCTCGATCAGGCCGGAGTTGAGCTGGCGTTTGCGCGCGTGCCATGGGATCTGCGATCCGACTTCGATCGGCATCACGTGACAGAGGTGATCGGGCCAACCTGGATCTTCAACCGGCTGCACGACGCGATTGCGGCATTCGAAGGGTCAGTGAAGCCGGCAGGCGGGATGGCAAGTGACACAGGGCGAGGTGCGGGGCCCGGGTAGGGCACAGGGCGAGTCCTCACTTCTGGACTTATTTCAAGCCGAACTCGCCATCGTACTGCCGGATAACCCCATAGCACTCGCAGGCGGAGCCTTCAAGTTTCTTGCGGTTCACGATCTTCACTGCGCCACGGGTGTACTCGATGATCTTCTTCCTCTGCAAAGCACCGGCTGCCAGGCTGACGGTAGGTCTATCTGTCCCCAGCATGGTTGCGAGAAAGTCATGAGTGATGGGCAGCGACCCTGAATCCACTCTGTCTTGTGTCATCAGCAACCACCGCGCAAGGCGCTGCTCAACATTGTGCAGCCGATTGCACGCGGCTGTCTGTGCAACATGCAAACCGTGAATTACCGCATAGCGGCACAACATCAATCGCAGGAGTGGAGCGAATTTCAAAGTGTTTTCTAAAACTCCAATCTCTACCCGAAATCCATCCCCCGTGATTTGTACCACCGCTTGAAGCGTGCTCCAATTCAGGCCGACAGCCGCGGGCGTTCCTGTAAAGCCTTCTTTGCCAACCATGCCGGCTTCGGCGGTTCTTCCATCTTTCATCACGACCACAAGAGAAATGAAACCTCGGTTCGGAAAATATGCGAATTCCATCTTTCCCGCCTCGTGAAGGACCAGATGGCTTGGCAGGTCGACGTATTCGAGATGAGGACGAAGCAAGCTGAAGTCGCTATCGGAGGTGGATAGAAGAACAGTATTTCTGATGGACTTCCCGGCGGGATTCCTGCGCTCGCCGGACTGCCCGATTTGGAGCTCTCTGCGTGTCATAGATCGGATCCCAAAAAACCCTCCCGGATGCGGGGATGCCCACATCAAATTGTGTGAAACAGAAACTCTGCTTGTTCGCGGTACGCGCAGGATTATATAGGGTCTAAGCGTGACGCCTCTGTAGGGTATCCCACATTGGCTTCACCACTGCTAAAGCGCAAGCATCCCGGCGCACAAAACATGACCCATCCATCATGCGATTCCGCTCACTGCAAACGGCGCCTGCAAGATCGGACGTTCGCGCAAACAAAACCGTTCCATGTCTGTAGGATTCCCGACAGACCATGCAAATTTGCACATGTTAACTTTGCACAGACTTCTATCAATCGTCCGCCACCCAGACAGGGTGACGGTTTTCTGCTGCAATCAGGCAGGATACGTCTGCCAAAGGAGCCGTCAATGGCGAACCTGCACATTTCGTCCCTGGACAGCAAGCGGGTGCTCGTTGGGGCGCTGCGACCGAGGCGCCCATGACGAGGAAGATGGTATGGATCGAGCAACCGGGTCTTGGGGGGTTCGGTTGCTCCGAATGTGACTGGCGGTTCGAAGCTTCGAATGCGCCCACCGGCACATCTTTCGAAGAAATGAGGCTCAACCTCGGGCTGCGGCTCGACAAAGAGTTTGCTTCCCATGTTTGCGCCGATCACCCCAAAAAGGTTGGGTAATAGCAGTCCGAAAACATAGGTCGCTGGGTGCCTATCGGAATTGCGCTTGGATGACTGCCTGCACGGCAGTTACTGTGTCAGCGATGTTCCCGCGCGCCTTCATGCGGCGGTTTGCGGATCGGGGCGTGCCCTTTCAAAACCTGAGTTCTGCCACTGACTGTCAGCCAATCTCCTGGTCCCAGTTCTCCAACGCCTTTTTTGAATTCGCTCATGGACTTGCAGGCGTCGCCACCGTGGACGCGCTGGACCGCCGGAGATGCGCGTGGGAGTTCACCAAACTTTGCATACCTGTTCCGGCGGGCGAACCATGGGCTGGCCCACTTTGCAGCCAAATGCCTTCGCGAACTCCGGCATGTTCACTACCACTCCGTTGATACGGAATTTTGCCGGCGAATGTGGATCGACGATCGCACGCTCGCGCAGATCGTCGGGACGCTCGTTGGCGCAATCCCACTGCGCAAAGCCAACGAAGAATCTTTGCTCCGGCGTGAGTCCATCGATGGGCTCGAGATTCATTCCCCGGGTCTTGCTTTGCCATGCGATGAAGCCCAGTATCTCGCCGCCGAGATCGGCGACATTCTCACCGAGCGTCAGCTTGCCGTTCACGTGAACGTCATCGACGGCAATGTAGGAGGAGTACTGATCGTCGACGCACTTGGTGCGCGCCTCGAATTTCTCGCGATCTTCCTTGGTCCACCAATCTTTCAGGTTGCCATGGGCGTCGAACTGGCTGCCCTCATCGTCAAACCCGTGGGTCAGCTCGTGTCCGATGGTGCCGCCGGTGTTGCCGTAGTTGGGAGCATCGTCCATTTTGGGATCGTAGAGAGGCGGCTGCAGCACCCCCGCGGGGAAGTTGATGTCGTTCATTTGCGGGTCGAAATAGGCGTCCACCGTGGCGGCCGACATTTGCCACTCGCCGTGGTCGACCGGCTTTCCGATCTTGTCGATCTGGCGATGCAGCTCGAATGCGCCGGCACGCTCAATGTCGCCGGCGAAGTCGTCCTGCGTGAGCTTGATGGAGCTGTAGTCGCGCCACTTGTCGGGGTACCCTATCTTGTTGCGAATCCCATCAAGCTTGGCCAGCGCCTGCTTTTTCGTCTCGGGGCTCATCCAGTCGAGCTGTTCGATGCGCTGGCGCATGGCCTCCTCGATGCGGTCGACCATATCGAGGGTTTGGGCTTTGAGCTCGGGCGAGAAGACCCTGGCGACATAGGCCTGTCCAAGAGCGTCACCGAGGTTGTCGTCGGCATATTGCACGCAGCGCCGCCAGCGTGGCTGCTGCGCTTTTGCGCCGCGCAGATAGGCGCGGTAAAAGTTGAAATTCTCGTCGACAAAGGGCTGCGAAAGGAATGGCGCATAGGCGTTCGTCACGTGGAAGCGGAAGTACGTTTTCCAATTGGCGAGAGGTTCGCTCCCAAGCAGATCGCTCGCCTGCTTTAAGAACTTTGGCGACTCGACATTGACGATTGCAAAGCTAGGGTAGAGCGCCTTGCCGTAATAGGCCGGCCAGTCGAAGCCGGGAGCCAACTTCTCCAGTCCGGCCATGTCGACCTTGTCTTTAAGGTTGTATGGGTCGCGCATTTCAACCCGCGTCCACGAAGCCGTGGCTAATGCGGTTTCCATGCGCATCACGGTCTCAGCATTTTTCCGAGCGGCGTCCGGTTGATCGCCAAGCAATCCAAAAATCTTCTCAACGTACTGCACATACTTCTCGCGGATTTCTTTCGACTTGGCATCGTCTTTGGTGTAGTAATCGCGATCGGGAAGGCCAAGGCCGCCTTGGGCGAGATCGGCAATCTCCTGCTCGGAGTTGTCGGGGTCCTGCGTGGAGCCTGCTCCGAAGAGGAGCGTTGCACCAAATGGCAAAGTGGTCTTTGCAATCAGCGGTGCAATGTCGCGCGCCGATTCGAGTGCGGCAATCGCGTCCAACTGCGGTTGAATCGCTGCAAGACCGCGCTGGTTGACGAGGCTTTCGTTCATGCAGGCGCCGTAGAAATCGCCGATCTCCTGCGTAGCCTGGTTGCGCTCTCCCTTGCCGGCAGCGGATTCTTCGAGGATGCCGCGCAGAAATTGCAAGTTGTCCTGATACAGCTTGGCGTACACGCTCCATGAGGTCTGGTCAGCCGGAATCGGGTTCCTCTTCTGCCATCCGCCGCAGGAGTAAGTGTAGAAATCTGCGCACGGGTCGACAGTTTTATCCATCGACGTGAGATCGAGGCTGGGGGAATAGGGCAACGCGGGAGCCGCTGGCGATTGAGCCAGTATCGGAGCGGACATCATCAGAGCAAACGCAACGATAGCGGATAAACGAAACATTCAATCCTCCTGGACGGGGAATCAGCCGATCTCCTGGTCCCAGTTCTCCAGCGCCTTCTTGAACTCAAGCATGAATTTGCCGCCATCGGCGCCGTCGATGAGGCGGTGATCGAAGCCCAGGCAGAAGTACTGCATCGACCTGATGGAAATCGCCTCGTTGCCTTCAGGGTCGGTGACAACGGCGGGCTCCTTGCGCAGGCCGCCCACGGCGAGAATGGCCGCCTCGGGCTGATTGATGATGGGCATGCCGAACTCGCCGCCAAAGGCGCCGGCGTTGGTCAGCGTGAAGGTGGACCCGCCGACCTCGTCGGGCAAGAGCTTTTTGGTGCGGGCGCGGAGAGCTAAATCCGCAATGGTCCGCGCCAGCGCGGCGAAGCTCTGCTGCTCGGCTTGGCGCACCACGGGCACGATCAGGCCCCTTTCGAGAGCCACGGCGATGCCGAGGTTGATGTTGCGGTGGTAGCGGATGGCGAGGCCGTCGGCGCTACTCGCAAGCGACGCATTGACGATGGGGAAGCGGCGCAGCGCGGCAACGGCCGCGGCGGCGATAAACGGCATAAAAGTCAACTTGACCCCGTGGCGCTGCTCGAAGCCGGCCCGGTGCTGCTCGCGGAGGCGCGCGATGCGTGTCATATCGACCTTGTAAACGGTGTAGACGTGCGGGCTGGTGCGCACACTCTCCACCATGCGCTCGGCAATGATGGCGCGCATGCGGGTGAGAGGGACGGGATCCGCAGGGAGAGTTGAGAGGTCCGGCGGCGCCGCCTGCGGTGGGGCGGACTTTTGGACGAACGGTTGTGCTGCAGCCGACTGTGTCGCGGCGCGGAGCACGTCGTCTTTGCCGATGCGACCGCCGGCGCCGCTGCCGGCGATGCGATTCAAGTCGATGCCGTGCTCTTTGGCGATGCGGCGGGCGAGCGGCGAAGAGCGCACGTCTGTCCGTGGGGCGGACCCTTGGACTGACGTCTGTGGCACCTGCGGTGCGGCAGACTTTTGGACAAGATTCTGTGGGATCTGAGGCGCTGCCACTGCAGACCCGGCCTCGCCAATCACCGCGACCACCGTATTCACTTCGATGGTGGCGCCTTCGGGAAAGCGGATCTCAGCCAGCACGCCAGCCACAGGCGACGGAATCTCAGCGTCGACCTTGTCGGTAGAGATCTCAAAGAGCGGCTCGTCGATTGCGACGGTGTCGCCGATGGCTTTGAGCCATTTGGTGATTGTGCCCTCGAAGATCGATTCGCCCATCTGGGGCATGATGATTTCCGTCGGCATGCATCCCTCTTTCGCGCTTCGGCCTGCGCCGGGTCCTGCCGGATTATAAATCGCGGGTGGGCCAGAAAGTGAATTTCGCAGCGGAACACGGCGGGGCAGACCGGGCCGCTACGCCAAAATCGACCGGTCTTTTACTGGGCGGGGCAACTGGCGCAGGCGCTCGACTGCAGGCGGGACCTGGAGCGGCGTGTCTTGTGCCGGTGATTCCGGCGCGGGATCGGCTTGCGCCTGAGCCCGCAGCGCGGCGAGACTTGCCAGCATTTCAAGCGGCTCACCGAAGACCACACCGAACTGCCTAGCTGCGCGGTGGGCGAGGGCTTCAAGGGCCGGCAGCGCCGCCGGCTCCGAAACTTCGCGGGCAAGGCTCGTCACGGGCCTGTCGGTGATGCCGCAGGGATTGATGAGGAGGAAATCGTCGAGATTTGTGGTGACGTTGAAGGCAAATCCATGCGAGGTGACGCCGCGGGCCACGTGAATGCCGATGGCAGCAATCTTGCGCTCGCCCATGGGCACATCTTTCGCCGTTCCCACACAGCTCTCGTCCAAGACTCCGCCCCCCGATGCTGCGCTCGGCGAAAGCCCGCACCACACGCCGGTCAGTCCGCAGATGCGCCCAGCGGGCACGCCAAATTCTCCAGAGAGCCGGATCAGCGCCTCTTCCATGAGGCGGACGAAGTCGACCGCGCCGAGGCGCGCGCCGTCCGAATTGTGCAGGCTGCGCAGATCGAAAATGGGGTAGCCGATGAGCTGGCCGGGGCCGTGGTAGGTGACGTCGCCGCCGCGGTTGATCTCGTGGAGGGTGACGCCGCGTGCGGCCAGCATTTCGTCGGAGGCAAGAATGTTAGATCGCTTGGCGTTCCGGCCCAGCGTGAGCACGGGCGGGTGCTCCAGCAGCAGAAGCACATTGCCGATGCGCCCCTGCTGGCGCAGCGCGACCAGTTCTTCCTGCAGGCGCAAGGCCTCCGCGTAGTCCACGCGTCCGAGATAGAGGTAATGGATCATCTGCTTGTTTGATTGTAGTGGCGCGCCGCGTGATGCAGCGCGAGGAGCTATTTCAAGGGCGTGGCGCTATTCTGCTCGGCGCCTATTTTGAGGGATCGACCAGCGCCTGGTACACCAGCGGCCGGGTCGAGTACTCCATATTTGGTTTGCCACCGCCGAGGCGCTGGATCATGCCGACGAAAACGATGTCGTTGGTGGGGTCGACCCAGTACCACGTGCTGGCTGCGCCGTCCCAGAAGAAGGTGTCCTTGCCGTCGGGCAAATCGGCGGCCTGCGGATCGAAGAGGACGGCGCAGTCGTACCCGTAGCCGAAGCCCGGGCGGAGCGTTTGCGCGCCCACGTGGAACTCGCCGGTGAGGAGCGAGGGCGGCAGGTGGTTGGTGTCCATCAGGCGGACGGACGAGGGCGCGAGGATGCGCACGCCGCCCAGCTCGCCGCTGTTTCCCAACATCTGTGCGAAGCGGTAGTAATCCTCAGCCGTTGAGACGAGGCCGCCGCCGCCGGAGGGCGCCGCGGGCGGAGAAAGAAAGTCACCGAAGCCGCGCGCGTTGGAGGTATCGGGCTGCAGGCCGTCGTGGCCGTCGAACTCGTAGAGCGTGGCGAGGCGATCGCGCTTGCCGGCGGGAACGTAGAAGCCGGCGTCGCGCATGCCGAGCGGCATGAAGAGATGATCGCGCATGAAATCGGGAAGCGACTGGCCGGTGATCTTCTCGATGATGTAGCCCTGAATGTCCATGGAGAGGCTGTAGCGCCACTTGGTGCCGGGCTGGTAGTTGAGCGGGATTTGCGCGAGGCGGTTGATGAACTCCTGGGGGTTTGGCGGCTGGCGAACCGAGAGCTTTTGGTACATTGCGTCCACCGGGGAATCGCCGTCGCCGTAGCTGAAACCGGCGGTGTGGGTCATCAGCTCGTGCATGGTGGGCGCGTGGTCGGGATTGACGAGGATCATTTTGCCGAGTGCATCGAAGCCATTGAAGACCTTAAGATTGGCAAACTCGGGAATGAATTTGGAGATGGGGTCGCTTGGCAGCCACTTGCCCTCTTCGTACAAGATGAGCATCGCCACGCCCGTGACCGGCTTGGTCATGGAGTAGTCGCGAAAGATCGTTTCCTTCGACATGGGCACGCCGGTCGAAAAGTCCTGCACGCCGTAGGTGCGGTAGTCGACAATCTTGCCGTGGCGCGCAAGGATGGTGACCGCGCCGGAGAGCTCTTTCTTGTCGACCACGCCCTGGATGAAAGTGTGCAAACGCTCGAGGCGCTCACTGGAGAAGCCGACGGACTCCGGAGCGACAGGCGTCATGTCGATGGCTGCGGGAGCGGAGGGTTGCTGATCGCGTAGACCGAGGGAAAGGACGGCGGCGAGG
>JBEKAS010000159.1:0-11855 GCA_050015795.1 Occallatibacter sp. | reverse complement strand
GCGGGAGGCTTCCTTGCCTTCCGCTACTACGGTCTGCGCCAAAGCTGGTGGTCCACCTTGCTGCCCATGCGCGAAATTTCCCGAGCGTTCGATGGCGCGTGGGACTGGACCTCGAATCTGTTCGCGCGATTCCTCGCCTGGCTGCGCGGGTAGCGCGCTGATTCAGAAGTTCGCAATATAAAAACTGCGGTCCTTCGACTCCGTTTGGCCTCCAAAAGGGTCAAACGTCACTCAAGATGCGGTTGCCCCATCCTTTTCCGTGCTTCTTGCGGAAAAGGGTGGGAACGCCGCAGCCTTTTCGCGTGGAGCCCGGAAACTGTGGTGCGGAGGTCTGGAGACCGGCGCTACAGGTTCTCGCCGCGTGACTCCGACTCCGCCTCAGGCCCCCAATCCACCCCCGAAACCTGCCGTTGACCCGCCAATGTCTGCCGTACGCTCGAGCGCCTTTGCTCCCGCTGCCCCGCCCCAATTACCATAGAAAAGATGCACTATCGTGCCTGATCCTGCCGTGTGGCCGGACCAGTTTCTGCAAGTGGGAAGGAGCTTTTCCAAGTTGAGCGACCGTTTCTTGTTTACCTCTGAATCCGTTACCGAAGGCCATCCGGACAAAATTGCCGACCAGGTCTCCGACGCCATTCTCGATGCCTGCCTGGAGCAGGACCCCTACAGCCGCGTCGCCGCGGAAACCCTGACGGCCACCGGCCTGGTGGTCATCGCGGGCGAAATCACCACTAAGGCTTACGTGGATTTCCAGTCGCTGGTGCGCGGCGTGGTGGCCTCCATCGGCTACGACAACGCCGCCTACGGCTTCGACTCCAACACCTGCGCCGTGATCTCGTCGATCAACAAGCAGTCGGGAGACATCGCCCAGGGTGTTGACACCGGCGGCGCCGGCGACCAAGGCATGATGTTCGGCTACGCCTCCAACGAGACGCCGGAGCTGATGCCCGCGCCTATCTCGTTGGCACACAAGCTCTGCCGCCAGTTGACCGCGGTGCGCAAGAGCGGCAAACTACCCTACCTGCGCCCTGACGGCAAGAGCCAGGTGACGGTGGAGTACGGCGAAAACGGCAAGCCCGCGCGCATTGATGCTGTCGTGATTTCCAGCCAGCACTCCGAGGCCATCAGCAACGAAGAGCTGCACGCCGACGTCCTCAAGCACGTGATTCAGGCCGTGCTGCCCGCCCAATGGCTCGACGAGCACACCAAGTACCACATCAATCCCACTGGAAGATTTGTGATCGGCGGGCCCATGGGCGACACCGGGCTCACCGGCCGCAAGATCATCGTGGACACCTACGGCGGCATGGGCCGGCACGGCGGCGGCGCTTTTTCCGGTAAGGACCCGACCAAGGTGGATCGCAGTGCGGCTTACATGGCGCGCCACATCGCCAAGAACATCGTGGCCGCGGGACTGGCGGAAAAGGCTGAAGTCCAACTGGCTTACGCCATCGGCGTGGCCGAGCCCGTCTCCGTTTTGGTAGAGACCTTCGGTACCGGCAAGTTGAGCGAAACCAAGCTCACCGAGCTCATCCGTAAGAACTTCTCGCTGACGCCCAAGGCCATTATCGAAAGCCTGAACCTGCGCCGGCCAATCTTCCAGAAGACCGCGGCGTACGGGCACTTTGGCCGAACTGAGCCGGAGTTCACCTGGGAGTGGACCGACAAGGCCGCCAAACTGGCCGAGCAGGCGGGCGTGGCCGTAGCCGCAAAGTAACCCATCCCTCCCCGGAACCAGGGCGGCTGCTCAGGCGGTCGCCCTTTGTTTTTTACTCCAGACAAAATCGGGCAGAGGCGAAGATCTGCCCGCCCGGATTGGCGTGCATCGGTCGATTGCGCTTCAGGGTCTGTCACCCCTCCGCGGATTCGATGTTCTGCACGTGGATCACCTTGGCCTGTTCATCGAGCTGGCCCGTGACCTTCACGGATTTGCCCTCGAACGGCTTGGCCTTATCCGGGTCATCAAGCCCGTAGATCGCGCCGGGTGAGTCACGCAGAACGTATATGTCGCCATTCTTGACGATCATGCCCGTGAATGTGGCGGCTTTGCTCTGGTTCTGGTCGGGTTGATGCTGCGCCTGATCCTGCGTGCCGGCCTGCGCCGCAGCTGCAATGGGGCTTCCCCAAGCCAGCGCACAGGCGAGCGTCAGCGCGGTGATGGCGGAGATGTGAACGAAATCGCGCTTCAGAGATTGCATGGGAGATACCTCCGGGGTTTGAAATGGCCAGAAACGGCGTCTTCTGCTCGGCCCGGCGCGGGAATTCGTGCAATCCACGTTCCAAAGCAAATCTGCTTGACGGCACAGCAATTCCTCGCGGCATAGCCTGGTTACCAGGTAAAATCTCCCTCTCGAGGCGAGTAAAAACTGCCTGCGCCGGCATAAAAGGAGCGCTGCCTGCCGCCGATGCCTTAGAATGCTCCGGGGATGCTGAACCGTCTTTCTAATTGAGCGGAGAAACCCATGCGTCTGACTGCGATCGCCGTACTGCTGTTTGGCTCGACCACCCTCTGCGCCGCGCAAAGCCCGGGCCCCCAGCGACAGGTCCCCGTCGCTGGGGTGGAAAGCGGAGCCAACTGGACCTACGAAGGCAAAACCGGACCGCTGGTGTGGGGCAGGCTCGATCCCGCGTACCAGGCCTGCTCGAAGGGCCACCAACAGTCGCCGCTCGACATTCGCAGCACCCATCTCGACAAGAGCCTGCAGCCGCTCGAGTTCCATTACATTGCCGGACCCATGACGCTCGAGAACACCGGCCGAGGCATTATTGCGCGCGTCGATCCCGGCAGCGTGATGGTGGCGAACGGCATCCGCTATCACCTGGTCGAGCTCGACTTCCACCACCCCAGCGAACACCCCATCAAGGGCAAGCTCGCCGACATGGAGGTGGACCTGGTTCACCGCAGCGACGACGGCAAGGTGGCGATTGTGGCCGTGCGCCTGAACCAGGACCGGGGATTTCCCAACGCCCTGCTGTCGACCCTGTGGGCGCACCTGCCCAGGACGCCCGGCGCCAGCGCCAAGGTGACCGACCTGGTGAGCGCGGGCGGGTTGCTGCCGGAAGGCCGGGGCTACTGGACCTACATCGGCTCCGAGGTCACTCCGCCCTGCGCCGAGGGCGTGCGCTGGTACGTCTTCCAGGAAGACTTGAGCATCAGCCGCGAGCAGTTCCGTGCCTTTGCCAATCTCTACAAGATGAACACGCGGCCCATGCAGGACGCGCACGGCCGCAGGATCGAAGCCAACGAGTAAAGCAGCCTGTAGCCGTTAGCTGTTTCCTGTTGTAGCGCCGGTCTCCAGACCCGCACATGCGAATCGACCGCACTGCGGTCGCCGCTTCATCGCAGCCAAGCTCACTGCAGCGCCCGCCGTCGCTCCCTGACCGCCCTGGCAACTTTATTCCTCTTCGGTCTGAGTGATCAGATAACGCTCGTACCCGATTTCCTTGATCTGGTGGACCTGAGACTCCAGCCAGTCGACGTGGCCCTCTTCATCTCGAAGCAACTTCATAAACAGATCGCGGGAACCGTTGTCGCCGTTCTCCACGCAGACCCGAATCGATTCGTTGTAGGAAGCAACGGCCTCGTGCTCAAGCTTCAAGTCGGACTCGATCATGTCCTTCACGGACTTTCCGATGGTCAAGTCCATGGGTTCCATCTTTGGAGTTCCATCCAGGAAGAGAATTCTTTCCAAAAGCAGTTCGGCGTGCTTCATTTCATCGATGGACTGCTTCTTGATGTACTTGGAGTACTTCTTGTAGCCCCAGTTCTCTGACATTTCCGCGTGCAGGAAATACTGGTTGATGGCTGTGAGCTCGTCACGCAACGCATGGTTCAGATGTTCGATTACGGTCGGGTTGCCCTTCATAATGTCACAGATTGTACGCAAGGAACCGGGTCGCTGGCTATCGAATCCGCTTTCGGCGCGACGGAATTCAGTGCTTTGCAGCAACCAGTTTCGGCGGGGCGAAGCTGACTTCGGGCGGATCGCCGAAGGTGACAGTGGCCACGACAGATTGCTTGCGCACGCCGGTTGTGACGAGGTTCTGATCGAGCGTCAGCCCGCCGTTGGCGATAGCGGCGTCGCCAGTCCAGCGGTCGAAGCGGCCCAGCGAGGCGGGCACGGAGCCAGCCTTCGCAGATTCCGAAGGCTGGTTGCCGATGGCTCCGCGCCGGCACTCGAAGTGCAGGGCGCCGTGGGCCGAGGCTGCGAGATCCTTGCCGGTGTAGCCCGCGAGCTCGATTTTGCCGCTCCCGTTCAATGGAGCCCCGGCCCAGCGCAGGCCGAGCAGGGCGCCGATAGAAGGGCCATCGAGCTCCTGGAAATCGCCTTCGAAGGTGTAATCGGGCTTCTCCTGATCAGTCGCGGGTTTCAAGAGCGATCCGGCAAGATGGATGCTCCCGCCAAAAAGGCCGGCGTCAACGCTGGTAATCTCCACGCCCGTGGGCAGCACGCGCAGTTCGGCCGACACACCTTGGAGCGTAATGGGACCGAGAGCTAGCGAATCCGCTTGCACTGTGCCTTCAAGCGCGGGCCAGGGCGGAGATGCGGCGGGATGCATGCGGTTAATCAAATCAGACAGCATCGTGGCTTTTTCCTGCGCGCCCAGCAATGCGGATTCGAGCAGTCCCGCGTCGACATCGCCGAACTGCAACTGGAACTCGACAGGGCACGGCCGCGGCTCGGCAAGCTCGGCCGGGCAGTCGAGTGGCACGCTCAGGCTGATGGTTCCGTTCACAGGACCGTAGGAGAAAGCGACCGGCTCCCAGCGCAGGTTCGCGCCATCCAGATGCAGCGTGGCCTCGGCAATTTGCACATGGCTGGCCAGAAAATCGGCCTTCCAGTTGGCATTGCGCAGGGTCACGGTTCCCGTGAGCGAGTCGGTCGAGGGAATGACGTCGGCGCTGATGGACGGCGATGGCGCCGGCAATTCTTGTGCGGCCGCCGAAGCCGATGCGCTTCCCGTGTTGCCGGCGAGAGGAACCTCTGGCGGTATCGTCTCCTGCGGTATCCAGGGCCCTGCGGCGATAAGGTCTACAGCGATGGGGTCGCCGGCCAGCGCTGAAAGCGCCCGAGATTGCGGAATACCGGCGGCGTGGGCCAGCTCGCGAGCGCGCGCGAAACTCGCCGGGCCGCGCACACCCACCTGATAGCCGGAGAGCGAGAAGCGCAGAGTGAAGACGAGGGGCGTGTCGCCGCCCGCGGGAATCGCCACGGTTCCAGTGAGCGCTGAGGCCGAGGCGCGTGGGGCCGCGGAGGGCTCGAGCGTGATTTTGGACGCCTGCACGGGACGGCTGAGGCCGCCGCCCGTCAGAACCAGGTCCGCGACCGTGAGGCTCCCCGTAAACGGGCCGGTCGGCTCCGCATCGGCTTTGAGCCCGTGAGGCGATTTTGCGGGCTTCTTTGCGGGATTCGTTGCGGGTTTCGCCGGCTGCTCGGCGCTGCCTGTGCCAGCGGCGTAGACAATTTTTCCGCTGACGGTGCCGCTGGCTTCGAGGTCGGGATCGAAGCCGCTGCGCAAAGTGCGCAGCGCGTCCAGTCCGGCCGCGACGGGAATGCGATCCATCTCCACGGTGAACTGTGGCGGCGTGTCGAGGCCGAGTTTTTCGCCGCTGAGGCGCATGCGGCCGTCGCCCAGGGGCGAATCGCAGGCGAGATTCTCCAGCATGCGGCGCGTGTAGTGATACACGAAGGCGCAGTTGGCGTCGAAGTCCATGGGCGCGGGGGGGGCAAACTCGGCGCGGTGCACGCCCGAGGCTCGCAAGCGCATGGCGATTTGCGCGGCGTCGGCGGTGCCGTCGATGTGCAAATCGCCGGTGAGGTCGCCGCGCCAGCCGGGATCGGAACCGGCGATGAGCCGGGCCAGCTGGCCCAGACGCGCCTCGCGCCAGTTCAAATCGACATGCACCGGCATCTCGCGCAGAGCGGGAGCGGACCGCACACTGGCCTCCATGCGCACCACGCCGGTCTCTTCCTGGTAGAGGCTTACGTCGGTGCGGGCGGGCTGGCCGCGCAGGCGAATGCGCCACTCCCCCGGACTCGCCTGCCAGAGCGAGATGTCGGCGTTGAGCAGCGAAAAGGGCAGTTTTTCCGCACCGTTCTTGAAGTTGATGCGCGAGTTCGTGGCTTCAAGCGAAGGCAGCCGCTGGGCGCTGCGCGAGCCGGCGTCACTCGATGCGCCGCTTCCGCCACCGGCTCCGCCGCCAGTTCCGATCATTGACACGCCGGTCTGCGCCGCCGCCGTGCGGAAGATGGGATCGAGGTTCCATCGCCCCGGTCCGGCGCGCACCAGGTTGAGACTGGCCTCGTCCACGCTGATCTTGTCGATTTCGAGCTTCCCGCGCCACAACGCCAGCAAGCGGAGCGAAGCCGTGACCTTGCTGGCATGCAGCACCGGTTCGGCGCCGTAGGCGGGATCTTCCGCAACGCTCAGGTCGTAGAGCACGAAGCCGGGCCAGGGCAAAAGGCGGACTTCAACCGAGGAAAGCCGCACCGGCCGGCCCAGAGATTGCGCGATGAGGTGCGTGATCTGGCCTTTGTAATGGCTGACGCTGATGAGCGGAGGCACCACCAGCGCAAGCACCAGCAGCGCCAGGCCGGCCAGAGCCATCCGCAGCCGTCCGCGCAGTTTTTTCTTACTCTCAGCGCCGTTTGTCATTGCGTTCCACGGATCATTCTAGCTGGTGAGGAGCAGCTATCAGCTATCAGCTTTCAGCTCCATCGTGGGAGAACCGACTTCCAACCTGCAACCAGCAGACCCTGGGCTGTTGATTCCGGACCGCTCCGCCGGAATTGAGGCGTTCATGCTCGCGGGAAAAATCACTGCCCACCGCCATGTCCTATGGCAAAGTTGATATATTGCCGTCATGCTTAACGTCTTGATCCAAAGTGCCACCCCGTCTCGGGGACATGGCATTACTTCGGTGCTGGGCCACCTGGGAGCATTCGGACTCTTCTTCGTTGCGATTATCGATAGCTCTCCTCTGCCAACATTTGGCGGCCCTGACATCTTGACGGCAATTCTCGCTGGCAGGCAAACCAATCCGTGGTACGAGTTTGCGGCAGTTGCAACAGCAGGGTCGGTGATTGGAGCCTACTTCACGTTCAGAATCGCACGCCGGGCCGGATCTGCCTACCTGCACAGCAGGTTTGGAAGTCAGAAGGTGGATGCCATGCTCCAATTCTTCCAAAAATGGGGCACCGGTGCTCTTGTCGCGTCAACGGCGATACCGTTTCCCTTCCCTACAAGCTTGTTGTTCGCTGCGGCAGGTGCGTCGAAGTACAGCGTCGCGAGATTTCTGACGGTCGTGACGATTTGCCGCGGCGCACGTTACACACTTGTCGCAATCATCGCCGATCACTATGGACGCCATTTTGTCCGTGTTCTGCGCCATCCGATCCAATATTGGGGCTGGTTGCTGCTGTTCGCGGCGATCATCCTCAGCGTGATCCTTGCCGGTATCGTCATAAATAGACGGTTCGCAGCCACAACCACGGCTTGACGCATGCCGCTCTAGTGTCCTGAGTCAGAAGTTCGCATCATAATGATGCGGTCATCCTGAGCGAAGTTTGCCGCGTTTTGCGCGGCAAACGGAGTCGAAGGACCTGCATTTGTTCTTCAACGAACTTCAGACTCACCACACTAGTTCGGAGCGTTCCAGTCGTCCGCCATAGTCTTGCCGCCATTGACCCAGGTGACCTCGATGGCCTGGTAATCGAGCGTAATCACCTCTTCGTCGCCATGCTTGCGAACGCTCAGGATGGTCGCGTTTGTGAGCACGATCCGTTGGGCTGTCTTCGCGCCTCCCGAGCCCCCCTGGAAGGTAATCGTCACCATCTTCAACGTCTCATTTGTAGCCAGCGCCGTTGCAAACTTGGGCGACGCCGCATCGATCTCTTTGGTGATGGTGATGGTGGAGTGCATCCGTCTGCCGGTGGGCATCCGGGTTGCCATTGGGGTGTCGCGGGCGACGCTGACGAGGTGAATTTGTTCCGACATCCCATTGCCCTTGATGCGCCCTTGCCTGGCGCCCTCCACCGTCATGTATGCATCGACCGCGGCCATGGCCGGCACCGCGGCCAGCAGCGCACAGACTACGCCGCAGAGCAAAAACAACTGTCCTGCACGAACGATACGCATGGTAAACCTCCTTGTTATCTTCCTTGACTTTTCAATCCGTGGGAAGCCTGAAGCCGGGCCCGGTATTTCGCGATTGTTTCTCCCCGTTCTGGGGGCGCCAGCTACAGCCGGCCTGCGCATGGTGACATTTGCCTACTACCCCACCTAAACCGGAACCTCCATTTTGCTTGCCCGGCGGCGACAGTATATCGCCAGTCGCCGCTGCTGCGACCTTTTTTCTGCATGCGTTCGAGAGCCAAAGTACCGGACGCACCCGGCAGAGCCTTTGCCAGGACCCACAGTCCAGGATTTGCCCGGCGCTGCTGGTGAAAGCCCGGCCCCTTAGTCAGCGCGATAACTTTCAGCCGATTGCTACTTCTTACCGTTGTCTTTGAAGTTCAGCGCAACGTAGTAAATCGTGTACGAGTGGCTGGTTGTCACATTCGTCAGGAACTGGCCGCCGCCGAAATAGCCGATGCCGCCCCCCAGATTGAAATGCTTATTCAGTTCATACCAGGAGTAGCTATCGATTTCCGCGCCCACATGGCGGCCGTGGTTGGTCTTGTTGGTCACGATCGCGCTGCCCGAAGTGTTGTAGATCGAGTCCAGCGCTTCAGCCGCCCAATCGTCCAGCCCCTGCACCGTGACGGTGAGCCGCCGATAGGGCTCAACCGTGGCTCCCGCGCGCACTGTTTCAATGTTCTGCCAGCCAAAAAGGTCGGTAATGCCAAAGCGGTCGTGTGCGGTCGGGTAGATTGTGTCGAAAGTAGTGTGCGATGCATTCTGCGCCGGATTGCTGTTGCCCGTGGCGTAGTCGTACTGGGCAAAAACCCGCGGCTTGGCCGCCACCTCGAGGAACTGGTATGCCGCGCCTTCCTGCGTCGCCCAGGCATCGATGCTCTGCGATCCCACCTTGCCGCCTTCGTAGATCATCTCGCCGCCGTAATCGAACGCCTTGTTGTATTGCGCCTTGAAGCGCAAGCCAAGAACCTTCTCGTTTTCCTTGCCGGTTGTCTTGGCGGCGGCTGGCTCGACGACCTCTGCCGGCTGCACGCGCCACAGGAAAAACGGCTCAAGGTTCGAGTGCGGCACAAGAAAATCATCGATGCGGCCGTAGGCTCCATAAATGTTGTTGCCTTCCTGATGCGGGCTCACGCCATAGCCCTGCGGCACCACAGCCGAGGCGGCAAAGATGCCCAGGTGCTCGCGCTTCGCGTTCAGGTTCAGCACCGCCGCATCGTAGGAGCGGGCCTGGTTGCGCCATTCGGAGTTGGCGATAATGGTGTTGTTGTAGTTGATGAGTTGCCGGCCCACGCGCAGGTTGAACCAGTGCTTGTCGGGCGCGCCGACCTCGGCGTAAGCCAGCTTCAGATCCCAGCGAACCGTGTTCGGCGGCCCGAGCGGCGGGTTCTGGAATCCCGCGCGGGCGTCCTGCACCTGCGCCGTAACCCGGAACCAACTAGGCGTATGCAGATTCACCTGGAACCGGACTAGGCGTATGCAGATTCACCTGGAACCGGAAGCGGTTCAACAGGTAGGAGTCATCAACCTTCGCTTTGAAGCTTGAATTGTCGTACGCCTCGTACCGGAAGCGTTCCTCGGCCTGCAAATCGATCCACTTGGGCAGTTTTGCGTCAAGATAGGTCGCCGGGGCAAAGTCGTGAAAGTCGTAGGGCGCCGGGTTGCCGGTAGTTCGAAAGGCCGCGCCGTTCAGGAAGCTCAGTGGGTTCGAGGCGGGCCCGGTAATGAATGCGCCATTGTAAGCGGACGTCGCGTTTTGCGTGGTGATGTCGTCCTGCGCGGCCAGGGGCAGGCCCGCCGCCATAGCTAACAAAAAGAGCAAGACAGCGATCGATTGCGGCCACCGGCGCAGAGAAGCAGACAGGACAGCATAAAGAGCTTTTGGCAATTTGGACTCTCCTTGGAATCTGCGAAAACTGTGGATTGGTTAAGATCTTAGGCCCTGGCCCGCATGGGGCGACAGACCTTTATCGACATGTGGGAAGACAACAACAACATGAGCACAGCGCCGTTCCCGGCCTGCTCATTGAGCGGGCAGAGTCATCAATAAAGCGTGCGGAGAAGGGTTTAGAAACGGGCATCCTGTACTCGCAAAATCAATAGTGTGCTTCGGTCGGGAAGGGCAAATCGCGAACGAGCCAGCGGGCGCTAGCGGCGACAACAACACGCGATTTTGACAAAGATGGTTTGCATCTCGGACTCAACCTGGTTTCCTCACCTTATCGAAGATTGAAATTCTCGTCAACTGTTTTCTGCCCTGGCATCTGCGCGGCGCCTTCCCAGGCTACATGCATGCTTTGTCAGTGACTCGATTCATTCAAAGATTGACTCCCAGCTGAAATTGATCGACCCCTTCAGACGGAAGGTCGTTCTTCCACGACCGAGCTAAGAGCGAAAAGCTGATAGCTGACAGCTGTTTTTTCATCGCGTCAGGTGGAACGTGCGGCTCCAGCGCGTGTCCGAGAAGAAATGCGTCACCACGTGGACCATCCAGGCGATGTTCTCGCTCACCTCGGTTTGGGTATAGTCCTCTTCCGTGGATTTGAACGACCAGTAGTTGAAGAGCGGCCGTCCCACGATGTTTTGCCGCGGCACAAAGCCCCAGTAGCGCGAGTCGAGGCTGTTATGGCGGTTATCGCCCATCATGAAGTACATGCCCGGAGGCACCACAAGATCGCCATCGACGATGTGGCTGGGAAAATCCACGATCCACGTGTCGGGAACCTGGGGACTGGGCGCGGGCGGCCCTCCCCTCGGAAATTCGTCGAGAAAGGCCGGGTCGCCCCCTCCGGCGTCGTTGGAACCATCCTTCGGCGCTGGCTGCGCCACGCCGTTCAGGTAGACGGCGCCCTCGTGCAGGTGGATGTGGTCGCCGGGCACGCCGATGAGGCGCTTGACCAGGATGAGGTACTGCGGCTTGCCATCGGCGTCTGGCTCGGGCTCGGGAACGGGCTTGATAAAGACCACGATGTCGCCGTGCCGCGGCTCGCGATAGTGCACCAGAGGCATCGTTTTCGCGGGCGGGGCCAGCGAGATGCGATCCACGACCAGATGATCGCCCACCAGCAGCGTCTTTTCCATCGATCCCGAGGGAATGACGAAGTTTTGCGCGAGAAAAGTAAGAATGTAGAGGCCCACCACCAGCACCGAACAGATGCTGGCCACTGCCTCGAACGGGGTTTCATCGGGTTTCACGGGAACGGGAGCGGCTTCCGAGCGCTGGCCGGAAGCTTCTTTCACTGCTGGCGTCTTTTTCTTCGTCATTCTGTCGCTCTTCTCAGTATCAGTGATCAGTGGTCAGTGGCCGGTCCGTTCCCGGTACCCAGCGGCGGGAACTGATCACTGATCACTGACCATTGTCTTTCTAATGCACTACGTGGAAGATGCGCCGCCAGCGCGCAAATCCTGTGAGCCTTGCGGCAAGTTCCCGTTCGTGTCCGAGTTTATCATCTGCGGCGGGCTGCGCTGTCTCCTGCGGAAGTCGCTCGACATCGGTCGGCGAGGGGCGGTCGAGCGAGAAATAGATGACCAGCGGGCGTCCGACGACGGCATCGCGCGGCACAAATCCCCAGTAGCGCGAGTCCAGACTGTGATTGCGATTGTCGCCGAGGACGAAGTACTTGTCCTGGGGCACAACCAGTTCGCCGCCGTGCGTCAGGTTCTGCATCTGGCGCCACCATTCGGAGTCGACAGGCTGGCCAGGGTAGAACCGGAAG
>JBEKAS010000158.1:0-9748 GCA_050015795.1 Occallatibacter sp. | reverse complement strand
TTGTAGGCGCCGTCAAGGCGAGTATCGGTGCGCGCACCCGGCGCTGCTGCGGCAGCGGGCGCGGCAAATGCGGTTAAAAGCGAGGCGGCAACAAGCAGAGCAGAGAAGCGCATACGATGAACTCCTTGGGAGATCGGTTTTTTCAAGGACGAGGGGTTGATCGAAATCTCGAGTTTTCCGATTCTATCTGGCCGGATTGAGATGAGTGTACACGCGGCCGCCCGAATTACTGTCGCACCACCACGCCATTCTTCATGACGAAACGTACGTGCTCCACCACCGAGACGTCGTCGAGTGGGTTGCCGGGTACGGCGACGATGTCGGCGTAGTATCCAGCCTTGAGCTCGCCAATCTGCCCGTCCCAGCGCAGCAGTTTAGCACCGTTGATCATGTCGGCCTGCAGCACCGCGAGCGGCTTCATCCCGTAGCGGACCATGAGAGTGAGTTCGCGTGCCTGTGTGCCGTGCGGGAACGGGCCCACGTCGGAGCCCACCGCAAACGGTACGCCCGCCGCGATCTGCTTCTTGAACTCCGCAATCTTGTAATCCAGCATCGCCGACTCAGTTGCCGCCTGATCTTGTGACTCACGGTGCGTCGCAAAAAACTCGAAGATAGTGAAGGTCGGAACTGCGAAGATGCCCTTTTCCTTCATCAGTCGCATGGTCTCATCGCTCAGTTGCGTCGCGTGGTCGATCGATGCCACGCCGGCCTGTGCGGCATAGAGCGTGCCCGGTTCGCCCATGGCATGCACGCCCACAAACGTGCCCAGCCGATTCGCTTCCTCCACCGCCGCGGCCAGTTGCGCCTCGGTGTACTGATACGGCGTGCGCAGCACACCTTTGATCATTTTGTCCGGCCCGGTCTCGTAAATCTTTGCGAAGTCCGAGCCTTCCTTGTGCTGCTCGCGCATCACGGCCACGATCTCATCGGCCGTATTCGCGTAGTCGGCGTTCGAAAGCACGTGCTGCGCGGGATTGAAGTGATTGGCATCCTCGTGGCCGCCTAGAATGTCGATGGCGTTGCCGCTGATGCGCAGCCTTGGGCCCGGAATCAGTCCCTCGTTGATGGCGTTGCGAATTGCCGTGTCAGCCGAGCCCGCGCCTTCGGTTCCCATGTCGCGCTCGGCGGTAAATCCGGCCATCAAATCGGCCTTTGCCGCCTGCTCGGCCAGAATCGTGCGCCACGGCACGGACTCCACGACCGTCTGCAAATCCTCCGCGCCGGGATGCAGAAACAGGTGCACGTGCGCGTCGATCAGGCCGGGCAGCAGGGTGGTATCGCCAAGATCGATCACCGTTGCGCCCTGCGGATGCTCCACCGCCGTTCCCACGGCCTTGATGCGCTCGCCCTCAACCAGAATCTCGCCGGGCTGGAGCACGTTGCCGGTATCGACCTGAAGCAACCGCGCCGCGTGCAGCACGATGGGCGCGGTGGCTGGCTGTTGCGCGGCGGCAGAAACCACAAAACCAGTGGCAAGCCACGCGCACGCACAACTTAACCACAACCAATTGCGACGAGAACGGAGAGATTCCTGCGGGTTCAGCATGACTAAAACTATGCGGCATCGGCGCAAGCTTGTCGATGCAATTTTTGTCAGTCCCCGCTGCGTCAGTACGCCCCGATCCCCGTGAGGTTCTGTCCCAGGATCAGCGTATGAATATCGTGCGTACCCTCGTAGGTCTTTACGGATTCGAGGTTCATGCTGTGGCGCATCACGGGGAAGTCTTCCGTCACGCCGTTTGCGCCCAGAATGTCGCGCGCGAGGCGCGCACATTCCAGAGCCATCCACACGTTGTTCCGCTTGGCCATGGAAATGTGCTGGTGGCCCGCCTTGCCGGCATCTTTCAGACGGCCGACCTGCAGCGAAAGCAATTGCGCCTTGGCGATTTCGCTCGCCATCCACACCAGCTTTTCCTGCACCAACTGATGGCTGGCAATCGGCTGGTTGTGGAATTGTTTTCTGGTCTTGGCGTAGTTCAGCGCCGTCGAATAACAATCCATGGCCGCGCCGATCGCGCCCCAACTGATGCCGTAGCGCGCCTGGTTCAAGCACATGAGCGCGCTTTTCAGGCTGGTTGCGCCGGGCAGGAGGTTGGCCGCGGGCACATGCACGTCTTCAAGCGTGAGTCCACTGGTCACTGAGGCGCGCAACGACCATTTTCCATGAATGTCGACGGCCGAAAAACCTGGCCGGTCAGTCTCTACCAAAAAGCCGCGAATCTTCTCCGCGTCGTCGCCCTCTGCACCGCCCTCGTCCTCGAGCCTGGCCCAGATCACGGCCACATCGGCGATGGAACCCGACGTGATCCACATCTTTTCGCCGTTCAGAATGTACCCATCGCCCTTTTGCCGAGCGAGCGTCGTCATGCCCGCGGGATTCGATCCGAAGCCCGGCTCGGTCAGCCCAAAACAGCCCAGCTTTTCGCCGCTGGCCAGTGCCGGCAGCCAGGTATTCTTCTGCTCCTCGGAACCAAACGTGAAGATCGGATACATCACCAGCGCCGATTGCACGCTCACAAAGCTGCGCAGGCCAGAGTCGCCCCGCTCCAGCTCCTGCATTACCAGGCCGTACTCCACATTCGACATGCCGGCGCAGCCGTAGCCCTCCAGGCTGGCGCCGTAAAAGCCCAACTCGCCCATCGGCGCGACGAGTTCGCGCGGAAAACGTCCCTCGCGAAAGCACTCTTCGATGATGGGCAGCACGTTTGCGTCGACAAATTCGCGCGCCGTGCGGCGGACGAGCAACTCCTCTTCCGTCAGGCTCGCGTCGAGATGGAGAAAATCGAAACCCTGAAATTTGAAGGCCATGGCGGAATAACCTTATGGCGAATCGCAACGATAGTCAAGAAACGGAATCAACAAGAGAGGCGGAATCCACAAAACGCGAAGGCGGATCAAAACCAGGCGCGGTCCAGTTGGCCGGCAGCCGGGCCGTCAGTAAAACGTGAGTTGTGGCATCGGATAGTGCTTTCGGTTGCGGGTCCAAAGAGCGGCATGGTGCTGGATGGCCGCCGCGGCAATCAGTGCGTCGGGAACTTCAAGACTATGGCTCCGGGCGTATTTCGACAACAGTTCCCCGGCCAATCGGCCCGTTTCATAATCGGCCGGCAGGCAATCGAGCGCATCGAAGAACCTGACGATCGTTGCATGCTCTTGCGGGCGCGCCCCTGCCCATATCTCCGCTGCGACAATCGGTGAACTATAGATGTCCGCGCCGGAGCCGGCGAGGCCTGCCCACCGGGAAACGATACCCATATCTTTCGCACGGAGAATCTCGATCGCGATATCGGTGTCGAGGAGGACGTTCACAGGATGCCCAACCGCTTGAGCCGCGTTCCTTTGCGGAGATTTCGCACATAGGTTTCGGAGTCGGGCAAGTCAGTGCGGTCTTTCCATAGCCCGACAATGCCCATCAAAGCAGACTGGCGATCCTCACTATGCCGCAGGTACCTGTCGCGCGTTGCCTGCCGGACCAGTTCTGAGACAGAAGTTCGCTCACGGCGGGCGCGTGCGTGCAGCGCCTTCCACAAGTCTTCTTCGAGATAGAGCTGGGTACGTCTCATGATGTATAGCATACATCGTGAGATGGAACGGGCACAACTGTGAATCGTCTCAGCTGCGTGGCGGCATGGGCTTCTCGTGAATCACCATCCAGTTCACACCAAACTTGTCGCGGAACATGGCGAAGCGGTGCGCGAAGAAGGTCTCTTCCATCTTCATAATGACCTCGCCGCCCTCGGTGAGAGCCGCGTAGGTGCGCTCCGCTTCTTCATTGCTGTCCACGGCAAGCGCAAGATACGCGCTGCGCATGGGCTGTACGCGCTCCGGAGGGCCATCGCTGGCCATCACGAGCGTGTCGCCGATCTGGAAGCGGGCGTGGAGGATGCTCTCGGCTTTCAGTCCGGGAGGCAGATTTTGCGGGCCGCCCTGGCCGGCCATCGCGCCAAAGGTCCCTTTCACCAGAATCTTTGCGCCGAGGTGCTTGGCGTAGAAATCGAGAGCCTCAGCGCACGTGCCGGGAAAGTTCAGATAGGTATTCAGTTTCATCGCCTGGATTTTCCTTTCGGGGAATTGGATTTTGACTTCGCTTTCGCTCCATGTTTGTCAATCGCGGATCAGCGTTTGGCTCTGCATGCCCGCGCCACAAATGCATCCTACGGAGTTCGCAAGCAATGTGCAATCTCGATCAGCCGGTAACTTCCAGCCGGCCCATTCCCGCGCAAGTTTCCCCTCTGCTATTCTTAATGGTTTACCTGTGCAGGAACCGTGCCGCATAGGGCGGGCCTTTCTGGACAGGGTGGAGGAAGCCATGCCGGAGCATAGAGCGCGCAAGCACCATCAGGACCGTGTGGCAGAAACCCTGCGCGAGGAGATCGGCGTCCTAATCGAGGGCGAGCTCTCCGATCCGCGCATCGATTTCTGCTACGTCAGTGAAGTTGCGCTCAATCCCGGTGGAAAGTCGGCGCGCGTGTATGTGGCCATCGACAGTGCGGTGAAGGATGTCGCCAAGGCCGAGGTGAACACCATCGCGGGACTCGAAGCCGCCAAAGGTTACATTCGCCATGAACTGAAGGAGCGCATGGGCAAACGCCATGTGCCCGACCTGAGCTTTCATGCCGACCGCTCGGGCCGCTTTCAAGCGCGCATTGACGAGCTTGTGAGCCGGTCGCGGTCGCGCAAGACCGCCGCGGCTGCTCGCGAGGGCGCCGCAGCCGCACCTACTGCAGGCGATTCGCGGCCGGGCCCCTTGGACGGGAAATCGTCGCCGGAACAGAAAGCATCGCTGAATTAGCTGCATGAGTGTTCTTGGGCAAAAACCCGGAATCCATGCGCCGATCGTTGCGCCTCAGACGGGCTCTGCGCCGGCTCCCGGCATTCCCACCGCCCATCCCCTCGCCGCGATCCTCGATGTACTGCATCGAGGCGAGCGATTTCTGGTCTGTTCGCATGAGCGTTCCGATGGCGATGCCGTGGGCTCCATGCTGGCGCTGGGCATGGTGATCGAGCAGATGGGCAAAGCCGCCGACCTGGTCACGGCGGATCGGGTTCCCCTCCAGTACCGGCAATTGCCGGGCGTCAATGGCATCCACACCATGCATCGCATCCGCGGCTCCTACGATGCGGCGATTTTGCTGGAGTGTGGCAGCCTGGAACGTACGCGGCTCCGCGGGCTCGAAGAACTCTTCCTGGTCAATATCGACCACCACATCACCGGCCTCGAGTACGCGCATCTCAACTGGATCGATCGTAGTGCGGCGAGTGTGGGCGAGATGGTGTATCGGTTGGCGCGGGCTGCAGACGTCACCATCACGCCCCAGATGGCGCAATGCCTTTACACCACCGTGCTCACCGACACGGGAGGATTCTGTTACGGCAACGTGCGTGAGTCCACCTTCGCTCTGGCGCGCGAGCTGGTGCAGGCCGGCGCCGACCCCATCGCCATCGCCCAGGAGGTCTATTACTCTGCGCCCGCCTCCAAGCTGCTGCTGCTGGGCGCGGCGCTTCGCAGGCTCGAACGCGAAGGCCGCCTGGCCTGGCTTTGGGTGACGCACCAGGACACGCAACGCACCTGTGCCGCTGAGGAGGATTGCGAAGGCATCGTCAATGTTGCTTTGGGCATGGCAGGCGTCGACACCGTGGTCTTCCTGCGCGAATTGCCCGAAGGAGGCATCCGCCTGAGCCTGCGCAGCAAGGGCAGATTGAATGTTGCCGCAATTGCCGCTCGGTTGGGTGGTGGTGGCCACCAAAACGCCGCCGGTTGCACGCTCGAGGGACCGCTGCCGCGCGCGCTCAAGGAGATTCTGGCTGAGCTGCGTGGCGCCATGGCAAATCGGAAAGGAAATCGCTCCCGTCGAGAGTGAATTTCGAGAGTGACTTGACGGCGAACTTGAGAACCCGGGGAAATCTGTTAGCCTTGTCCCTGTCGAAATACTGCAACGTGTCCGCGCCTGCTAGAGCGGTTCTCCAGTTCATGGGCGGCATTTCCAAGGCTGTGCAAGGTGGCTTTTTCTTGAGGAAAAAGCCACTTAGCGGCCGCGGCTTTGTCTTACGGCAACTGGAGAACCGCTATGCGGCGCGGGTGGTATGCGGGTCCGGGCTTATCCCCCATCCGTCCTGCGTCAATACGGAAACCACGTCTGAAAGAAGCGTGCCGTTGCGCGCTCCCGAAGAAATGGTTGTGGGGAAATGGCAGAGATGGGAAATCCCGTGGAATCGTCGGCTCCTGATCGATCCGCGGGCCGGCGCTGGCGCATGCCGCGCGGGTCCACCCTCTTCGAAGCGGCGATCTTTCTTGCCTTCACCATCTTCTTCCTGGTTTACGGACTTACCCCGGCGCTGGGCGGCGACGGATTGGGTCTGGTAGGAGCCGACGAGCCGCGCTATGCCCAGATCGCGCACGAAATGCTGGTGCGCTTCGATTCGGCGCATACCCTCAAGGGCCGCCTGGATGCCTGCGTCACGCCTTATCTCTACGGCCGTCCCTGGCTGGAGAAGCCGGCACTCTATTATTGGCGCGCCATGTTTCTCTTTCAGGACTTCGGTGTGCACGACTGGAGCGCCCGCCTTCCCTCCACCACCATTGCCTTCATTATGGCGGCGCTCATTTACCTGCATATGCGGCGATTCCGGCCTGGCGGGCATCTGGATGCGGCGCTGATAACAGTGGCATGCGCCGGCATCATGGGCTTCGCGCGCGGCGCTTCCACCGATATGCAGATGGCCGCCCCGCTGGCCATCGGTCTGTTGGGTTGGTATGCCTGGTACGAAACCGGCTCCAAGTTCTGGCTCTACGACATTTACTTTTTCACCGGTCTTGCCACGCTGGCCAAGGGCCCCGTCGCGCCGCTTCTGGCGGCGCTCATCATTATCGCGTTTGCCTTTCTGCGCAAGGAGTGGAGCATCATCCTCCGCTCGCTGTGGTGGCCGGGTATCGTTCTCTATTTCGCCATGGTGCTGCCCTGGTTCATTGCCGTGCAGCATCAGAATCCGACCTTCTTCCGCGAGTTCTTCCTCGAGCACAATCTGGAGCGCTTCGCCACCGACCGTTATCAGCACAGCCAGCCGTTCTGGTACTACCTGGTGGTGATGCTGCTCGCGCTTATGCCCTGGACCGTGCTCGCGGTACGCGCGCTCATCGATGGCATCCTCACCTCGGTGGCGGAGTGGAAGTTGCGCTACTCCCGCGCCGGCAAATGTCTGCCCACGCGGCCCGGCGACGCATTCCCTGAATTTCTGGTGCTGTGGGCGTTTATCCCCGTCATTTTCTTCTCCTTCTCGCAATCCAAGCTGCCCGGCTACATCCTTCCATCCATTCCTCCCATCACCATCCTCACCGGCGACTACCTGTTCCGCCGCCGCCAACCAGGGCTGAACCGTTGGCTCCTTCTCGGCCATGCAGCGGTCTGCGGCACCACCACCATGTCGGTGCTGCTCATGCCTTGGTTCGTGGCGCACAGCCTGGCCATGCCTCCCCTGCACGCGTTGGTTGCTGCTGCGCTGGCGGCAATTGGGGCGGCGCTGCTCATTCTGGTCGTGACCAAAGGCTTTGGCGTGGCCTGGCTGCGGCCTGCCACCTGCTGGATCCTGGTGGTCCTGGTGCTGTTCATCTACGGCGTGGGACCCTTCTTCGGGATTCCGGAAATTTCCGCCACCAAGCGCGTCATTCATCTCCTCGGCCGCACCTACTCCGCGCGGCCGCTCGCCGAACACCTGGCTGAGGCGGCGCCCGCCAGCGAAACCGTGGCCGTGTTTCACGTGCGCCGCGATGTGGAATTCGGCCTCGGCTTTTACCGAAATGACGAAATGGTGAACTACGACGAAGACGGCGTCCCTGACGAGCAGCATTTGCTGGTGGCCCGCGTTCAGGGCCGTCACGGCGTCGACCTTGATACCCAGATGGCCCTGGAGGAACTTCTGGAGGGCCGTCAGTATCAGCAACTCTTCAGTTGGCCGGAACAGGGGCTGGAGATTTATCTCGTGGGAGCTCGCTGAAAGGCGTCTTCACTTGCAGCGCCACGCGAACTCGTGGCAAAGTGACCGGAAGGGTGTTTCGCGGTAGGAGTCCGAGCGCTCGCCCTTCCACACCACGTCTTTCTTGAATTGAGCTGAATCGTCGACGCCGGCTGAAAACTCATTTGAGCGGGCGGCAAGCACATCGGGCGCCGCATCATGCCGGCAGCATCTCGCAGCAATGGCCATTCGCGCATCTGGACGTGAACCGGATCGGAGAAAAATGCAGGCATTGGACGCAACCCTCGAGATTCTCGACCTGCGGCACTTCGCGGCGCCCGTGCTGCGTCCCCTGCTCGATGCCGAGAGCGAGATCTGGGCCCAGCGCCTGCATTGGGACTATCGCGCCTCATCCCGGCTGCTGATGCAATACCTGGACAACCGCATGCTGCCCGGCTATGCCGCCCTTGAGGCTGGCAAGGTCACTGCCTACGTGTTTTGCGTCTACGAAGAAACCAAGGCGGTGATCGGCGACGTATTCGCCCTGCCAGGCGCCGCTGAACCTGCAAGCGGAGTGTCCAGCCCGGCCCGCGCCCGGGAAGAGACGCTGTTGCGGCACCTTTTCGAGTTGCTTCTCAACTCGCCGCACGTTGACCGCATCGAGTCGCAGTTGCTTCTCCATCCCTCCGGCCAGTTTGCTCCGGCCTTTCGCGCGGCTGGATTTGAAGTCTTCCGCCGCCTCTTTCTGGTGCAGTCCCTGGCAGGGCATTGGAGCCAGCCGCATGCCGATCTGCCCGGCAACCTGGAATTCCGTTCCTGGCGCGAAGCCGATCTGGCGCCGGCCGCGCGGCTCATATGCGAGGCGTATCGCGACCATCCCGACAGCCTCATCAACGACCAGTACCGTTCCGTGCACGGTTCCATGCGTTTCCTGAACAACATCGTGCGTTACGCAGGTTGCGGCACCTTTGCCACGCAGGCATCGTATGTTGTCGTGGAACGCGCCACCCGCGAGTTGGCTGCGCTGGTGCTGGGCTCGCGCGTCAGCGAGCAGAGCGGGCACCTGACGCAGGTCTGCGTTCATCCTGCGTTTCGCCGCCGCGGATTGGCCCGTTTGATGCTCGCGCAGGCGGCCTTCAGCTTTATGCGCCTGGGCGTCTCCGAAATCTCGCTCACCGTCACTGAAGCCAACACCGAGGCCATTCAACTCTACAAAGACGAAGACTACCAGATTGCCCACAGCTTCGATGCCGCCGTCTGGCAGCGCACGCCCGCAGACTGACCATGCTGTACCGCCGGTCTCCTGACCGGCTGTAGCGCGGGCCTCCAGGCCCGCGCCTGCTCGATCCCACGCCTGCTCGATGTCGATTGATGCAATCAGTTTGAGCAGCTGCCGCTACGCCAGCCGCTCGCCGGGCAGCGTGGCCTTGGCCGCCGCCGCTATCAGGAAGACCCACGCCAGCCCTGCGAGAACGTCGATTCCGTAGTGCACCTCGAGCGTAATGGTGGAAAGCGTAATGCCGCATCCCGCGCTCACCGCCGACGCCATTAGCCACCCCGGCACCTTGCCCCGGCTCAGCCACACAATCAGCCACGGATTGGCTGTGTGCAGGCTGGGAAAACAGTCGTAAAGGTAGCGGAAGTTCGACTCCAGGAACGAGTAGACGCGCGTCGACTCAAGAAAAGTGGAGGCTGTCGTGCCCGCCAGCGACAAAGGACCGGAGACGGGAATCAACAGGTAGCAGACGTAGCCCGAATAGAGCGAAAGAATCAGCGCGCGTCGCACCAGCCGGAACTG
>JBEKAS010000157.1:0-9764 GCA_050015795.1 Occallatibacter sp. | reverse complement strand
GCGAGATAGAGGCTAGCGGGGCGCGATTCTCTGGGCGGGAAGTGCGAGTAATACTGCCAGGTGTTCGATCCGGTCTGGAAGCTGGCGGTGTCTTCAAGAGTGAACCCGGGCTCATCCTTGAGATAGTGCGCGAAAAATTTTGCTTCGATGCGCGAACGGAACTCGGTGCCGATGGGCTCGCCGTAATCGAGATTGCCCAGGCTCCAGTTGGGCGATGACCAGTAGCCGTGACGCCAGGGGCCGAGCACGAGAAAGTTCTCGTGTTTGGTGTCGTGCGGCTCGAGCTTTGCGTATTCTTCCTGCGGACCGTACATATCTTCCTGGTCGTAGTAGCCCCCGACGGTGAGCGTGGGCACGGTGACGGAGTTGAGAGCATTCTCAATGGCGCGCGAGGACCAGACGGAATCGTACGCGGGATGATTGAGGAAGAGCTTCCACGTGGGCAGCAGATCGGCGCCGGAGTCTTTGATGTCGCGGTCGAAATTGCCGCGCTCGAGAAAATAGTCGAAGCCGTCGACGGGCAGGCCGTCGTTGCCTCTGCCGTAACTGACCACAGTCATATCTTTGGTGGGTTCGAGCCCGAGCACGTAATCGTAGCCGTAGCTCTGGCGGAATGCGCCGTTATGGAAAAAATCGTCGCCGACCCAGACGTCGATCATGGGCGCCTGGGGCGAGATGGCTTTGACAGCAGGGTGAGGATCGATGCCCGCCATCATTGCGAGGAAGCCGTCGTAACTGGTGCCGACAACTCCGACGCGGCCATTGTTGCCGGGCACGTTCTGGAGGAGCCAGGCGACGGTGTCCCAGGTGTCGGTGCTTTCGTCGATGGCCGAGGGATTGCTGTGACCACCCCACGGACTTGGACCTGTCCGTGGGGACCCCGGGCTGTGACCACCCCACGGACCTGGACCTGTCCGTGGGGACCCCGGGCTGTGATCGGCGAGCGGGCGCATCATGATGAATTTACCCTGGCTCTTCGAACGCCCGCGAATGTCTTCGGCCACGTAGATGTAGCCGTCGCGCGCCAACTCCGGACGCGATTGGAAGAAGGACGCACGGCTTGTTTCCTCGACGCCGTAGGGCGTGCGTTCGAGGAGGATGGGCAGCGGCGTGGCGATGTCGGAGGGTTTGAGGATCACGACGTGAAGCTTGACGCCGTCGCGCATGGGAATCATGGCTTCAGTGCGCACGTAATCGTGGAAGACGTGGTGGGCCGGCGGGCCGCCGCGCACGAAGACGATGCCCGGGAAGAGGGAGATCGAGACGGAGACTGCGCGGCCGGATGTGTCGAGGGAAAAGACGACCTTGTCATCGCCATGTGTGAAGCCGAAAACCGTTGCCGAGATCGGCTTGAGTTGCTCGGGCACCGAGCGTTCGGATTCGAGGGTGAGCTTGTCGCCCTGCACGTAGAAAGTGAAGGCATTGCCGGGTTGGCCGGGGATGGTGTATTCGCCAGCGAAGGCACTGAGAGGCGCGGAACCAGGGGTTTGCGCGGCCGGCAACGCGGGAACAGAAGGCCACACAAGTAAGGCAAAGAAAAGAGCGGAATGCAAAGCGCGGCGGGAAATCAAAACGGTCTCTCCGGGTTTTGTTCTAACGAATCAGGGTATCAGTGATTTTTGGCAAGGGGGCAATGAGTGGGGCATCGTTTGATGCGTCGATCAAGTGATGAAGTGATCGTTCGCGGGCATGTGCGGGCGTGTACGCCCGCACGACAGCCGGTCTCCCACCCCAAGAAACCAAGACCGTTTCTTGGGGACCCCGGTCCGGAGACCGGCGCTACATCTTGTGATTACGAAGTCATGTAGTCCCGGTATTAATGTGCGTGGCTGTGCGGATGCGCTTGGCGGCTGGAGATGGCTTCGGGAGGCGCAACGCAGCCCTCGAGGAACTCGCAACCAATATGCTCGAATTGAATGGTGGTGTGGCTGATCTGATACTGTTCGCGGAGCAGGCCGTTGAGCTTGACGAGGATGCATGCGCTTTCAGAGGGCGGAATGTCGGCGATGGTCACGTGGCACGCCAGGGCGCGCGAATGCGAACCGAGGCTCCAGACATGCAGGTCGTGGACGTTGACGACGCCCTCGACGGCTTCCATGCCGGAGCGGATCTGGGGCAGCGAACAGCCGCGCGGCGCGCCTTCAAGGAGAATGTTCAGGGTTTCGCGGACGATGCCGATACTGGACCAGAAGATGAGCGCGGCGATAAGCAGCGAGAGGACGGGATCGATCCAGCTTTGACCGGTGAGGAGAATGCCGAAACCGCCTGCGATGACGGCAGCCGTGGAAAGCGTGTCGCCGGCCATGTGCAGGAAGGCGCTGCGGAGGTTGACGTCGCGGGCCACGCCCCACAAAAGCGCGGCGATAATGCCGTTCATGACGACACCTGCGGCGGCCACGATCATCATGATGCGCGGCTCGACGGCGACGGGCGCGCTGAGGCGGTGCACGGCTTCGACGGCGATCCAAAGCGAGATGGCGATGAGGGTGGCGGCATTGATGAAGGCGGCGAGGACGCCGGCGCGCTGGTAGCCGAAGGTGCGAGCGTGGTCGGCAGGACGCGACTGAAAGTGGACAGCGGCAAAACTGAGCAGGAGGGCCAGGAAATCGGAGACGTTGTGGCCGGATTCCGAGAGCAGCGCCAGCGAGTGAGCGCGCAAACCGGCGACGAAGGTGACGACGACGTAGGCCAGGGTGGCGGCCAGGGAGATGCGCAGGACCAGGGTTGTGCGGTTTGCACCTTTGTGAGCGGGCGCGGACTGCCAGTGCATACAGATAGTGTAACCGGGGTTGGGTATGGGGGGAAAGCAGGAACCGGGGACGTAGGGACTAAGGGACTAAGGGACTGAGGGATTGAGGACTAGGGACGTAGAGCGCGAGGGAGTTGAAAAGTGAAAAAAGCGAAAGAAGTGAAAGAAGTGAAAGAAGTGAATTAGGAGGGTTTGCGGATCCGCAAGCTAATGGGCGTCGGGTTCGAGGTGGCTGCGGTCGAGGGGATTGGGGTCGTCGATGGAGGGGAATTGCGGAAGGCCTGCGCGCAGACCGGTCCAGCCCTCGGCGATCACGATGCTGTTGTTCGGGTTGCCGGGCTGGTAGCGCACGGTGCAGGGGAATCCGGCACGCACCTCGGCGGCGTCGACCACGCCGCGCATGGCGGTAATTTCCTGCGAGCACTCGTAGTCCACGCCGGCGATGCGGTAGTTGAACAGGAGGAAGGTCAGCGTGCGGCCGTCAGCGCCGTTCACTTCGTAGACGTCGAGCAGCATGCCATCGACGAGACGCCCCGACTGGACCAGAAACTGACGGCGCGCGCGCTCGATCTCCTCTGCGCTGGGGCGGCGGCGCAACACCAGCCAAAGAGCCAGGGCCGCGACCGCGGCAACTGTGGTTACGCCGGTGACGATCTGCCAGTCGTTGTTGTTCGGAAAGGTCATTTACGGGTGGGACATTGCCCCCAACAGCTCCAGATTGAGGATACCGCACGCGAAAAGCGGGTTGGGCCGGGGCGGTGGCTTGTCTTGACGGCCGGGGCGATTGCAGCAGGCCGGAAGAACTCCAACGCCGCGCAAATGCCCTATACTCTAGGTTGCATCGGGCGTTTTTTCTTGGTTTTGGACGAGTGTATCGCAATGAGCAAGAACCTGACATTTCATTCCACGACCGTGATTTGCGTGCGGCGTAACGGCGATGTGGTGATGGCCGCCGACGGCCAGGTGACCTTCGGTGACCACGTGCTGAAGCACTCGGCCAAGAAGATACGGCGCCTGTTCCAGGACAAGATCCTGGCTGGATTCGCGGGATCGACGGCCGACGCGTTCAACTTGTTTGCGCGGTTTGAGACCAAGCTGGAGCAGCACGCGGGGAACCTGAACCGCGCCGCCGTGGAACTGGCCAAGGACTGGCGCACCGACAAGATGCTGCGCAACCTGGAGGCATTGCTGCTGGTGGCCGACAAGGCACAGACGTTTTTGATCTCCGGGTCAGGCGATGTGATCGATCCCGACGAGCAACTGGCGGCGATCGGCAGCGGCGGAAGCTACGCTACGGCAGCGGCACGCGCGTTGATGGAGAACACCGACTTGAGCGCCCGCGAGATTGCCGAGAAGGCGATGAGAATCGCCGGCGAGATCTGCATTTACACCAACGACCGCATTACGGTGGAGGAGCTGCAGGGGTAGTTTCAGGGCTGCGGGGTTTTCGAAATCCCGGCAGGAGCTAAAGCCCGCGCTTGTTTTGGGCTCTTTTCGGCACGACTGAAGTCGTGCCCTTTCACGAAATCTGGAGTAGTTAAACAAAGAATGGCGATTTATCTTCCCGCATCCGCTGAAGAACAGGACATCTCGCTGGACGAGCTGACGCCGCGCGAGATTGTGGGCGAACTCGACAAGCATGTGGTGGGCCAGCGGGCCGCGAAACGCGCGGTGGCGATTGCACTGCGCAACCGGCAGCGCCGGCAAAAGCTGCCGCCCGACATGGCCGACGACATCATGCCGAAGAACATCATCATGATTGGGCCAACGGGCGTGGGCAAAACCGAGATTGCGCGAAGGCTGGCCAAGCTGACGAATTCGCCGTTCCTGAAGGTGGAGGCGTCGAAGTTTACCGAAGTGGGCTACGTGGGCCGCGACGTGGAGTCGATGATCCGCGACCTGGTGGAGATCGGGATCGACATGGTGCGCGAAGAGCGCCTGGAAGAGGTGGAAGACCGCGCGGAGATGAACGCCGAGGAACGGTTGCTCGACGTGCTGCTGCCTCCGCCGCCCGCGGCGCCGCACGGGCAAGAGGGTCAACTCAAGCTGCCCGAGTCTGAAAGCCACCAGCGCTCACGCGAAAAACTCCGCCAGCAATTTCGCGAGGGCAAGCTCGACGACCGCATCGTGGAGATCGACGCCCGCGAACGCTCCACGCCGCAGTTCGGCATCATCAGCAACCAGAGCCTTGAAGACATGGAGATGAACCTGAAAGACATGCTGCCCAACATTTTTGGAGGCGGCACGAAGAAGAGAAAAATGAAGGTGGCCGACGCCTTCGACTACCTGGTGCAGGAAGAGGAGGGGCGGCTCATCGACATGGATTCGGTGAACCGCGCAGCTGTCGAGCGCGTGGAGTCGAACGGGATCATTTTCCTGGATGAGATTGACAAAATTGCGGGACGCGAGAGCGGGCACGGGCCCGATGTTTCTCGAGAAGGAGTCCAGCGCGACATTTTGCCGATTGTCGAGGGCACAACGGTGAATACGCGCTACGGCATGGTGCGCACCGACCACATTCTCTTCATTGCCGCGGGCGCGTTTCATGTCTCGAAACCCAGCGACCTGATTCCCGAGTTGCAGGGGCGCTTTCCCATCCGCGTGGAGCTGCAATCACTGACAGTCGAGGATTTTCTGCGCATTTTGACGGAGCCCAAGGCTTCGCTGACCAAGCAGTATGCGGCGCTGCTAGAGACCGAGGGCGTGCGGCTGGAGTTCGCGCCGGATGCGCTGCGCGAGATGGCGGAGTTCGCTTTCAAAGTGAACGAGCAGACCGAAAACATCGGCGCGCGCCGGCTGCACACGATTATGGAGCGCGTGCTCGAGGACATCAGCTTCCTGGCGCCCGATGTGGCGCGCCGCACCAGCAATGAACAGGCCGCGGCGACAATTGCAAGGGCCATCAGCGAAGAAGCCAGCACGCCGTTGCCCTACGAAGAGCGCATGGCGACGTCCGGCCCGGAGAAGGTTTTCCTGATCGACGCCACGTATGTGAAGCAGATGGTGGCTTCGATCGTGAAGGATCAGGACCTGTCGCGGTACATTCTCTAAATCTCGCGGAAAAGGTCAGCACAGATTACGCGGTGCCTTTGACTGCATGCAGCGCGGCGACGATCTCCGCTGTGTTGCGCACACGGCCCATGCGGGGAAAAACGTTGGAGATGGCGTTGGTGTGGCTTTCGGCAGTGCGGGAGGTCATGGCGTCTTCGGCGAACACCTGCTCGAAGCCGCGCTCGTAGGCGTCGCGGGCCGTGCTTTCAACGCCGAACGCGGTGGCAATGCCGCAAAGGATGATGGTCGAGAGGCCGCGGCGGCGCAGTTGAAGTTCGAGATCGGTGCCGTAAAATGCGCCCCATTGACGCTTGAGAATGACAAGATCGTTGGGTTGGCGATTGAGCTCGGGAATGAGTTCGCTCCAATCGGGCGGCAGCGCGCCGGACATCCGCATGGATTCGTCGCAAGCCACTTGCAATCCATCGCCCCCGTCGGGCGAGCGGCCGACGTGCACCAGAATCGGCTGTGCGCCCGTGCTGCGCGCGGCGTCGAGCAGCGCGACACTGTTGGCGATGACGCTGGACGCGGAGTGCGGATTCCCGGGGAATCCTACAATACCTTTTTGCAGATCGACGACGACGACCGCGGTGCGGCGCGGCTCAAGAATGAGTTCGCTCATGATGTTCCTCCGAGTTTTTGGGCGGCGCAGCGCGTGGGAGCGGGAAATGCTAATCGCGGCGGACCATTTTGATTTTCGCATGATGGCGCAGGGCGGATGGGAGCCGGGATGCGGGGGACCCGAGGGACGGGGCGCCGACGCGGCCGGCGCGACCAGCGAAAAATGCGCAACTGCGATAGAATCAATGAGGAGTTGCGAATGCGGAGGGGCCGTGTGGACCGCCTTGCGTTCGACGCCGCACCGCAAGGAGCGGCGGGCTGGCCTGAAACCTTCTTCAGCCTTGCACTCCGGCTTGCGGCGCGTTTCATATCCCGAGGCTGCAGGTGAAAATTGAGCGTCGGGGAGTGGCTCAGCCTGGTAGAGCACCTGGTTCGGGACCAGGGGGTCGGAGGTTCAAATCCTCTCTCCCCGACCATTCTTTTCAATCGCTTACAGACTGGCGTGATGGACTCCTGGCATTGGCCCAGGGGCTCTGCTGCGAGAAGGCGCGTCTTTATTGAGTATTCGTTGAGAATATGGACACAGTGACAGCTACGAAATCGTCTACAGTCAAATGAGAATATGCCCGTTGAGCTGTGGAACCTTGTAGTTGTTGAAGGTTTTGCCGAGTACAGGTTTTCCTGGCCCTTCACCACGCCAGTTTCTCTCATTCCTACTGGCACAGATTTCGCCGGGCACTCCATGCAGGCGCGATTTGATAATCACTTTCGGTCTCCCAGTTAGTGGACTGCAGCTCGGCATTTGGGGTGTCTCGCAATGCAGCGCCTGTTGTTGCTGATTCACTCCTCGTGCTCCAGGTCTATGATTTTTGAATTCCATAGTATGGGCGTAAAGCATTTTCCAAACAGGCGCGGCGAAAATCAGCCTTCTCGGTCTCTACGCAGGCAACGGACACGGTTCTCCTATGCTTGCGAGCCGCAAAGCCGCTCAATTAATCTCGACGTTAGCTTTTCAGTTCCGTACCGCGGATGAAGCCTGCGCGTGGCGGCATTCTTGCTGAGGGCGAGGCCGCAGGAGCGCACGGTCTCGAGAAACGCGCAGAAGTGAAAAAGGTGGTGGCGGGCGATGCATCAAACTGGGCATCATGCTGGTTTGCGGAGTACGGCCGGAAGCGTGTCCACGCATCGGGGTCTCACCAGAATCGGATTCATCGTTACTGCCTGCCTGGGTGCGGGCAGCCTGACCATCTGCCCCGGCGCGTGGGCTGCGTGCTCCGGCCCGCCATCGCTCGAGGCGCAAATGCGCGCACATCCCGACGCCGACGCCTATGTTGCACTGGGCGTCTGGTTCGATCGACATCAGCAGTGGGAATGCGCCGATCGGACAATCCGGGCCGGATTGAAGATTGCGCCGGACTCCGCACGTCTCAACTATCTCCTGGGGTTCGGCCTCTACTCGTCAGGGCGCGTACAAGAGGCAATCGCGCCACTCCGGCAAGCCGTTCACATTGATCCCGACGTGTTGCAGCCGCATCTGTTGCTCGGTGCCGCGCTGGCCAGCCTGGGCAATAATCGCGAGGCTCTTGGAGAATGGCAGGCGGCGCTCAAAATCGATCCTTCCTCAAAGGAAGCGCTGGACGGGTTGGCACGGAGCCTGATTGCCGCCGGGGATTACGACACGGCAATTCAGGCCCTGCGCTCCGCCCCGCTCGATGAGAAACTGACCTTTGATTTAGCCACCGCCTACAAGCAGGCGGGCATGTACGATGAAGCCGCGCAGGCGCTGAACCAGGGGCTGGAATCGTTCCCGGACTCTGACGCCCTTACCGCGGCCCTGGTCGCTCTCAATGTCGACGAGTCTCATTTTCAGGCTGCAACCTTGCTGGCCGAAAAGATTGCCCGCAGGAAGCCCAACGACCTTGAAGCGCAGCGCATATATCTGCGCACGCTAGTCATCACGGGCAACAACGAAGTGGCGGCGCCGTTGGCGCGCAGCCTCCTGGCTCTGGCCCCGCATGACGCCAACCTTCTCAATCTGAACGGCCTGCTCGAGCAAAAGGCTGGTGACTTTGCGGCGGCGCGCAAACACTTGGAAGAAGCAGTAGCGTTGAGTCCCAATGACTACAATCCCCGAGTGAACCTGGGCGTCGTTCTGGCGGCGCTAAATGATCCCGCCGGGGCAAAGATACAGCTGGAAAAGGCGCTCGCGCTGGGCACCGATGAGCCGCAGGTCCACTTTGAGCTAGCCAAGGTTCTACGCTCGCTGGGCGATACGCAGGCAGCTCAGCTGCAACTCGCGCTTTACCAGCAAAAACTGAAGGAGAAATCGGACCTGGCCGTCGCTGTTTCCAAGGCAACCGAAGCAGCAGAGGCGGTCAAGTCAGGAGACAACTCCAAGGCCGCCGATCTGTATCGCGAGGCCTGCGCCGCGCTACCCGGGAATGCCGGCCTGGCTTACCGTTTGGCTATGGTCCTGGGCAGCATGGGCGACGCGAATGGCGAACGCACGGCGCTCGAGCAGGCGGTCAAAGCCGATCCGCATTTTGCTCCGGCGCAATACCGGCTTGGCTACATAGATTTCCAGGCCGGAGACAACGCTGCGGCGGAGCGGGAGTTCCGCGCGACCGTCGAGGTGCTGCCGGACAATGCGCAGGCCTGGACTTCACTGGCCGCCACGCTGGTCCGCGAAGCGCGCTTGGACGAGGCGCGAACCGCGGTGGCCCGGGCTTTGCAATTGCAGCCGGACAATGCGGCGGCGCTGGCCTTGAGCAAGAATCTGGCGAAAGCGCAGGACCGGCGCTGAGGCTGGCTATCTGGTAGAGGAGGATTTTCGCTTTGACGACGCATTGCAAGAAAGCCGGCCCGTGGACGCGTCGCCAGTTGCTTGGCGCCGCTCCTGCGGTCATGGTTCCGCGGCTGATCTCGTCCCCGCTCTTGGCGGCGGATGAGGGGCGCAAGGGGGCCGCGCCATTCTCCCGTTTTGTCGATGTCGCTCAGCCTGCCGGGCTGCGCGAAACCATCGTCTACGGCGAGCCCGACAGCTTCACGTACATTATCGAATCCATGGCCACCGGCTGCGCCTTTTTCGATTACGACAACGACGGCTGGATGGACATCTTCATCCTGGGCGGGCGCACACTCGCCGGAACTCCTCCCGGCTCCGGCAACCGACTCTATCACAACAATCGCGACGGCACATTTACCGACGTGACGGGCAAATCCGGACTGGCCGATCGAGAAGGCGAACAGGGCTGGGCGCAGGGCGTCTGCGTGGGCGAGTATAAATACGACGGGTGTGAGTATCTTTTCCTCACCTACTATGTACAGAATCGCCTCTACAGCAACTATGGCGATGGCACCTTCACAAATATGACCGCTGAGGCCGGGCTGTTGCATCCAATGA
>JBEKAS010000156.1:0-9856 GCA_050015795.1 Occallatibacter sp. | reverse complement strand
AGGCAAAACCGCCAGCCGGTCACTGGTCGGCCCGTATCCCGCCGCTACCCGACCCACGCCGTACGCGTCCAACACTGCGGTGCTATACTTTAGCCCAAGACGGCTCTGCGGGCGTTCCGCGAGCGGTTTTTGCATCTCCCTGGCCTTGCCGGTACCGGGCAAGGTCAATTTTTATCGAGCGTCCATCCTGTAACTTGCAGGATTCGCTCCCAGTTGATGCGATCTCCGCCTCGCGCGCCTGGCTCATCCGCCGTCTGGAGGTTCGGTTTGTCCATAACCCCCCGCGCTCGCCGTGCGCTCTTCGCTCTCGCCGTGTTCTTCACCGTCTGTGCCTTTGCCGGCACGATCCTGGAACGCCGTGTGGGCGCGCAGTCCTCGCAGGACGAGAGCCAGCTCCGTGACAGCCTCAAGACCTTTACCGACGTCTATACGCTGGTAGAGCAGAACTACGCCGAGCCCATCACCGGCGACAAGGCCGATAACGCCATCTACGACGGCGCCATTCCCGGCATGTTGCAGGTGCTCGATCCCCACTCGCACTTTTACGATCCCAAGTCCTACGCCCGCCTCCGCGAAGACCAGCGCGGCCACTACTACGGCGTCGGTATGGTCATCCAGCAACAGAACGATGACGGCAAGACCAAGGTCTTCGTGGTCACGCCCTATGAGGACACGCCCTCCTTCCGCGCCGGCATTCATCCCGGCGACCAGATTGTTGCGGTCGACGGCAAATCCACCGATGGCTGGACCTCGGACCAGGTGGCGAAGGCGCTCAAGGGCCCCAAGGGAACGCAGGTGGAAGTCACCACGCTTCGCTACGGCCAATCCAAGCCGCTGATCTTCGATCTTATTCGCGACGAGATTCCGCATCCCTCCATCGATCTCAAGTTTGAGATTCGTCCCGGCATCGGTTACATCCATCTCACGCAGTTCCAGGAAACCACCGGCGACGAGATGGAAGATGCCATCAACGGCTTCAGCAATCTCAAGGGCCTGGTGCTGGATTTGCGCGAGAACCCCGGCGGCCTGTTGAACCAGGCTGTCGACGTCTGCGACCATCTGCTGGCCAAGGGCCAGACCATCGTCACGCAGCGCGGCCGCGCCTACTCCGACGTGAACTACACCGCGACGCACGGCAACGGCGGCAAGACTTTCCCGATCGTGGTACTGGTCAATCGCGACACCGCATCGGCTGCTGAGATCGTCTCCGGCGCGTTGCAGGATCACGACCGCGCCCTGATCGTGGGCGAAACTACCTTTGGCAAGGGCCTGGTGCAGACTGTTTACAACCTGAGCGAAAGCAGTGGCTTGGCGCTGACGACGTATCACTACTACACGCCCTCCGGCCGCCTCATTCAGCGCAACTACGAAGGCGTTTCGCTCTACGACTACTACAACCACGCCGGGGCACTGGCGCCCGACTCCTCGAACCGCGAGGTCAAGCTGACCGACTCGGGGCGCACCGTCTATGGCGGCGGAGGCATCACGCCCGACGAAAAGATCGAGACGCCGAAAACCAATCGCTTCCAGGACGAGCTGAGCTACAAGGACGTCTTCTTCAAATTCGCGCCCGTCTACGTGGCGACTCACACCGTGGACAAGAACTTCCAGGTTGACGACGCGGTGATGTCCGAGTTCAAGAAGTTCCTCACCAGCAAAGGCGTCGACTGGACCGAGGCCGACATCAACGGCGCCTCCGACTGGATCAAAGCGCGCATCAAGAAGGACATCATCACCATTCAGTCCGGCCAGCTCCAAGGCCTGCGCGTGATTGCCGATTGGGATCCCGAGATCCAGAAGGCGCTCACCTTTATGCCCGAGGCACAAGCCCTCGAAGACAGCGCCCACAAGGTTCTGGCGGAGAAGGCGCAGGCGCGCAGCACCGCGCCGCAGAGCGTACCCGCGCAGCCCTGAAGCGCAACATCGGCAACCTGCTGAAAAGGCCATCCCGCGGGATGGCCTTTCTGTTGATCGAAGATGGATGCGTGGAGCGACGGCTCAGATTTGAAGCAGCGCACCGCTTCAAACCGCCGGGGATTTGCGGAGACCCGTCACACATGGCTTGGCTGAGGGAGGACTTCAGCTCCCTGGCACAATCCTCACCTCATCCATCGCGCACCATGAAAACGAGCGATGTCGAGCGAAGCCGGCGCTTTCGAACCGCCGCCTACTTCGGCGGCGGAGGCGTGAAAATCTCACGCTTCGAGGGTTCCGGTTTCGGCTTTGGCTTCGGCGCCTTCTTGGCTTCTCTTTTGCCCTTATCTTTGTTTCCCATGCACGCAAGCATGACACAGACGCCTGGCCTTGAAAAGCCCAACCTGTCCCGGCTTTCACGGCTGCGCCGCGCCACCCTCCTTTCGTTAATGGTGCATTTCGCTCTTGCGCTTCATCACTTCAGCGACGAAGCTATTGCGCGAACTCTTATAAAACTTTTCCAGGTCGTCGCTGTGCCCTTTCACCGCCCACGGCGCCCTCTCGCTCGCCAGCGCGAGCAGTTCGTCCACTTTTTTCTGTTTGCCGACCACCTCGGCCTGGCCATCGCTGAAGTTCAGCACCGCGGCGTAAGTCGTTCCCGCCGGAATAATGAAATTCACGCGGCGCTTGGTCGCCTTTTTGTACACCCACACCAGGTTGTCCAGCCGGAACAGGTTGAAGCTCAACCGCGCGTTCTTTACGGCGAAGTTCTGCGTCAGAATCCAGCCGCCGCGCTTGGTTTTCACCGCCATCTCCAGCTCCCGCTCGACTTCGGCGGAGGTCACCGCCAGGTCGCCCCACGCCTTGGCGCGGGTTATGGCCGGATGCTCAACCCGTCCTGAGAGCCGGCGCCACGAGCGGAAGGCAAAGAACCCGAAGAGCGCCTCGGCAAGCAGCGCCCAGAAGGCTCCCGCCCATCCCGATTCGCGGTAATTCGTATCCAGCAGCAGAGGATAAAACACCGCCTCGTCGGCTGGGTCGGTGCCGGGGGGAAACAGGTCCGACTTCAAATCGAAGGGCATCGATCCCAGCTCCCCGCCTACCGTTGTCGAGGGCGTCTTCCCGCTCTTCACAATCAGAATGCGGTTGCCCACCTCCAGCGCATAGTAGCCCGCCGTGACGTGCTTAATGACGCCCTCGTCGGTCTCCACTTCCTGCACGCCGGTGTTCAGCACCTTTTCGCCGGTGATGGTGACGTAGGGCGTAGCAATCGGCTGATTGCTGCTGTCCGCATTCTGAGCAGCATCGAGATCCGCCGCGGTCGCCGGCGGAGGCCCCTTGAAGAACACCTTCAGGTAAGCGCGATTCTCGGCGCAGATCCACACCACGATGGCCGTTACCACGAGGAAGAGTACAACCTGGCCAATCGACTTTTGACGGGCGGTACGCTCAATCCATGTCGTCATGGCAGGGACTGTATCACACGGATGGAGCAGGTTGCGCAAGAATCAATTCTCGCGGGCCACGGCCATTGCGCTGTGCCCCACCCTCTCCCTGCCGCTATTCTGGAAACATCATGACCCATTCATCCCGCTCTCTTCGCCGCGTGGCCGTTTTTTGTGGATCGGCTTTCGGATCGAACCCCGCCTTTCGCGCGGAAGCTGCGGCGCTCGGCGCCGCTATCGGCAAGGCCGGCCTGGGCCTGGTGTATGGCGGAGCCAGCCGCGGATTGATGGGAGTGCTGGCCGACGCGGCCCTGGCCGAAGGTGCTGAGGTCATCGGCGTGTTGCCGGCGGTGCTCAACGGCCGCGAGATCGCGCACACACGCCTCACTTCGCTCGAGCTGGTACTGACCATGCACGAGCGCAAAGCCCGCATTCATGAGCTCGCAGATGCCATCCTGGTGCTGCCCGGCGGCTACGGCACACTCGACGAGTTGCTCGAAGCCCTCACCTGGGCGCAGATCGGCCTGCATGCGAAGCCTTGCATCCTCATCAACACGGCCAATTACTGGGACGGCCTGCTGGCTTTTCTCGATACCGCCGTGACCAATGGCTTCATTGAAGCGCGCAACCGGGAACTGGTGCGCGTGGCCGCGAATGCGGTCGAGGCGCTTGCGATGGCCGGGGCGTGATGTAGAGCCGGCCCTTGTTCGAGGAGAGCGACGCCGCATTGGGTTCCCTATGTGCGGGCGTGGACGCCCGCACGACAGCCGGTCTCCCACCCCAGCAAGCCAAAAGCGAGCTTGCCGGGGACCTCGGTCTGGAGACCGGCGCTACGCGGGCCTGAAGACCGGCGCCAGGTTTTTTGGATCGCTGATCGGAGGAGCCCACGCGCGCGGCTGTATCATGCACCTATGTCAAAAAAGCTTCGCTTCGGCGTGCTCAGCACCGCCAACATCGGCCTCAAAAAAGTCATCCCCGCCATGCAGCAGGGCGAGTTCACCTCGGTGGCCGCCATCGCCTCCCGCGACCTCGGCAAAGCGCGCGAGGCAGCTGCTGCACTGGGCATTCCCACGGCCTACGGCTCGTATGAGGAGCTGCTGGCCGATCCCAACATCGACGCCATCTACAATCCTCTGCCCAACAATCTGCACGTTCCGTTGACCATCAAGGCTGCCGAGGCCGGCAAGCATGTGCTGTGCGAAAAACCGCTCAGCATGACCGTGGCCGAAGCCAAAACTCTGCTCGGCGTGCGCGCTCGCACCGGGGTAAAAATCTGCGAAGCGTTTATGATTCGCAGCACCCAGCAGTGGCTGCGCGTGCGCCAGCTTCTCAACGAAGGCCGCATCGGCGAGTTGCGCGCCGTGAACGCGCTTTTCAGCTACTTCAACGTCAACCCCGGCAACATCCGCAACAGCGTGGAGACGGGCGGAGGCGGTGTATACGACATCGGCTGCTACTGCATTCAGGCTTCGCGCTTTGCCTTCAAACAAGAGCCGCGGCGCGTGGTCGGGCTTGTCGATCGCGATCCGAAGATGGGTACCGACCGCCTGGCCTCGGCTATCCTCGACTTTCCCTCCGGCCAGGCCATCCTCACCTGCAGCACGCAATTGATTCCGTACCAGAGAGTGCATTTTCTGGGCACACGCGGCCGCATCGAGATTGAAATTCCCTTCAACGCGCCCAACGACCGGCCCGCGCGCCTCTTTGTCGACGCGACCGGCGACCTGAGTTTCAGCGATATCGCCACCGAGACCTTCCCCACAGCGGATCAGTACACGTTGCAAGGGGACGCATTCGCGCGCGCGGTGTTCGAAAACACCGAGGTTCCGGTTCCGCTTGAAGATTCCATCGCAAACATGGCCGTGATTGAAGCCATCTTCCGCTCTGGGAATTCAGGCCAGTGGGAAGCGGTGGAGCAGTAAGAACAATAACCCCGCCCGAACCGGGCGCAGCCGGAAGCAGTAGGGAGCAAGGGAGCGAGCCACCCCAGCTGGCAAAAATCGCCCGCCGGGGACCCCGGCAGGGAGCAAGGGAGCAAGGAAACGGGGCGCCCTCGGTCGCTAAACCGGCTTTGCCGTCGTGGCGCACGCGAACAGATCGTGGCTCAGCGCTTCCATGCGCCGGGGATCGCTGTCCCACGAGAACATGAAGCGCGCCGCGCCGCCAATGAAGGTGTAGAAATTCCAGCCCCGCGCGCGCAGTTGGCTCAGGATCTCCTCCGATGCTTCGATAAACACAGCGTTGGCTTCAACCGGCTGCGCCAGCTTGACGCCGGGGATGGAAGCAATGAGCAGAGCAAACTGCTGCGCACAGCGATTGGCATGTTCGGCGTTGCGCAGCCACGCGCCGCTCTCGAGCATTCCCACCCACGGCGCCGAGAGAAACCGCATCTTCGACGCCAGCTGACCTGCCTGCTTGCACCGGTAATCGAAATCCGTAGCCAGGGCGCGATCGAAAAACAGCACCGCTTCTCCCAGCGCCATGCCGTTCTTGGCGCCGCCGAAGCAAAGCACATCCACGCCGCGCTTCCACGTCATCTCTGCCGGCGAGCAGCCCAGACTGGCGCAGGCATTGGCAAAGCGCGCGCCGTCCATGTGCAGCGAGAGACCCAGCACCTTGCACTCCTCGGCAATCGCGCCCAGTTCCTTGAGTGTGTACACGCGCCCCGTCTCAGTCGACTGCGTAATCGTGATCGCGCGCGGCTTGGGGTAGTGAATGTCGTGGCGCTTGGTGGCCAGTTCGCGAATCGACGCGAGCGTCAGCTTGCCGTCGGCGCTGGTTGCTACCAGCAGCTTGGACCCGTTGGAAAAGAACTCGGGCGCGCCGCACTCGTCCGTCTCCACGTGCGACTGGTCAGAGCAGATGACGCTGTGATACGACTGGCAGAGCGACGCCAGCGCCAGCGAATTGGCCGCGGTGCCATTGAAGACGAAGTACACCTCGCAATTCGTCTCAAACAGGCTGCGGAAGGCATCGGCGGCTTTGGCTGTCCACGGATCATCGCCATACGACGTGACGTGCCCGCGGTTCGCGGTTTCCATCGCAGCCCAAGCCTCGGGACAGATTCCCGCGTAGTTGTCGCTGGCAAACTGCTGGTGCAAATCCTTTTCGGCGATTTCAGTCATGGCGCGTCCTCTTTCCATCAGGGCAAACGCCGGCCCCGTGATTGGTTTGCATGAAGTGTAGAAGGTGGGCGGAGGTTCGGGCGTTGAAGGAGTTGGAGGCGCGGGCCGGGATCGAACCGGCGCATAAAGGTTTTGCAGACCTCTCCCTTACCACTTGGGTACCGCGCCTTGGGCCGGGAACGTCCCACTCCGCCGTGCACCTCGTTGATTTCTACCGGGGTGGTGCGGAATGGAGCGGGAGACGAGACTTGAACTCGCGACCCTCGCCTTGGCAAGGCGATGCTCTACCACTGAGCTACTCCCGCTTGACGCAGATTCGAGTATACCGGGCCGCCGAAACCCGGTCAAACCGGCAGCCCCCGCTGCGCAACGGCTTTTGCCCTCCGAAATTAGACACATTCTGCGGTACTGCGATGCGCCCTGCGCCGATTGACCCACCCCCCGAATTCCCGTAGACTAAGAAATTGCGAGGGATGCGGCTCGAAGGGCCTTTCACCCGCATCATTTTCCTGAAAAACAGGACCACCCCTGAAATTCAGGCTTTGGAGATTGAAGCAAAACCATGGCAAATCACGTATCGGCGCTCAAGCGCGCCCGCCAGACCGAAACCCGCACCGAAGTGAACCGCGCCAACCGCAGCCGCGTGCGCTCCAGCCTCCGGGCATTGCGCGAGGCGCTGGCCAAGGGCGATGCGAAGGCCGCCCAGGCGCAGTACCGGGCCACGGTATCAAGCCTCGACAAGAGCGTGCAGAAGGGCGTTCTCCACTCCAACACGGTTTCCCGCTACAAGAGCCGCCTGAACGCGCGCCTCAAGACCCTGGCCACCGCCGCCCCTGCCAAGACCAAGAAGAAGTAGTTTTTAGAGCGGCAATTGTACGGCGCAGAAATTGAACAGCCGGGAGCGATCCCGGCTGTTGCTGTTTCTGGCGTGCAGGTTTGCTCACGGACCTTTGTGCAGCAGCGGCTTGAGCACCGGCAGCAACGTGTCGGCGATGATCGCCGAACCCTTCACGGTGGGATGGATGCCGTCGTCCTGGATAGTACCCGGCACTTGCACCAGGTTCACGTAGAGCATGGGCACAAACGCCACGTGGTGCCGCGCGGCCAGATCGCGAAACATCTGGTTGAACGAGCGGATGTAATCGGGCCCGTAATCCGGCGGCAGCGTGATGCCGGCGAGCAGGATCTTCACGTGAGCATTTTCAAGCGCGGTCAGCAGTTGGTCGAGATTGCTGCGCGACTCCTCGACGGGCACGCCCCGCAAACCGTCGTTGCCGCCGAACTCCACAATCACAACGGCCGGATGCAGGCGCAGCACGAACGGCAGCCCAGCGAGCGCGTCCTTAGTGGTCGCGCCACTCGTTCCTTGGTTGACCACTTTGTATCGGTAGCCCTGCGCGTCCAGTTTCTTCTCGAGAAAATCCGGATACGCCTCACCGTAGGCGAGGCCGCGCCCGGCGGTGATGCTGTCGCCGTAACAGACAAGGACCGGCCGATCAATTTTTGGTGGCACAGCTTTTGACGGCTCCGGGGCATAAAGCGCCGCAACCCAGAATATCGGCAGAAAGAGTGCGGCAGAAACCAGTCGTCGAACGTCCACGTAATAGAGTGTAGCTGGGATCGGGAAGAATCTGTCGAACCAGCCCCAGCTACACTGTCGATAGGCAGGAAACCGCATTGATTCAGGTTAAGAACGCAAAAAAGTGGATTCAAAACGGCGCGCGGCGCGTGGAAATTCTGCGGGGAATCTCGTTGGACATTCCGGCAGGGCAGTTTTTGGCCATCCTGGGCGCGAGCGGCAGCGGCAAAAGCACGCTTCTGGGCCTCCTCGCCGGCCTCGACACGCCCAGCGAAGGCGAGATTTGGCTGGATGGCGTGCCCATCCACAATCTGGCTGAAGGCGAGCTGGCCGCGGTGCGCGGGCGCAAGATCGGGTTCGTCTTTCAGTCCTACCAGCTCATCCAGACGCTCACTGCTCTTGAAAATGTGCTGCTGCCTTACGAATTGAATGTTGAAGGCAGCGGCCTTGTGCAGGCGCGAAGCCTGTTGAATGAGGTCGGCCTCGGGGAGCGCATGGATCACTATCCTGTGCAACTCTCCGGCGGTGAGCAGCAACGCGTGGCGCTGGCGCGGGCCTTTGTGGTGGCGCCGCCCATCGTCATGGCCGACGAGCCCACCGGCAACCTCGACTCAGTGAACGGAAAGATGGTTCTCGATCTGCTCCTCGAACGGAATCGCAAGGCCGGAACCACGCTGGTGCTGGTGACTCACGATCCCGAAATCGCCAGCCGGGCCGATCGACGCATTGTTTTGAAGGATGGCCTTGTCGTGGAAGATACGCTCGTCCAAAACAAGGAAAAAATCCAATACCAGGAGAAGAACGAGGAAAAGAATGGCTAAGCGCGCATTGAGCTGGAAGCGCGCGGCAGCCATCGGTTGGCGCGACCTGAAATCCGCTCCCGGCAAGTTTGGCTTTGTGGTTCTCTCGGTCGCCGTTGGCGTCGCTGCTTTGGTGGGCGTGCGCGGGCTGAGCGACAGCTTTCGCCAGACCTTGAACACCGAGGCGCGTTCTCTGCTGGCGGGCGACCTGAGCGCGCGCATGTTTCGCGCGCCCACGCCTGAAGAGTCAGACAAGATTGCCGCGATTGCCGATCAGAACAGCGGCATCCGTTCCACCTGGGTGATCGAGACGGTTTCGATGGCGTCCGTGCCGTCGGCCCCCGTGCCCATCCTGGTTTCGCTCAAAGCTGTCGACCCGGCGGAATATCCTTACTACGGAACCGCTGATCTCGAGCCATCGATGCCGCTCGCGCAGGCGCTACGGGGCGACTCGGCCGTCGTTTCGGACGAGTTCTTGATCCGCCTCAACGCGCACGTCGGCGATACGCTGCACCTGGGCGGTCGCAACTTTCGCATCACGGCGGTGCTCAAGCAGGAACCCGACCGCATCAGCGAAACTATGATGCTGGGCCCGCGCGTGATGATCTCGCGGGCGTCGCTGGCGAACACCCAATTGTTGGCTCCCGGCAGCCGCGCATCCCGCCGGCTGCTGTTCAAGTTCCCTGCAACGCCGCCACGCGGCCTGACCGCCGACGCGCAAGCCACGGCAGTGCGCGCGCAACTGGAAGCGGCGCTGCCGGACGCGCAGGTGATGGACTTCCGCGAAGGCAATCCCGCGCTTACCCGCGGCCTCGATAATGCCACCTCCATCCTGAGCCTCATTTGCCTCGTCGCGTTGGTGCTCGGCGCTATCGGGGTTGCCATGGCCATGCATGCGCATCTCGAGCAGCACATGGACACGCTGGCGATTCTCAAGGCCGTCGGCGCGGATTCGTCGGACTTGCTGCGCATCTTTCTGCTGCAAACGCTGAG
>JBEKAS010000155.1:0-9985 GCA_050015795.1 Occallatibacter sp. | reverse complement strand
GCGCACGCCGCGCTCGCACAAAATCACCTCGTAGTTGCCCTCGCTCATCACGTACTCGGCGGCCATCAGGAGCTCTTCGAGCGTGGCGCTCATGCCGCGCTTGATGAGCACCGGCTTGCGCAACCGACCCGCCTTCTTGAGCAGCGAAAAGTTCTGCATGTTGCGCGCGCCGATCTGGATCACGTCGGCCCACTCCGCCACCAGGTCGAGGGTTTCGGTGTCGAGAGCCTCGGTGACGATGCGCAATCCGAATTTTTCTCTCACTTCCGACATGATCTTCAATGCTTCAAGGCCGAGCCCCTGAAACGCGTACGGCGAAGTGCGCGGCTTGTACGCGCCGCCGCGGAAGAACTGTGCGCCCGCCGCGGCTACCTGTTCCGCAATGGCAAAGGCCTGTTCGCGGCTCTCAATGGAGCAGGGCCCGGCGATCACGGCCAGATCGCGGCCGCCAATGCTCGCGCCCGTGCCCGCGAAGCGCACCACGGTGTCTTCTTCTTTCACATCGCGGCTGGCCAGTTTGTAGGCTTTGGATACGCGGATAACTTCCGCGACGCCGGAAAGCGATTCCAGGTTCCCGCGGTTCACTTCACCCTGATTGCCGGTGATGCCAATCGCGGTGCGTTGCGCCCCAGGAAGAGGATGGGGACGAAAACCCAACTGTTCGATATGGTCGCAGACCGCCTGGATCTCCTCCTGCGTTGCCTGCGCCTTCATCACGACCAACATGACACGCCCCCCGATCCCACAGTTTACCGGCTGGAGGAACGGAGGGCAATTTCCAGGCTGGATGCCGGGGCGTTTCGGGTGGTTCGCGCCGTCTGCCCGCTCGCGGACTCTGGCGGCGTGGACGCCGCCAGTACAGCCGGCCAGGAGGCCGGCGCTACTCGAATGCGCAATCTACGGCCAGGTTCCTAGTCGGAGTCGTCCCTTGCTTCAGTGCTTTTCGCGGCTACCACCGCGGGGGCAATAATCATACCGATAAAGGCCAGAGCAATGATGAGGTCATGCATGGTAAGTTCCCCGGGGCGGCATCCATCAACATCCATCAAGCGCACCCATGGGAATCATCGGGGGAACGCGAAGAATATCCAATACAACTAAGCCGTGATGCTTTTCCGAAAGTGCAATTGCGGGCAGAGATTTTCTTGGTGCAAAGATAGGAATCTCGCCGGAAGCGCATCAAAATGCGCGCGGATAGGCCGCTAAATCTCTCAGCGCGAAGGGGATTTGCCCGGATGGTCGAGGCCGCCGGCGCGCTCTGCCTCGTGCTTCTGTGCGCGCCACTTGATGCCCAGCCATGCCAGATAGCCGAGCTGGATGGCCCATGTGATGGTGTAGGCCGCCTGCCTATACAGGTGGTCGCGTAGGGCCGCGGCCGCATCGAGCTGGGCGGGCGATGCATTCAGGTTCCAGTCGGCCGAAGGAGCCGAGAAAATCAGATGCGCTGTCCAGGCCAAAAGAGCGAGGGGAACGGCGACGACAAGTCCGAGGGCAAGCTTTTTCATTGATCTCCTCATTTCTCAACCGCATCCGGTCTCAAGCGCATCCGGTCTCAAACGAGTGCGGGCGAAACTTAAGCCTCTAAAGCTCGCTGAGCTTCAGCGGCTGCGATCTTTTGCTGCTGCCGCTCGACACGATAGCGCAATGCCAGGATCAGCACTCCCCACGCAAACCACGCCAGCATGTTCCACAAGAACGCACCCACCATCGTGGGGTCCATCCCAGAGTCGGGCCCGCCGCCAAAGACGGGCGCGGGATGCTGGGTGGGAATCACTTTCTGGAAATGCGTGGAGAAATACACGATGGGAATGTCGAGTGCGCCGAAGATGTTCAGAACTGCAGCCACGGTCTGCATCTGCGACCCTGCGGCAAAACGCCGCAAAAGCAGGTAGCTCATATAGATGAGCCACAAGACCAGGGTGGTGGTCAGGCGCGCGTCCCAGGTCCACCACATGCCCCATGCGCGGCGGCCCCAGATGGGACCCGTGATCAGCACCACGGTGCAGAAAACTACTCCGACTTCAGCCCCGGCCAGCGCCCAGGCATCGAATATCTGCGCGCGTCCGGCGTGCGTGTGCCGCAAGGCCAGGTACCCGATCGATCCCACCAGGCTGATGGCGAAAAACGCAAATGCCACCGACGCCGACGGCACGTGGTAGTAGATGATGCGGAAGATCTCGCCTTGTTTGGCGTCGTTGGGGGCGACATAGATGGCCTGATAGTAGCCCCAAATCAGCAGCGCGATGGTGAACAGAGCGTATAGTCCAAAAATAAGTTTTTTCATGGGGAATCCCTGTTAAATCCAGTGTACGACGGCTGCCGAGAGACAGGTGCGCCGCTGCCATCGCGTACCATGTTCTTGCCGGAACGATTCATGCGCGATCACCTCGCTACAATGATCGACGATTTCCGCCGTTTTGACCGCGAGACTGCCGTGGTGCATTTTCGGGGCAACCGGCGTCACGTCAGCACGTACGGGGATCTTGCGCGCCTCGCCGGCCGATTCGCCGCGTTCCTGGCAGAGCAGGGCATCGGCCAGGGCGACCGCGTACTGCTTTGGGCTGAGAACAGCGCCGAGTGGATCGCCGCCTTCTACGGCTGTTTGCTGCGCGGGGTGCTGGCCGTTCCTCTGGACGCCGCGGGAAGCGCCGACTTTGCCGCGCGCGTGGCCGCGGACGTCCATCCCAAATTCGCCGTCGGCGATGCGGTTCTGCTGGGCAAGCTGGCCGCGGCGCGCGCCGGGCCCGAGGTTCCTGCGCCTGCTTTCCCCACCCTCGCATTCCCCCCGCTTGCTTTTCCTACGCTGGCCTTTGAAGACTGGCTCGATCGTCTTCCCGCCGCGGAGATGGGCGCCGTCACGGGACTGACGCGGGACACCCCGTTGCAAATTCTGTTCACCTCCGGCACCACGGGCGACCCCAAAGGCATTGTCATTACCCACGGGAATGTGCTGGCCAGCGTGGGGCCCATCGAAGACGGCGCCCAGCCGTACATGCGCTACGAGCGGTTCATTCATCCTCTGCGCATTCTGCACACGCTTCCGCTGAGCCACGTCTTCGGCCAGACCATGGGGCTCTGGGTCCCACCCATTTTCAGGGCCGAATTGCATTTTGAAAGCCGGCTCGCCGCCCCGCACATCGTCGAACTCATCCGCACCGAGCGCATCTCTGTTCTGGCTGCCGTGCCTCGCATTCTGGCGCTCCTCATGGCCCATCTGGAAGCGAACCATGCGGGCCTGGCCGAACGCGTCGCCGGCTCGCAAAAACTAAGGCCGTGGCGCCGCTGGTGGCGCTTCCTTGCCGTGCATCGCGAATTCGGTTTCAAGTTCTGGGCCTTCGTCTCCGGCGGCGGCGCGCTGCCGGGGCCGCTCGAGCAATTCTGGAACGCGCTCGGATTCGTGCTGGTGCAGGGCTACGGCATGACCGAGACCACCGCGCTCATCACGCTCAACCATCCCTTCCATGTGGCCGAGGGCACCATTGGCAAACCGCTCGCCGGGCGCGAAGTCAAGCTCGCGGCTGACGGCGAAGTTCTCGTCCGCGGCCCCATGATCTCCGGCGCTACCTGGCAGGGCGGCGAATTGCGCCCGCGCCAGGAAGAATGGCTGGCGACCGGAGACATTGCGGAGCTGCGGGAATCGGGCGAGCTACGTTTTCTGGGGCGCAAGAGCGAGGTGATCGTTACCGCGGCGGGGCTCAACATCCACCCGGAGGACATTGAAGCGGCGATCGAGGAGCAGCCGGAAATCGCTGCCTGCGCGGTGGTTGCCATGGAGACTCCAACCGGTCCGGAGCCGTGCGCCGTGCTGGCCTGCCGAGGCTCGGGTGAGCAGGCTGCGGCGGCCGTCGAGCGCGCCAACTCCAAGCTGGCCGAGTTCCAGCGCATTAGCAGATGGGTCTTGTGGCCGGAACCCGATCTGCCGCGCACCTCCACCGGCAAAGTGCGGCGCAAGCCCGTGGCGGCGTGGCTGGCCCGGATCCAGGCCGCGGCGGCGACCACCAGCAGCGGCGCGGCGGGCGAGGCCGATGGCGCATTCGGGCCCTCCTCCGACTGGCTGCTCGCGCTGATCGCGCAAATCACCGGCGAAGCCCACCCCGGCGTGGGCGACGAGCTGCATCTGACCGAAGATCTGCACCTCGACAGCCTGGGACGCGTGCAGCTTTCCGCAGCCATCGAGGAGCGGCTGGGCATCGTCGAGGGCAACGGGCTGCTCGAAGACGTGCACACGCTTGGAGAGTTGCGCAAACTCGTGGCGGGCGCGACAGAGACAGGGAGCGAGGGAGCAAAAGACAGGGACTTAGGGACTAAGGGACTAGGGACTAGGGACCAGGGATTAGGGAACAGGGAACAGGGAACAGGGATTACCGCTGCGCCGCGGGTCCACTTTGTCTATCCCGAGTGGCCGTGGTGGAAGCCGTTCCAATGGATGCGCGTGGTTTTCCTCGAAGTTATCCAGCGCCCGCTTACGTGGCTGCTGGCCGCGCCGCGCGTGGTGGGGCCCGAAAAGCCGCTTCCACCGGGCCCGCTGCTCATTGTGGGCAACCACGTGACGGCCTACGACGGCCCGCTGATTCAATACGCGCTCGCCGGTCCGCTGCGCCGCCACATCGCCGTGGCCATGGCGGGCGACATGCTCGACGACTACCGGCACTGGCGCAATCCCGACTGGCCGCCGGGACACAAGGGCATTTACCTGCTCGGACCGCTTGCTTACTGGCTGGTCACGGCGTTTTACAACGTCTTTCCCCTGCCGCGCCAGCGCGATTTCCAGTTGAGCTTTGCCCACGCGGGCAAGGCCATGGATCGCGGCTACAGCGTCATGGTCTTTCCTGAGGGCGCGCGCTCGGAAGGGCAACTGGCGCGCTTCCGTCCCGGCATCGGGCTGCTCGCCAAACAATGCGGAGTGCCCGTGGTGCCAACCGCCATTCGCGGCCTGGGCGAGATGAAAGCCGGCAGTCGCCGCTGGTTCCGCTCGGGGCATCTCGAGGTGCGCGTGGGCGAGGCCATCCGCTTCAGCCCTGAGGAGAGTGAGGCCGCCATCACGGCACGGCTGCACGACGAGGTCGAGCGGCTGCTGGGCGGGGAGGCGAGTCAGCAAGTCAGCGAGTCAGCAAGTTAGCGAGTCAGCAGGCTGTGGGAATGTACTGGCAAAGATGGCAAGGAGTTTCTTTGCCGATTACGGGGGACACGATGAGCAAATTGTTTGAGGAGATGGCCAAGGGAACGGCAGAAGCCCGCGCCTACATGGAAGGTAAGCGCAAGGGGTACAGGGTCACTTTGCCTGAGAGCGTGGACGTACGGGGCATCCGCAAACGCCTGCATCTCAGCCAGGGACGTTTCGCCGAGAGTTTCGGCCTGTCAGTGGACGCCGTGCGTCATTGGGAGTCAGGCCGCCGCCAGCCGGAAGCTGCTGCGCGTGCGCTTTTAATCGTCATTGCTGCTGACCCTGAATTCGTCATGCGATCGTTGGCCAAGAGTGCATGAACGCGCGTCATGCATGGGTTTTAGCCCTCTGCGGCTCCGCTTAAGAATTCCGAGTTTTTGGGCAAGAGCCGAATCGCGCAGCTGTGCTCGAATTGGACTGGACTCGCAGGTGTTTACCAGAACATAACTTCCGAGTGGACGACAAACCAGGAGTTACGCTCAAATCGCGAGCCCCGTCCAAAGAAGCAAGGGGGCACCCAGGATCTTCTCTTATCTCACGATCGCATTGCTCATTCCGCAAGGAATTCAGCCTATTCTGTGCTAGAGTAGCGATCATCGTTTCGCCTCCCCCCGGAAATGGCCGGTAGCTGCCATGGCCCGTCGACTCTGCACCTCTTGCTTGTCCAAAGGAAAGGTCATGATCGCTCCTAAAGAGAGCATCCGCAGACTCGGTGTCTGCGGGTCTTTGCGGATGCCGGCAGCGCACTTCTGTGTACTGATCGTGATCCAGCTGATCCCTTGCCTCGCTCGGACGCAGGACACATTCAGCGGCGGCAGTGGCAGCAGCGCTGCCCCGACAGCCTATAGCGACCAGTTTTCGACAAGCTGTATCCAGGGCGAGGGGCCCAATGTTTTCAAGCAAGTGGGCATGAATCCTCTGGCCTGCCACGGACAGCAAGGGCCGCAGGATTCCCAGGGGAAGTGCAGCTATGCGGGCATGACGATGATCGCGCATGTGGGCGAGACTTGCTACTACTGTGCGCCGATTGTGCCGCCGCTGAACGGCATCATCATTCCTTTTGACCAGGTAAGGAATGCGACCAGCCAGGGCTTCAGCTGCTTCGGCGACCAGGTGGACCCGGATTGCATGTCGGTCTGCACCAAACCTGGCAGCCTGCAATACACCCCCAGCACCGTGGACAAGTCGCCTCCTGTCCCTCCCGGGGAAGGCCCTCCGCCCGGATACAAGCCAATCCCGGGGCCGGATGGCGGCGTCGGCACCGTGACGAGTACCGCCAACCCATGCCTGCCACAAGGACCGGGCGGCTACAACTATTGCGACAATGGCCCCGGGGCGCGGCTGCCGGCAGGATGCTCCTGCACGGTTACGAAGGTCGTTACGCCGCCCGCAGAGACCACGCTGCCGCCACCGGGCACCAAGGGCATCAAAAACGTACCCACTCCCCCGCCCAAACTGGCGGACGATCCCACCACGCCAAACATCCCGGCCTTCGAAAAGGCGATGGTGAAATGCCTCAGCGCCGTGCTGCCCTATGCGGTTCCTCAATCCATCAGCCCCGCTAACCTGGCGGACGCCCAGCTGATGGGACCTATTAACGATATCAACATACCTTTTGCCAAGCTGAGCCCCTTATCGCAGATCTACGTTGTAGAAACGGCCATGGCCCTCCAGGCGCAGGAAACTCACGACGCCAAATACGGAAGTAACGCGTACCTTGACTTGGAATCGATGTACTACCTGGTCGGCTGGCTCGATCACTGTCTGTATGACGCCGGCCTCAGGGTGTATTCCAGCGACAGCTCGCCCAACGCGCCTTTTAAGCTCTACGGCAAATACCAGGGCGTCTCCACGACAGCACCACAGTATGAATATTATCTCGATGGCTTCATGATGAATGTGACGGGTGTGCCGCCCCTTCCCCTGAAGCCTCAAAATCCATCGTCGCCAACCACGGGCCTGCTTCCACTCAAACCAACGCCTGTTGTCCACCCGTAGGATTTGCAGTCGCCTTTCGGACGGGCGCCCTCACGGCTTCAGCATTTGCCCCGTGTCATCTTCCCGATAGAACTGCGACACCGGGTCGTGGCGCTCCATGAAATCGCCCATGCGTCGAACTCCACCCCCAGATCTGCGGATGGCAGTCGGTCGCCCCCGACCTGCGGCAGTTGGACATGGCCACCGAATTTGCCGCGCAAACCTACGCTTCCCGGCGCGTTGCTCCTGGATCACCGTCTACTCGGAAGTTACCGAATGAATACCCGTCCTGCGCGCCTCTGGCTAGTGACAGGCCGTCCCGCGCCGGCGCAGGGCGGGGGTCAACTATCCGGATGCTATGCGTCTTTTTCCGCGGCGTGGTACTCGCGGCGGATGCACTTCAGATCCACCGTTGGTTTGGGATACTGCATCTTCAGCGATTCGAGATGCTCCACGACGATGCGCGCGATGGCCAGGTTGCGAAACCATTTGTGGTTGGCGGGGACGACGAACCACGGCGCACATTTGGTGCTGCAACGGGAGAGCGCTTCTTCGTAGCCGGCGATGTAATCGTCCCAAAAGCCGCGTTCCTTGTAGTCGGCCTCGCTGATCTTCCAGTGCTTGCTGGGGTCGTCGAGCCGCTCCTTGAAGCGCTTCAGTTGCTCCTCCTTCGAAATGTGCAGGAAAAACTTGAGAATCTGCGTGCCGTTCGCGGCCAGGTTGCTCTCGAAGTCGTTGATCTCATCGTAACGGCGCGACCAGATGGCTTTCGGGACGAGATTGTGCACGCGGACTATCAGAACATCCTCGTAATGCGAGCGGTTGAAGATGACCACTTCGCCGCGGGCAGGCGCGGCCTTGTGCGCGCGCCATAGAAAGTCGTGGGCGGCCTCCAACGCGGAGGGTTGCTTGAACGCAGCCACGCGGCAACCCTGCGGGTTCATCGCGCCCAGCACGTGGTTGATCACGCCATCTTTTCCGCCGGTGTCCATGGCCTGGAGGCAGATGAGAAGTGAATGGCCGTGCTCTGCGTAAAGCAGGTCCTGGAGCTCACGGAGTTTCTCCTGATAATGGGCGATCTCTTTTGCCGCGGACTTGTGGCTCTTGTGGGCGTCTTTGCATGCGGGGTCCATCTTCTTGAGTTTTACTTTGGATCCCGGCGCAACTTTGAACCGTTCCAGATAATTCATATCGCTTCTTTTCTCCGCTTGCAGCCGTGAGGGTGTTGCGTTCGGAGGAACGCGGCCTTGTGGCAGCGCAATTCCCATCGCAAAGGCTTTGGGCGGTCTCTCCTACCATCTTCGCCTAGTCACCTATAGTTCCTACGCCCGCTGAAACGGGCTAAGACGCGCAGCCGCTCCGATATCCCCAGTCTTACGACTGGGGCCAGCGTATGCCGCCCGCTTTGCGGGCTTGCGGGCTGCAACCAATTCTAGCTGGGAATGCGCGGCCGATAGTAGCAGGTGCCGGCGGCGAGGACCGGTGTCCATAGAGAAAGGTCGGCGGGCTGTTCGCTGGAGCCGAGGAAGAGGATGCCGTCAGGAGCGAGTACGCGGTGAATGCCGGCGAGGAGCGTGCGGCGCGTGGGCTGATCGAAGTAGAGCATGACGTTGCGGAGAAAGATCACATCGAAGCAATCGGTAGAGCGATTGAAAGGCAAAAATGCGCCGCAAAGATTGGCTTGGCGGAAATTGCAGAGCTTGCGGACCTCAGGCTTGACGATCCAGTCTTCGCCGGCGTGGTCGAAGTAGCGGACCACGAAGCGCGCGGGCAATCCGCGGTTTATCTCGATACGGTGATAGCGGCCTGCCTGGGCGCGCTGTACCACTTCCCTGCTGATGTCGGTGCCTTCGATGGCGAGTTTCCACCCCACCAGCATGGGAAAGTGCTCGAGCAGCATCATGGCCAGGCTGTAGGCCTCCTGGCCGGTGGCGCAGGCGGCGCTCCAAAAGCGGAGCGTGCGGTGAAAGCGCCGCGCCTCGATGATTTTGGGAAGCAACTCCTGGCGCAGCAGATCGAAGGGGCGCAGATCGCGGAAGAAGCTGGTCTCATTGATGGTCATGGCCTCGGCGACCTCGCGCTCCAGCGCGGGATTTTTCTGCGCGCGCAGCTTGTGCACCAGTTCGTCGAGGCGCGTCAGGCCGTGGTTGCGCAGAATTTTGGTAAGGCGCGTGTCGAAGAGGTAGTCACGCGAGGCGTCGAGGACATTTTGCGACACGTCGAAGACCAGTTGGCGGAGATAGCCGTATTCGGGACCCGCGGTTTGTTCCATGGCTAAACCACCATCCGTGCCAGGCTGCGGACTTCGTTTGACGACGCGACGGCGTGGCCGGCGACGCGCAGGATTTCGGGAGCGATGGCGGCGAGAGGAAGCACCTTGTACGCCAGGCCGGCCTGGGCCACGGCTCCGGGCATGCCCCACACCGTGCTCGTGGCCTGATCCTGCGCCAGCACGGAGCCGCCGTGTTCCAGGATGACGCGCGAGCCGGCGAGGCCGTCGTAACCCATGCCGGTGAGCACCACCGCGAGCACGCCGGCGCCGTACACGCGCGCCGTGGAGCGAAAGAGCGTGTCCACGGCGGGCCGGCAATGGTTCTCCGGCGGGTCCTGCGTGAGGTGAATTGTGGCGGGCGCGCCGGGGCGCGCCACGGGTAGTGCCTCCATGTGCCAGTTGCCGCGCGCGATGTAGACCGAGCCGGCGGTTGCGGGCATGCCTTCCGCGGCTTCGCATACGTGCAAAGGGCAACGGCGGCTGAGGCGCTCGGCGAGCAGGCGCGTAAACATTTCGGGCATGTGCTGCACGATGAGAACCGGAAGCGGAAAGCCGGCAGGCAGCTCCGGGAG
>JBEKAS010000154.1:0-10047 GCA_050015795.1 Occallatibacter sp. | reverse complement strand
GGCGAACGCTTCACGCGCTCCGTCAACTGGCCGCCCTCCTCGTAGCCCACGTATCCCGGAGGCGAACCGATCAGCTTCGACACCGAGTGCTTCTCCATGAACTCCGACATATCGAAGCGGATCAAAGCCTTATCTGACCCGAACAGGAAGTTGGCCAGGGTGCGCGCCATTTCCGTTTTGCCCACGCCCGTCGGTCCTAGGAACAGGAAGCTGCCGATGGGCCGGTGCGGTGATTTCAATCCCGCGCGGCTGCGCCGGATGGCCCGCGCCAGCGCCGAAATCGCCCGTTCCTGCGAGATCACGCGCTTGTGCAGCTCCTCTTCCACGCGCAGCAGTTTCTGCGTCTCCTCTTCCTTGATGCTGGTCACGGGCACGCCCGTCCAGCGGCTCACCACGTCTTCGATGTCCTCGCGGCCCACGATTCCTGCCGCCGAGTCATCCAGGTGGTACTTGTCGCGCAGGGCGCGCAGGTTCTCGCGTTCCTTGCGCTCCTCGTCCGAATAGAACCGCGCCTTCTCGAACTCGTGGTTCGCAATCGCCGAATCCATGCGGTGCACGATGAACTTGATCCGCTTCTGCACCTCGGTGATCTCCTCGGGCAGCGAGGTCTGACGCAGCTTCACGCGCGCCCCCGCTTCGTCAATCAGATCGATCGCCTTGTCGGGCAGGAAGCGGTCGGGAATGTAACGGCTCGAGTGTGCCACCGCGAACTCCACCGCGGCATCGGTGTAGCTCACCGCGTGGAACTTCTCGTAGCGGTCCTTGATGCCCATGATGATCTTCACCGCGTCGGCCTCGCTCGGCGGCGGCACCTTCACCGCCTGGAAGCGCCGCTCCAGCGAGCGGTCCTTCTCGATCGACTTGCGGTACTCGGCCGGCGTGGTTGCGCCGATGCACTGAATTTCGCCGCGCGAGAGCGCCGGCTTCAGAATGTTCGCCGCGTCCAGCGAACCCTCCGCCGATCCCGCGCCCACCAGCGTGTGCAGCTCGTCGATAAAGACGATCGAGTTCTGATTCTCCATCAGCTCCTTCATGATGGTCTTCAGCCGCTCTTCGAACTGCCCGCGGTACTTGGTTCCCGCCACAATTAGCGAGAGATCGAGCCCCAGCACGCGCTTGTCGGCAAGGAAGCTCGGCACCTCGCCGTCGGCGATGCGCTGCGCCAGGCCCTCCACAATCGCCGTCTTCCCCACGCCCGGCTCGCCGATCAATACCGGGTTATTCTTGGTGCGCCGGCACAGAATCTGAATGGCGCGCTCCAGTTCGCCCTCGCGCCCCACCAGCGGATCGAGTTGCCCGTCCATTGCAGCTTGAGTCAGGTCGCGGCTGAACTCCGCCAGCAAGCTCGACTCGCGCTGCCGCTGCTGCGGCGGCGCTTTCTCCTGCGTCACGCGTGCCAGTTCGTCGCGAATCTGCGCCAGCTTCAATCCCCGCTCCTGCAGAATCTCCGACGCAAAGCACTTCTCTTCCCGCAATAATCCCAACAGCAGATGTTCGGTTCCGATGTGTTTGTGGCCCAGCCGTTCCGCTTCTTCCGCGGCGTAGGCCAGCACTCGCTTGCACTCGTTCGAAAGCGGCAGGTCGACGCTGGTCGACACCTTCTCGCGGATGGTGGTGTGCGCTTCAATTTGCTTGCGTATTGATTCAACTGATGCGTGCGAGCGCAGGAAGCGGTTGGTCAGCGCCTTGTCTTCGCGCAGCAGTCCCAGCAGCAGGTGCTCGGTTTCGATATAAGGCGAGCCGAACTGGCTGGCCTCATACCGCGCGAAGAAGATCACGCGCCGTGCCTTCTCCGTATACCGTTCGAACATGATGTGCTCCCCCCCGTCATCGGGGCTTGTCCCAGGCTGCCCGCTCCACTAGCCGTCCGGTGATTCTCCCGGCCTCGGCCTTCAAGCGCGCGCCCTTCCCGTTGCTTCGCCGCCGGAGGGCTCAAAATCAGAATCCACGCTCCGAACAGCTCTTTTGGATGGTTCTGGGTCAGTTTCTACCCTTGCCGTCCACCGGCCTAGCTTGCCCGGCTGACTCCCATCCCGACCTCTGCAGCCCGACTGGGGAAACCCTTTGCGGGGCTGCACCTTATAAGACTCAACATTTGCGGAAAATGATGCAATTCCACGCAAGGGTTACAGGCTAGGTTGCCGGCTGCGCGGCGTCTGTGAGCGCCGTCAGCCTTCCGTTTGCGAGGCGAAGAATCCGCGTACAGCGTTCGGCCAGTTCCAAGTTGTGCGTAACCAGAATGGACGTAAGCCCATGGCTCGCGTGCAACCGTTCAATTAACTCAAAAACGCGGCCTGCGGTCGTGCCGTCCAGGTCGCCGGTGGGCTCATCGGCCAGGAGCAGGCGCGGGCTGCACACCAGCGCCCGAGCCAGCGCCACGCGCTGCTGCTCGCCGCCAGAAAGCTCACCTGGCCGATGCGTTCCGCGATCTTCCAAGTCCACCTCTCTCAGCCAGTTAGCCGCAATCTGCAGAGCTTCCTGCTGACCCATGCCCCGTGCCAAAAGCGGCATGGCCACATTCTCCAGCGCCGTAAACTCCGGCAGCAAATAATGGAACTGCCACACGTAGCCGATCTCGCGATTGCGAAAAGCTGCCGCCTCTCGCGGGGAGAGCGAGGCCACGTTGACCGGAGCCGCATGGATTGACGCGAAGTATACCGTTCCCGCAGTGGGCGCATCAAGCGCTCCCAGAATGTGCAAAAGAGTGCTTTTTCCCGCCCCCGACTGGCCTACGATCGCCACCATCTCGCCGGCCTCGACTTCGAGATCGAGGTCCTCAAAAAGGATCAGTTCCCCGCGCGCCGTGCAATACGACTTGCGCAGTCCTTCCACCCTGATCAACGGAGCATCGCCGAGCGGAGCCTGTTTTTCGCCGAGTGGAACTGGTTTTTCCCGGATCAGCTGGGGCGAGCTTTCCTTTGCGAGCGGGGTTGAGTTTTCCTGGGTTCCGGACGCCCGCGACTCACCCTCCCGCGCGGCGCGGGATGCCTGAGGAGCAGCCGCTGGAGGGGAATGCATCATCCGGTTGATTTCATTTTACAGGACGCGCCCAACCCAGGGCCCCGCAGACTGATCTCGGTTCGCGGGGTCGACCCCGGCATCCGCGGGTGCCCCCGGTCCCTCGCACTTGGGGACCGGGGGAGGGACGCGGGCAAAACATCTGCCTTGGCTCCCCCGGTTCGCCGTCTTGCGGGTGCGGGTGCCCCATCCTAAAGCTCGGCGCAACGCGGCGAGCTTTAGGGTGGGAAAGCGCGATCCAATCGCTCCCCCGGCTCGCCAACCCGCTTTACTCAGCCCCACTTCTTGCCCAGAGCATTCAGATCCGCTTGCGCCAGATCTTCGGGCGTCATGACGACCCTGAACTTCACCTCGGCGTTGAAGCTTAGGAACCACGGCTCCGCGAGCCTGGGAACGTCTGACGGCTTGGCCACGTCGACAATCAGCACGCCGCCGCGTTTGCCGTCGCGCTCACCGAAGTACGCAGCCTCCGGCTTGGCGTCGTCGAGAATCTTCTTCATCGTGGGACCCGCAGTTCCATTGCGAACCGTGCTGTTGAATGGTTCAAGAGGAAATTCAACCATCATCATCATCCGCATTTTTGCACCTCCAGGCGCTTGGGAATTGCCTTGGGGGAAGGCAGCGCCAATTCCGCACGCTAAATGACGCACAAGATCGGTGTCAAAACAATTTTCCGTTGCGCCGCGCCGCTCTTCGTGAAGTGTAGCGCCGGTCTCCTGACCGGCTGTACGGCCGGCGTCCCCGCCGGCCGAATGCGCGCGCCGCCAATTCCGCTACTCGCCGACCGCTGCCTCGCTGCCTCGCTCCCTTGCTCCCTTGCTCCCTCGCTCCCTTGCTCCCTTACTCCCTTACTCCCTTACTCCCTCGCTCCGCTTGCTATCATCAAATCAACGGCCGCCGCGTTCGTGCCGCCGCAATCTTCCTGCATCCTTGTGACTCCTGGTTCACAATCCGCCTTATCACCCGATCTCGCCGTGCGCGCTACGGCAACCACGCCGCACAGCCTCCACGCCCCCTCACCCGGAGCCACCGCAACCCTCATCCACGACCTCCGCGAGCTCTTCAAAGTCAAAGTCGTCGGCCTGGTGCTGGTCACCGGCTGGGGCGGCTTTTATCTGGGCTCCATGCAATCCGGCATCTCCACCTTGCAGCGCGGCCTGCTCGACGTGCTGCTCGGCATCGGCCTCGTTTCCGCCGGCGCGGGCGCGCTCAACCAGTGCCTGGAGCGCACCACTGACGCGCGCATGAAGCGCACCGCCAACCGCCCGCTCGCCTCGGGCCGTTTCCCGCTCGACGTAGGAATCATTGCCGGCCTGGGCGCCATCGCGCTCGGCGCGGTGTGGCTTATGCTCTACACCAACTCGCTTACCGCAGCGCTAGCGCTGCTCACCGCCTTCACCTACGTCGCCATCTACACGCCGCTCAAGCGCGTCACATCGCTCGCCACATTCATCGGCGCATTTCCCGGCGCCATGGGCCCCCTCCTCGGCTGGACCGCGGCCCGCGGCCGCATCGAGTGGCCCGGCGTCGCCCTCTTCGCCATCCTCTTCGTCTGGCAGTTCCCCCACTTCATGTCGATTGCGTGGTTGTATCGCGACGAGTACGCGCGCGCCGGCATCCGCATGTTGCCCGTCGTCCAGCCCGACGGATGGGCCACCGTCGTCGAAGCCGTCTTCTACGCCGTGCTCATGATTCCAGTCAGCCTCGCGCCCTGGTGGCTCGGCATGACCGGCACGGTCTATGTTGTCCCTGCCGTCGCGCTCGGCCTTGTCTATCTCGCCTATACGCTCCGCTTCGCGCGCATCCTCCGCGCCAAAACTGAAGACGAAAGCCGCAAGCTGGCCCGCGACCTGCTCAAGGTGAGCGTGCTTTACCTGCCCCTGCTCTTCACCACGCTCATGCTCTGCGCCATCGCGAAATCGTAAGGCACCGTATGACCACCACCGCACCCACCTCCGCTCCCCGCTCTGGAACGGGCCCCGCCATCGCCGCCATCCTCTTCATCAGCGCGGCGGCCTCGGCATTTCTCTTCTGGCTGATTTACGTTCATCCGGCCCTGGATGTGAGCGGCAGAGAGCTCAGCTTTTTGCCGGCACTCGACGCGATTCTGAACGGCTGCGCCTCCGTTGCAATTTTGATGGGCTACCGCTTCATCCGCGCCCACCGCATCGTGGCGCACCGCAGGGCCATGATCACCGCATTCGCGTTTTCAACTTTGTTTCTGGTCTGCTACATCGGAAACTACGCGCTGCACGGCGAGAGCCATTACCCAGGACACAGTCTTGCGCGCGTCGTCTACCTGGTGATCCTGGTGAGCCACGTCCTGCTTTCCATGGTGGCCCTGCCGCTTGTGCTCGTCACTTTTTTCTTCTCTCTCACGGGTCGTATTCCCACGCACCGCAAGGTGGCTCGCTGGACGTTTCCCATCTGGCTTTATGTGTCGGTCACCGGGGTCATCGTGTATGCCATGTTGGCAGTGGCAAAAGGATAAATACGCATGACGGCACGCCCGCCAACTACTGAGGAGAATCGCCAGGCCCCGTCCGATGACGGCACTCGCCAGCTTCTCCAGTGGGGCGGCTCGATGGTCGCAACCGGCCTGCTGTGCGTGCTTCTCCTCGTCACTGTGTTCGGCGGCTACTCGCGCCTCGGCGCAAGCACCAACGCCGGTTGGTTCGCGCTCATTGTGGCGCTCATGTGCCTGCCCTTCGGCGGATTGCTGCTGCTGCTCGGGTTTGCCAAGTGGCTGCGCAACTACAGGGAGCGAGGGAGCAAGGGAGCAAGGGAACAAGAGAGACGCTGAATGCGCGCCACACCCCATCCCTGCTTTCTCTGCCTGCGCGAATCTGCCAACTTTCGAGCGTGCGCGCCAGCGCACGCGAACTTGCCGACTCGCTCCCTTGCTCCCTTGCTCCCTGTTCTTATCAGCTCGACGAGTCGTCTGTACCGGCAGTATCGTCCGCGGCCGCATCGTCGGCCGGTGCATCGTCTACCGGCGCATCATCGACGGGTGCATCATCGGCCGGCGCTTCCTCACTCGGAGTGTCCATCTCCTGGCCCACGGGGTCGCCGTACTGGCCCTCTTCAGCGCTGGCGTCGGCGTTCTCTCCCTCATTCTGCGCCGCGTCGCCGTACACCTCGGCGCCCTGCGAATCTCCTGCAGCGGCGTAGCTATCGGCGGTCGATGCATCCTGGTCGGCGGTTTGCTGGTCCGAGTTGGCGTAGCTCTCGTCCAGTTGCGCGGTCCAGGTCTCGTCGGTGTTGTCCGGGCCGCCTTCGCCGGCCACAGTCTCCGAGTCCTGGTAAGCCTGTGACGCATCGTTCGACGCAGTCGAATAATCGCCCGACGCCACGGCCTGACTCTCGGCCTGCTCGTCCTGTTGCACCGTTGCCTCGTCCGACTGAACCTGCGAGCTATCCGTTGTATCGGCCGTACTCGACGCATCCGGGTCCGCAGTCGGATCGGTCGTTGCATCCGGGTCTGCGCTGCCGGTAAGGGTGTCGTCCGGCTCGCCAGTTACCGGCGCGTCGTCGCCAACCGTCCCGCCCGCCAAGGGATCCGTCGCGTCCGACGCGGTCCATCCACTATCGCCGCCAGGGTATCCCGAGCCGCCCGGTCCGTCATCTAAGGTGGAAGAGCCCTCAGGTCCGTACCCGCCTCCGAGGCCCGGTCCATCATCCGCCGTCACGCCCGAAGATCCGTCGGGGGAACTCGGATCTGTGCCACCTGGCTCCGCCACGCCGGTCGCCGATCCGCCCGGATCTGTCGGGTCGGTCGGGTCTGTCGCCGTCCCCGTCCCGCTCGGATCGGTCGGGTCTGTCGCTGTCCCCGTCCCGCTAGCATCCGGATCCAGCGGCACTTCTTCCACCACTACCACTTCTTCCACGACTCCTGTCGCATCCGGCGAGCCGCTGCTCCCCAACGGATCGAGAACTACATCGATAATCTCTTCCGTCACCGACCCCGAATCTGAACTAGACGTCCCGTCACCCGGGCTCGTGCTTGCCGTGCTCGTCGCGGCTGTCTCCTCCGGCACAACCACCACTACTTCCTCGACCTCGTTCACTTGACCGCTGCTATCGTCCGGCATGATGCATCCTCTCTTTCCTGAATTCTGAGCGTCTCAGTTTGAAGCTTTCGTAACTGCTCGCAAATGAATAATGGACGGTTGTCCCCGAGGAATGGTTTCTCTCAAACTGCGTTTCCCCCAATTCCCCGATCACTTCTTCCCGCCCGCACGTGCAGGTGGTACGGCTGCGTGTTTTCCGGCGGCCGCCTTCGCCGCAAAGGCCTTTGTCGCTGCACCGTGGGCCATTGTAAGCGGCGCAACTGGCTTTTGAGGTGCACCGCTCGCCGTTGCCGGCGGCGCAACTGATTTTGGCGCTACGCTGGCCGTTGCCGGCGGCGCAACGGGCCTTGTCGCTACAGCGGCTGGCGTCGCCGCCTGAGCAGCCGGCGGCGCCGCCGATCCTGCCGTCGCACCCGCCGCAGGTGTCGCCGCCCTGGGGCGCAGGATCATCACGACGTGGCACTGTGGGCAGCGCACATTCAACATCGTCTTACCCCGCAACACCGCCAGTGGAACCCGCATCGCCGCATGACACTTGTTGCAGATCACTCGGATTGAGTCGGTGGGCGCCGGCGCAACCGCCGGCTTCGCCGCCGCAACGGGTTGACTCGTCGACCCCTGCATCGCATTTGCTGGTACCGCAGCGCGGTTGGATGCACCGCCCGCCGTCTGCGTTGCGCCAACCGGCGCACCCGCTCCCGCCGGCGCTACCCCGACATTCGGAACCGCCGGCCGCGCCGCGCCAACCGACGGCCGCGTCGCTGCACCAGCGCTCGCTTTGCGTATCGTGCCCACGCCCAAACCCGGCGTCGCTTGCCCCGGCACTGGCGCAAGCTTCTGGCGCACCGGCTGGATGCTCTGGCTCCAGCGCATCAGCTCTGCCTCGTGCGCCGCCTGCCCCAGCAGCCGCAGCCGCCGCGTGGTATACATCGACGACGAAGTCGTCATTTCCGAGAAGCGCGTCATCGAGTCGTCGCTCGCCGACTCCTGCTTCAGCCACTCCTCGATGTTCACCTGCTGCAGCAGCCGCGCCGAGCGAATCGACCACGCCAGCAGCACGCGCCGCACCAGGGCTTCGTCGCCCACGGCCATCAATCCCGCACGGTCGGCGGTAACATCCGACTGGCGCGACCACGCCATCAGCGGCAGGTCGATGGCGCCCTGAATCAGCTTGGTGGGATTGATGGCATTGATCAAGCCATTGGAGAGCAGGCCGGTGTGCACGCTCACATCGCCCGCGACAAAACGCAGCACCGTGTTCCACAGCGCGTGACCGGCACGGCAGTGACCCATCTCGCGCGATAGCACAAACAGCAATTCATCTCCGGCGAAGTTGATCAAATGCGAGGTGCCCAGCACAATAAAAGAGCTGTTTTCCGTGCCGTAGGTGTAGGTGTTCCACATCTGGTCGCCGGATATATAAACATCCGGCATCTTCGGCAGGCCCAGGATGCGCGCGGCCAGCACCGCCTGGTTCCACACATCGGGGAACTGCCGGGGCCCAAGTCGAATGGCATTGAAGGTCGACTCGATCCACGGCCGGCCCACTTTGTCTGACACGTTCCGCACCACTGTGTGCAGTGCCGAAATGCTCTGCAGCTTCGACATGGCCTGGCCGTCCTGCGCCCACAGAAACACTGATCGGTCCATCTGGTACCCGGGCGTCAACGGCCGCAGCCACGCACACCCCGGGCACACAATCTCCGCGGCGCTCAGCCTCGCTCCGTTCCCGCCGCATACCTTGCACGGCGGCTGGCCGGTTGCTCCCGGCGGCGCTCCCAAGGCCACAGGCTGCGCCGATGCCATCTGCCCTTCGGCAACCAACCCGCTTCCGCACATGGTGCAGAATCGTGAACCAGGCACTCCGGGCCCGTGTCCCTGCGGACATACCAGCGGTCCAATCGCTGTGGTGGCCATGGGCTCTCCTTTTCTTTGTTCGTGTGTGGGACCCGGATTTCAACTCGACGGGGGGGGAACGAAATTGCGGCAATTATAGCCAACCCGCCCAAGAGAAACAATCAATGATTGTGGGCCGATGAAACAATCGATGATCGCGGGCCAATTTTTTCAGCCTTCATCCACTTGAGGGTACCCCCGGTCCTGGCTCAGAGAGCTTACCGGGATCGGGGCCACCCGCCGATAGCATCGCCGGCCAAGAGCCTCTCCCGGTAGAATCAATGCTCCGATCCGTCGGCCCTGTTGGACCAGACAGGGAGCGCTGGAGGAAACGAAAATCAGCCCACGAAAGGAATTTCCGAATGACAACGCAACAGAGAACCATCTTGACCTTGGTGCGACGGGTCATGCTCTACTCTCTCATCGGATCAATGCTTTGCCTGACGGGTTGCCGTAAAGAAACTCGGAACACATTCCAGGCGGCCTTGGCGGACAGCACTCCAAGTGGCTATGTGCTCATTGAGCAGGGCCGGCTTGACAAGTCCGGCTACGCAATACTGGGAGACTCGACGCACCCGAAGTCTAAGGTTGCCTTCATTCTCTTTGCGGAATGTCACGACGATAGCTACCAGGGCCCCGACAAGGCGATTCCGGCGTGGGCCAGTGTCCTACGCATTACGTACGCCCTGGACAACGGTCAACCGTCCGATGTCAATTTCAATCCGGATGGGCAAGGGCGCTTGCATCCGGTTGTTCCAGTCAAGGACATCTTTGAGAAGTGGGCGCCCCAATGGTATAAGTTCTCGACCGCTGAGGGGATACCCTTCACGGACCACGACAAATCGGGTTTTGAAAGAGCAGTGGGGCTTTTCAGCGATGCGCCCCATTAAGTCTGAATTGGCGGGGGCTGATCTCGCCGCGTATTTGCGGTCTCGCATTTCTATCTCCGATTGGCAATGCTCTCCTTCTCCGCTTGCATCGCCCGGCGAGCGCGCACCAGGCGGCCCTTGGCGGCGGCGCTATTCTCCTCGATTCGCCAGGCCCGTTTATAGTTAGCTGCTGC
>JBEKAS010000153.1:0-10100 GCA_050015795.1 Occallatibacter sp. | reverse complement strand
TGGCATCGCTGGCCGAGATCTACGTGAACGACGCCTTTGGTTCGGCGCACCGCGCGCACGCCTCCACTGAGGGCATTACGCACTACCTCAAGCCCGCCGTCGCCGGACTGCTGATGGAAAAGGAGATCACCTATCTCGGCAAGGCGCTCGAGTCGCCGGAGAAACCCTTTGTGGCCATCCTCGGCGGATCGAAGATCTCGGGCAAGATCGACGTCATTCAAAACCTTCTCGACAAAGTCGACACGCTGGTGATCGTCGGTGGCATGGCCTACACGTTCTATCGCGCGCTGGGCGTCAAGACCGCGAAGTCTCTCGTCGAGGAAGACAAGATCGACCTCGCCAAGGAAACGCTGGTCAAGGCGAAAGCCAAGGGCGTGAAGTTGCTGCTACCCGTGGACAACGTGATTGCTGACAGCTTTTCCAACGACGCCAAAACCCAGATGTGGGACAGCTCCAAAGATTTTCCGGACGATTGGCAGGGGCTCGACATCGGACCCGAGTCGGTGGCTGCCATCGAGCAGGTGGTTTCGACCGCGAAAACCATCGTATGGAACGGGCCGGCGGGCGTGTTTGAATTTCCGCGCTTTGCCGTGGGCACCAACGCCATTGCGCGCGCCGTGGCGGCCAACCGCACGGCCACGTCGATCATCGGCGGCGGCGATTCGGTCTCGGCCATCAACCAGGCCGGCGTAGCCGACCAGATCACGCACATCTCGACCGGCGGCGGCGCCAGCCTGGAATTTCTCGAAGGCAAGAAGCTGCCGGGAGTCGAGGCGCTGACGGACAAGTGATACAGCTGTCAGTTCACAGTTCGTAGTTCGCAGCAAAATCGCATCCGGCGGAGAACGCCAGATGCGATTTTCCTTTTTGGGGACGATCGTTGACGAGCGCAGATCGGCGAGTAGACTTGAGGGGCTGGAAGAAAGGAGGGTCGCAATGTCCATTGCAGTGGAGAAGCCAACCGTGGATGCGGTGAGGGCTACTCGCAAGAAGTTTGACGAGGAGAATAAGATCATCGAGGATGCGCTTGAGGGGCTGTTCGAGCATTATCCAAAGAATGTCAGAACTTCCGATGTGCTGTTGAAGGTATTGACGCTGAACGCTCTTTACTCAACGCAGATTCCTCTGTACGGCGACCGCATCCCAACCGTTTGGCAAGTTGTTGACCACATAGTCCAACTCGGAATTGATCCCGCCTTGGACCTCGGTTCGCCCAACTTGGTCTTTAACATCGCAAAAATCGAGATCCGCGATAAAGTTCACTTCAATTACTCGTTTGCGACTAAATATTGCAACTGGCACAGACCGGAATTCTACCCGATCTACGATTCACGCGTAGATGAATACCTCTGGCATCTGGCGAACCAAGAGCTCATCGGTCATTTTGATCGGCAAGAGTTGAAGATATACCCGAGGCTCAAGGAAATCGTGTGCGAATTCCGTGATCGCTATGGCCTTGGAGACTTCAATTTCAAACAGATTGACAAGTTTCTGTATTACGAAGGTGGAAAACTGCTCAGCGCAAAACAGAAAGGTAATGAACTCGAGGTTTCCACTGAACCTCAGATTTAATTGCGGCCGGGTTCCCCAGCTGCCGCTTCTGGGACCCGGGCGCGCAGCAGCCCCGCCCCATCGCGATTCGTGCTAATCTTCTGTTAAATGGCGACGACCGTCCACATCCCGCTTGAAGAGTACCTTGCGACCACCTACCGGCCGGACTGCGAGTATGTGAGCGGCGAGGTGCGGGAGCGTAACGTGGGCAAGTGGGAGCACGCAAGAGTTCAATGGCTGCTGGCACTTTGGTTTGGCATGCACGAAAAAGAGTGGGGCATCGTGGGCAGCACGGAACAGCGAATTCAGGTTGCCCGGGATCGCGTCCGGGTGCCGGACCTGGTCGTGCTCACGGCGGGCCCGCAGCCAGATGTGTTGACCGAACCGCCCCTGCTGGTCATCGAGATTCTCTCTCCCGAAGATTCCTACTCCGACACGCAGGAGCGTGCTCAGGACTACCGTGCGATGGGCGTGGAAACGGTGTGGATCGTCGATCCCAAAACGCGCACCGGTCGCATGTGCCGCGGAACGGAGTGGATCGAAGCCTCACGGCTCGAAGTGAAGGGGACGCCGCTTTTTGTCGATCTGCCCGAAATCTTCCGCCAGGTGACGGTCGCGTAACGTCCTTCGGCATCTCGAGAACTTACTTTGCCGCATCCATCGCCCGAAAGCAGCCCTTCTTTGCGACACTGAAAGCCGAGGCGAAAAACCATGGGCTATTACACGCGGGTCCTGTCAAAAGACGAAGAGTTTCCTTCTTTTGACGAGCTTGCGCAATTCGTTCGCGCCGAGCACCCTCAATTCAAACTGTCTCTCGAGGAAGGAACGGAGGAAGAGTGGGAAAGCCTGCTCCTTTCCAGCAATGACGACGTTGAAGTTGCGGTGATCGAGCGCTATCCGGTCTCGGACGGTTCAATCGGCCAGGATGATATTGCCGAATTCATTGAGTACACCCAGGATGCGAAGCCGGAAAGCAGTGTCGCATGGCTCCATGAGTTTCTGGCCTCCGTGAAAACCATTTATGCCTTCCAGCACCTGCAGGGAGACGAATTCGAAGAAGGCAGTAACGCACTCCACGCGCTGCGCACCAGGCTGTGGGAGCGCGGAGACGCGATTCTGCAGGCCGACGCCGAAGGGTTCACAAATGAGGAGGGCTACCACATCGTCTGGCAGTTCTCTGACTCGGTCTCAGGCCCATGGAACATGGGCGTGCTTCAGGACGGTGTCTGGCGTCACTTTTCAATGGACCTGGGGGATCCGGATCATCGAACTGCTTTCCTTGAAGGCTCGGTGCCCGACGATTTGATCTCCACGCTCGCATCAGGTTCGTAGGTCCAGCACTACCGTCTCTTTTCGATGGGTTCTCCACATCCAGCGTTGTGCCCGGCGTCACTCGGGGCGGCGAAATCAATCCCATAAAATTGAATTGAGGAACCTTGAAAATGTCTCGTAAAGCACTGATTGCTGCCAATTGGAAGATGTACAAGACGCCGGCCGAAGCCCAAGCGTTTGTCGATGCTTTTTTGCCGCTGGTTGCCGGGCACACACGCGACGAAATCGCACTGTTCCCTTCTCCGATGCTGCTGCCCACGGTCATTCCCGGATGCAAAGGGTCAAACGTCGCCGTTGGCGCGCAGAACATCCACTTTGCCGAGGAGGGCGCCTACACGGGCGAGACCTCAGTGCTGCAACTGATGGCCGTGGGCGGCACGCATACGCTCATCGGCCACTCGGAGCGGCGGCAGTACTTTGCCGAGACCGACGAGATTGTGAACAAGAAACTGCACACCGCGCTGAAGCATGGAATCGTCCCAATTGTGTGCGTGGGCGAGGTGCTGGCGGAGCGCGAGGCCGGCAAAACCGCGAGCGTGCTTCAGACCCAAGTGACAGGCGCGTTTGCGGGCATTACCGTCGAAGCCGCGGCGCCGATTGTGATTGCCTATGAGCCGGTGTGGGCCATCGGGACAGGCAAGACGGCGACGCCGGAGATCGCCGTCGACGCGCACCGCATTATCCGTACGGAAGTCGCCAAGCTGCTGGGAGCCAATGTTGCCGCGGCCATGCGCATTCTCTACGGCGGCAGCGTGAAGCCCGACAACGCGACGGCGCTCATCGGCCAGGAAGAAATCGACGGAGCCCTGGTCGGCGGAGCCAGCCTCAAGCCGGATTCGTTTGCGGCGATTGTGAAGTACTAATGCTGTTCCTGGATGCCCCGGGTCTCGTTTCCGAGACCTGGTAAGCAACTCTGGAGTGAAGCAAGCGCTCTCGATTCAAAACGGCTATCTGATGCTGCCGCCGCACAGTTCAGCCGCGTGGCTGAGCGCATCGGCGATGCGGTGGGCCATCTTTTCATCGGCATAATCGAAGCCTCGCTCCTCATCTCCGGGGCCGCGCGCCAAAACCAGAAAGATGGGCGGATCGAATTTTGCGTACCAGCCCGGTTGATCGCCGATGTAAGGCTTCTCCTTCTCATGCTCCTCGAGGGCATATTTCTCGAATGCGATCACCACGACGCTGTGCACATCGTGAAGACGTATCACGTAGTCGTCCTCCAGGACATTTCCCTGCCCCGTCTTCTTTAAGTGATAACTGATGGTGCACGCGGCGGGATCGGCAACCACGCTGCTGATCTCGGAGGTTTCCTGGATCGCCGTGTCGCCGCCGGCGTCGTTGTTTGTATGCACGACAAACGTTAGCTTGCCCCTTTCAAGCAGCGTCTTCTGGATGAACTGCATGGTCGACGATAGAGACTGCCCGCTGTCAGCGGGTTGGGGCGTCGCGCTCTGCTGTTGTCCTAACGCTGAAGTGGAGGAAATTCCAAAGGCCACTATTCCTGCAAGCCATATCTTGATTTTCACGTTTCCGTCCTGGCGCAATGTAGACGCGCATGCATTATATCGCTGGATAGAAGCCGGCAATCCAGTTCTGCAGCAGCGACGGGAAGCAGCCGAGGACGACGACGGCGGCGGCGATGACGAGGAGCACGGCGAGCGTGACGGGATGCGCTTTGATGGGTGACTCATCGGCCGCGGGCATTACATAGGCGCGCTTGAGCACCTGCAGATAGTAGTAGAGCGAGACGGCGCTGAAGGCGATGGCGAGGGCGACCATGGCCAGCGCCTCGACTTGCGACGCGGACGTGGGCGTGAAACCCTGGCCGAGCACGGTGGCGAAGAGATTGAACTTGGCCCAGAAGCCGACCAGCGGCGGGATTCCGGCGAGCGATAGGAAAAGCACCAGCAGCACCGCGGCCAGGAGCGGATTGCGCTTCTGCAATCCAAGAAAACTGTCGAGCTTGTCGGAGCCGGTGGCGCGCTCCACGACGCCCACGACGCCGAAGGCGCCGATGGTGGTGAGGCCGTAGGTGAGGATGTAGTAGAGAATCGCCTGGGCGCTCGCGCTGGTCAGGGAAAAGAACGTCAGACCGATGAGAATATAGCCGGCATGGGCGATGGCGGAGTAGGCAAGCAGACGGCGCACGCTGGTCTGCGCGAGCGCGGCCAGGTTGCCGAAGACCATGGACGCAACCGACAGCACCATGAGGATCAACGGCCACAAGGTGACCATTCCGGGGTGGTAGTGCGGAATCAGGGCATCTGAAAGTAAGGGGGCCCTCACATGGCCCGGCATTTTAGCGTACCAGTAAATCGCGTAGCTGATGGAGATGAGCAGCGCGAAGCTGGCAACCTTGGAGACCGACGCAATGAACGCGGCGGCGGGAGCGGGCGCGCCTTCGTAGGTGTCAGGCGCCCAGAAATGGAATGGGACCGCGGCGACTTTGAAGCCGAGGCCGACGGCAATCATGACCAGCGCCAGAACAAGCAGCAGCGCGCCGCCGGAATCCGACGCCGTGTAGGTGCCGAGCACCACGAGAGGCAGGCTGGTTGAGCCGGTTAAACCGTAGATGTAGCTGAAGCCGAAGAGCAGAAACGCCGCCGACATGCCGCCGAAGAGGTAGTACTTCAAGGCAGCTTCGGCGCTTTTCCCGGATTGCTTGGCGAAGGCAGTGAGGATGTAGAGACCGAGCGAGAGTAGCTCGAGGCCGACGAAGATGACGAGCAGATCCTGCGCTGCGGAGATGATCAGGCCGCCCGCAGCCGCCATCAGCACGACGGAAACGTATTCGCCGGGATTGCGCGTGAACTCGGAATCGATGAGGAGCAACAGCGTGAGGATGGTGAGGACGAGGAGGCCGTACTGTGCGATGCCCGCGGAGCCGCCCGCGGCGAGGAGGAGATCGTCCCCGAAACTCAGCGACCCCGCAATCGAAACGGCCCGGAGCGCTGCGGCACAGCCGGCGATGCCAATAAGGGCCGCCACGGCGACGCGAATTTGGGTCGCGGCTTTACGCAGAAAGCCGAGATCGACGACGAGAACGAACAGCGCGGCGATTTCGAGAGCCGTTTCCGGCAGCGTGGCGCGGAAGAGGTCAACGTAGTTCATTGCGCGCCTCCCGCGAGCAGCGTTTTCACGGCCGGTTCGATCTGGTCGAGCAGGATGCGCGGATAGAGGCCGACGGCAAGAGTGCAAGCGCCGAGCAAAACGACGCCGGCGATTTCAGGCCAGGTGATGGGAGCGAATTTGTGCTCCTGCTCCGCTTCAAGCTCGTGCGGCGTGGGCAGCGTATCGCTGAAGAAGGCCTTTTGCAAGGCGCGCCAGATGTAGGCAACGCCGACGATGATGCCGATGCCGGAGACGATCGCCCAAATTGGATTCGCGCGCCATGCGCCGACGAGGACCTGCAGCTCGGCGACAAAGCCGGAGAAGCCCGGTAAACCCATCGACGCGATGCCGGCAAAGACAAACGCCCACGCGGCAAAGGGCAGCCGCCGCGAGAGATGCATAGGCTCGAGCTCGGCGAACTGGCGCGTGTGCGTGCGGTCGTAGACCACGCGGCCGACGATGGCGAACAGCAGCCCGGCGATGATGCCGTGCGAGAACATTTGTAGCACCGCGCCGTCGACGCCGATCTGGTTGAGCGTCATGAGGCCGAGGAGCACGAAGCCCATGTGGCTGACGCTCGAATAGCCGATGACGAATTTGAAATCGGTTTGCGCGAGAGCGACCAGCGCGCCGTAGACGATGCCAATGACCGCGAGCCACGCGAAGACGTCGCGCCAGGAATTGATGCCGAGAAGCGAGAATCCCCAGGGATCGAGGCCGCGCGGAAAGAGGCCGATGCCGACTCTGAGACAACCATATGCGCCGAGCTTCATGACCACGCCGGCCAGAAGCATGGAAGCGGCGGTGGGCGCGGCGACGTGGCCGGTAGGCGCCCATGTATGGAAAGGCCACATGCCGGCGAGAATCCCGAAACCCACAAAGACCAGCGGGAAGCACCACATTTGAAGAATGTCGGGCATCCTCGCCTGCGCGAGATCCGCGAGCGCGGTGGAGTGCGAGCCGGCGGTGACGTAAGCAGCAAGCAAACCGATAAGCACCATGGCCGAGCCTACAAATGAGTAAATCGCAAGCTTCATGGCGCCGTACTCGCGGCGCGTCGAGCCCCAGATGGCGATCAGGAAATATTTGGGAACGATGGCGATTTCGTAAAAGACGAAGAGCAGGAAGAAATCGCCGCTCAAAAACACGCCGTAGACGCCGCCGATGAGCGCGAGATAGAAAGCGAAAAACTGATTGGTGCGGAGTTCGACGTTCCAACTGAAGAGCACGCCCGAGACCGAGGCGATGCCGGTGAGCAGGACCAGCACGCGGCTGATGCCGTCGGCAACGAGCAGGTAGTGGATGCCCATGGAAGGCATCCACAGCGCATCGACAAACACCTGGCGCCCCTGGCCAAAGCCCGCGGCGTAGCCCGCGACGGCGATTGCGAGCCCGGCCAAGGCCACCGCGAGCGCGAACCAGCGCGCAAGGACAGGTTTGTCCTTGGGGCAAAGTGCCGCAACGAACGCGCCGGCGAACGAAATGTAGATGGTCCAAGCCATTCTTTAAAATCTCCAGTGCGCCAGCAGGTTCTGGACCGTGGGATTGATGGTGTTCACGATGAGCTGAGGCACAAGGCCGAGCAGAAACATGAGGCCGATGACGGGCGCGAGAGCCATGCGCTCGCCGTGATGCAGATCGGGAAACGCGGCCCAGCGCTCTGGAACGGGACCGCTGAAAACTTTCTGGATGACGGTGAGAATCACGACGGCGGTGACGAGCAAACCAAGCACCGAGACCGTGGCCGCGACCCACGCCAGCGGAAAAACGCCGCGGAAGATGAGGAACTCGCCGACAAATCCGTTGAGGCCGGGCAGACCGAGCGAGGAGAAGAGCGCGATGCCCATGAGACCTGCGAAGACCGGTGCCGGTTTGCGCAGACCGCCGAAGTCGTTGATGCCGCGCAGACCGCCCGAGCGGAACTGCATCATGGAGATGAACCAGAAGAGCACGGCGGCGGTAAGGCCGTGGTTGAACATCTGCAGGATGACGCCCTCAAGCGCCGCAGCTTGGCTGGCCTGTTGTGCCGCTCCGGCTGCGGGAACCGCCAGCGCGAAGATGCCCAGCAGGCAGTAGCCCAAGTGATTGATCGAGGAGTACGCGAGGACGCGCTTGAGATCGGTTTGCGCGGCCGCGGCCCATGCGCCCATGACGACGGTGGCGGCGGCAAGAAAAAGCAGCGGCGTGCGCATGGCGGCGATCTGCGGGCCGAAGATGGGAATGGCGATGCGCAGCAGGCCGTAGACGCCCATCTTCGACATGGCGCCGGTAAGCAGCATGGTGACGGGCGAAGGCGCCTCGGCGTAAGCGGCAGGCAGCCAGGTGTGGAAGGGCATGAGCGGCACTTTGACCGCGAAGCCGGCGAGCACGCCGATGGCGAGCCGTGGCATCACCGGGCCGAGATGCGCGGTGACCATTTGCGCGAGCTGGCCGGATGCGGCCATCTGCGCGAGTTGGATGAAGTCCATGGTGCCGGGCGCGTCTTTGCTGGTTGTGGCAAAGAAGATGGCGAGGAACGAGAGCAAGAGCGCGACGGAGCCGGCCATGGTGTAGATGAAGAACTGCGTGGCCGCGGGGCCGCGCTTCGGGCCGCCCCACAATTTGATGAGGAAGAATGCGGGGATGAGGCTTAACTCCCAAAACAAAAACCAGTGGAAGAAATTGAGCGCGGTGAAGGAGCCGAAGAGGCCCGCCTCGAGCGTGAGCACGAGGCCGAAGAAAAGGCCGGGCATGTGGTGCACGCGATGCTGCGCGGCATCCACCGCCATGAGCGTGACGATGGCCGAGAGCACGAGCATCAGGCCGCCGAGGCCATCGACGCCGAGGTGATACTCGATGCCCAGCGAAGGCGCCCAGGCCACGCGCTCGACGAGACCAATGCTGCCGTCGGCGGGGATGCGGGTCCAGATAAAGAGCGCAAGCAGCAGGCAGGCGAGAGTGGTGAAGAGCGCCACAACACGGGCATGACGGCCGGAGAAAAGCGCGAGCGCCGCGCCAACGAGCGGCAGCACTGTGAGCAGCGTCAGGATCGGGAGCACGAGCACGTTCATGGCCGGCTGCTCCAAAGAAGTATTGCGACGAGCGCGACCACAGCCGCGGCCAGAAATCGCAGGTAGTTCTGCACGCGGCCGCCCTCAACGCGCGACAGCATGCCGCCGCCGGAGGAAAGCTCCTCGCAGGTTTTGTCGAAGCCGCCGTCGACCCAATCGATGTCGAGCAGGCGGTTAAGCTGCGCCCAGAGGCCGAAGAGCCACGTGATGGCGGCGACGATGCCGCCCCAGATGCGGCGGTCGAGCCAGTCGGCCACACGCGCCCACCACGCGTAGAAGGCAATCACGGTCGCGCCATAGAACTCGTCGACGTAGAGGCGATCGCGCAACGGCGCCCACAGCCATGGAGCCGAGCGCTCGAGCGCGTCGGGAGATTCGGGCTTGGGCGATTTGTCGCCGTAGAGCCGCCAACCGAGGCCGAGACCGAGGAAAACCACCAGCGACGACATGAGCATGAGCTGAAGCAGGCCGGGCTCGGCGAATCCGTGCCAACTAAAGGAGGCGGTGCGGTTTTCGAGGAACGCGTGGAACCACGGCCAGGCGGGGGTTCCGATGACGCCGAGCGCAATAGCGAAGAAGGCCAGGATGGCGAGCGGCAGCGTCATCACCTTCGGGCTTTCGTGCGCGGTTTCGTGGACGCGCCAGTGGCCGAAGAAAACGTAGCAGACCTGGCGCGTCATGTAGAACGCGGTGAGCAATGCGCCGAAGACGAGCAGATAGAACGGACCTTTCGAGATGTCCCAATGCTTCGCCGCTTCGAGGATGCCATCCTTCGACCAGAATCCGGAGAAGAGCAGCGGGAATCCGCAGAGCGCCAGCATGCCGATGGCGTAGGTGATGAAGGTGAGGGGCATGTCGGCGCGAAGGCCGCCCATGCGGCGAATGTCCTGCTCCTCGTGGCAACCGTGAATCACGGAACCCGCACCGAGGAAGAGCAGCGCCTTGAAAAAAGCGTGCGTGATGAGGTGGAACATGCCCACCGCGACTCCGCCGATGCCGAGGCCGGCCATCATGTAGCCGAGTTGCGAAATGGTCGAATAAGCGAGGATGCGCTTG
>JBEKAS010000152.1:0-10141 GCA_050015795.1 Occallatibacter sp. | reverse complement strand
GTTCAGAATCCGCGCGGGAGTAGCTGAGAAAGGTGTCGTGACGCCTGCCAAACTATTGATGCAAATCCTTACTGCTCAAAAAATCGGCTCGACCTGATGCAAGGCCGCGGTCATGCCGGTGCTGTCGCCGTTCTGGACGGCGGTGAAGAGGGCGATCCAGGAGGCACGGCGGGGGGCGAAAGCAGGGGAGTTGGAAAGGAAGCGGAGGATGCCCGAATAGTCGTAAGCGCCTGTCTTGACGGCCGGGGCCTTTGCGTAGAGAACTTTCAAGGCATCGCGAGCGGAGGCGTGTTCTCCGGCTTCCACTGCGCAGGCAAAGCGCATAGCATCTCGAGAATAGTCCAAGGATCCCCACAGCATATCGTCAGTGAGAATCTCTGTCTGCTTGAAGCAATCTTGGAAATGGGACGACACAAAATCGGCTTCCATGATGTTCAGCTCAATGGCGGCCCAGCCTTGGGGTAGATCTACTCTGGTGTAGACCTGAAGTGCGTTCTGGAAAGCCTCGACCGCCTCGGCGAGCAACGCAGCAGCCTTATCCCCGCTGGCTCGCTCTCCCTCATCCATGAGCGCATTTCCGAGATCGTTCTGCGTCGCGGCCCATTCCTGGGGCAGATCGGCTTTGGTGCGGACCTCAAGCGCACTGCGAAACGCCTGTACCGCCTGATCGAACAACGCAGCGACCTTATCTCCGCTGGCCAGCTCTGCCTCGTCCACGAGCGCATTCCCGAGATTGCTTTGCGTCCAGGCCCAGTCCTGGGGCAGATCGGCTTTGGTACGCACCTCAAGCGCATTCCGGTCGGCCTGGACCGCCTGCGCGAACAAGGCAGCGGCCTTTTCTCCACCGACGCGCTCTCCCTCCTCCTTCCAGGCGTTTCCGAGGTTGCTCTCGGTCCGCGCCCAATCCTGCGGCAGATCGGCTTTGGTGTAGACCTGAAGCGCGTTTTGGTAGGCCTCGACTGCCTGATCAAACAGGGCAGCGGCCTTGTCTCCAGCAGCGCGCTCTGCCTCACCCATCAGCTCAATCGCGAGATTGTTTTGCGTTCTGGCCCAGTCCTGGGGCAAATCGGCCTTGGTGTAGACCTCAAGCGCACTGCGATAAGCCTGCGCCGCCTGATCGAGCAGAGCCAGAGCCTTGTCTCCACCAGTGCGCCCACCCTTCTCCATAAGCGCAGCCCCGAGATTGTTTTGCGTCATGGCCCAGTCCTGGGGCAGATCGGTTTTGGTTTCGACTTCGAGCGCATGTTGAAAGGCTTGCACCGCCTGGTCGAGCAACGAAGTAGCCTTGTCTCCAGCAGCGCGCTCGCCCTCGTCCATCAGCGCAACCCCAAGATTCAGCTCCGTCCACGCCCAGTTTAGGGGCAGATTGGTTTTGCTGTAGATCTCAAGCGCATTCTTGTAGGCCTGTACCGCCTGACCGAACAAGTCCATCGCTTTGTCGCCACCAGCGCGCTCGCCCTCGTCCAGCAGCGCACTGCCCAGGTTCATTTCCGTCTTCGCCCATTCCTGTGGCAAGTCGGCTTTGGTGTAGACCTGAAGCGCACTCTGATAGGCTTCGACCGCTTGAGTGAGCAGCGCAGCGGCCTTGTCTCCGGAGGCGCTTTGTCCCTCGTCTTTCAAGACATTTCCGAGGCGCATCTGCGTTTTTGCCCAGTCTTGAGGCATAACGTCTTTGGTGTAAACCTGAAGCGCGCTCTCAAAGGCCTCGGCCGCCTGCGCGAGCAAAACGCTCGCTGCGTTCCCGCTTACGCGCCGTCCTTCCTCGTCCAACGCAGTGCCCAAGCCGAGTTGTGCAGACCCCACCTCCTGGCGCTCACCCAATGCGGCATACTCACGAGCCAGCGAGCGAAAGTCGTCGGCAGATTGCGCCAGAAGGGCAAGGCTCTCGTTTGCCGGCGAAACCTTACCTTCCTGCCAACGCGCATTGGCCGCGTTTGAAACCGCCTGCAGCCATAGTTCCTGAAATCCTTTGTCGTCCGGATGCCTTTTGTATTCCGCTTGTGCAGTAGCGGCAGCGTCTTCGAGCGTCAGTGTCGCCTGGTGGTATTGCAGGTTGAGCTGATCAGCACCCGCGGCCTGCTGGCTGTGGTCGAGAAGCTGGCGCAACGGGGTTCGCAGCTTGTCCAGGAGGGCCTGCTGCGCCGCCTGCAGGGCCTTCTCCTGCGTCTCTACCGAATCGATTTGTTGGCGGTCCGCGTCGCCTGCCTGGTTAAAGAGTTGAGCAGCGTCGGCATAGTGCTTGAGCGCAAGTTCGGCCAGGGCCTTCTGCTCGGCGGTGGTGGCCTGCGCGGATTGACGCTGGATTCCTTGCGCCCATTGCTCCACCTGGCGCGTGACTTGATCGTCGGAGAAGCCATTGGCCTGGGCCCACTCGGCGATGGACGGGCCTAGATCTGGCTTCTGTTTTTGCTCGGCTGCGCTCTGCTTCAGCTCAGTGACCTGCCTTTCCAGAGTGTTCATCTGCAACAGCGTCCGGTGCAGCATGGCTTCGATTTGCGCCGGCCCCAGCAGCGCGAGCGATCCCGTGGGAAGCAGAACGATCCGGATTGGGGACTTGAGGCTGGGTAATTGCCCATCGGCCGGCTCGTAGATGACAAGATTGCCTGCGCCGGAAATGACAATGCGCAGGTCGCCATTCTTGGCCGCGCTCTGAGAGAGCAGCAGCTGCGCTTCGCCCCGGGGATTCGTAGGGCCCTGGGCGTCGACAGCGAGTTGCGCGCTGATGAGGTGCGTGAGCGATACGTGAGCCGCTTTGACCGGCTGCGGCGGCTGCGCGATCGCGTTGGTCACGATCACGGTCACGCTGAGCTGCGGGGCGGGCGTTTGCGCGACTGCGGCAAACGCTGCGCAGCCTATGCCCAGCAGAAGGAGAATCGGCGACCGGGAACCTTCCCTCATAGCCGTACCTCCAAATGGAGTGCTGAAATCTGCCGAGAAGTCTAGCACGGATTTGTGGCGGGGAATGCCGAACACGCGCGCGGGTGTTTTGGCGGTTTGAGCGCGGCTAAGCCGCGTACTTGATTTTTCGAAAGATTGTGGGAGGGGGTTGGCATGGGTAAAGCCAGGCCATGATACAAGACCAAAGGCAAGTGCAGGTCCTCGACTCCGTTTGGCCAGAAACCCGGCCAAACTCCGCTCAGGATCACAATTTCGTTGTGATGCGACCCTCTGACCTGCACCCTAAGGAACGTAGAGGTCCACGTACTCGTTGACGGGCATGGACTCGAGGCGCGCGCGATCGAGCGAGGCATCGAGGATGCGCTGCTGCTGCGCAGGGGGGAAGCGGCGCCGGAGGTTGGTTTTGAATTTTTCAACGAGCAGCGGCAGGCCTTCGCTGCGGCGGCGGCGATGGCCGACGGGGTACTCGGCCGTTTCCTCGAGAATTTCGCCGTTGTTGAGCTCCACGCGGAGTGCATTGGCGATAGAACGCATTTCGGGATCGTGGTAATCGCGCGTGAACTGCGGTTCTTCGACGCAGGTGATGCGGGCGCGGAGCTCGTCGATGCGGGGATCGGATGCGACGGCATCTTCATAGTCGGCGGCGGTGAGGCGGCCAAAAATAAGCGGCACGGCGATCATGTATTGCACGCAGTGGTCGCGGTCGGCGGGGTTCGAGAGCGGGCCTTTCTTGTCGATGATGCGCAGGCAGGCCTCGTGCGTGCGCACTGTAATACTGCGAATCGCGGAGGCGTTCCGGCCGCGTGCGGCAAGTTGCCCGAAAAGCTTCATGGAGGCTTCGACGGCGGTCTGGGCGTGGAATTCGGCCGGGTAGCTGATTTTGAAGAGCACGTTCTCCATCACATACGAACCATAAGGCCGCTGGAACTTGAAGGGCTGGCCACGAAAGGAGACGTCGTAGAAGCCCCAGGTTTTGGCGGTGAGCGCGGAGGGGTAACCCATTTCGCCGGCGCGGGCCATCAAAGCTAATCGAACCGCGCGGCTGGTGGCGTCGCCCGCGGCCCAGCTCTTGCGCGAGCCGGTGTTGGGCGCGTGGCGATAGGTGCGCAGGCTGTGGCCGTCGACCCATGCGTTGGAGATGGCATTGATGGTCCGGTCGTTCGTGAGGCCGAGCAGTTGGCAGACGACCGCTGTGGAAGCGACCTTGACCAGCACTACGTGATCGAGGCCGACCTTGTTGAAGGAGTTTTCGAGCGCGATGCATCCCTGAATCTCGTGGGCCTTGATTAGGACGGTGAGGACGTCGCGCATGTTGAGCGGAGGGCGACCTTCGGCGACCGCGGTGCGCGAGAGCCAGTCGGCGACGGCCAGGATGGCGCCGAGATTGTCGGAAGGATGGCCCCATTCGGCGGCGAGCCAGGTGTCGTTGAAGTCGAGCCAGCGGATGATGGCGCCGATGTTGAAGGCAGCCTGGACGGGATCGAGCACAAAATTTGTGCCAGGAACGCGCGCGCCGTTGGGAACCACGGTGCCGGGCACGATGGGGCCGAGGAGCCTGGTGCAGGCGGGATATTCGAGAGCTTCGAGTCCGCAACCGAGCGTGTCGATGAGGCAGTGCTGTGCGGTGTTGTAGGCGAGATCGCTCGTGATCTTGTAGTTCAGCGCGTAATCGGCGATGTCGGTGAGGACCTGGTCGGGCGCGGGGCGTTGGTTGCTGATGTGCGAGGACAAAAGAACTCCTTGCGTTCTAGGTTCGCGCCTCAATGGGCACAAACTTCAAATTCTCCGGGCCAGTATAGACCGCCGATGGCCGGATGATCTTGCCGTCCTGGCGCTGCTCGATGATGTGCGCGGCCCAGCCCGCGGTTCGCGCCATCACAAAAATCGGCGTGAAGAGTTCAACGGGAATGCCCATGAGGTGATAGGCGACGGCCGAGTACCAGTCGAGGTTGGGGAACATGCGCTTGGCGTCGTGCATGGTGGTCTCAATGCGCTCGGCGATGGCGAAGAGACGCTGGCCCTTGTCGTCCACGGCCAAACGGCGCGCCTGGGTTTTGATAATGTCGCTGCGCGGATCGCTGATGGTGTAGACGGGATGGCCGAAGCCGATAACGACCTCATGATTGGCGACGCGGCGACGGATATCGGTGTCAGCCTCGGCGGGCGAAGCGTAGCGCTGCTGGATGACGAGGGCCACTTCGTTGGCGCCGCCGTGCTTGGGTCCCTTGAGCGCGCCGATAGCGCCGCAGACGCAGGAGTAGAGATCGGAGCCGGTGCCGGCGATGACGCGCGCGGTGAAGGTGGAGGCGTTGAACTCGTGCTCGGCGTAGAGGATCAACGAGACTTGCATGGCGTGGGTCCACGCGGCACTGGGCGATTTGCCGTGCAGCAGATGGAGAAAATGCTCCGCGAGAGGTTCAGTGTCAGCGTCCGTCGCGATGCGCTTGCCGTGGTGCGCGTAGTGGTGCCAGTAGAGAAGCATGGACGGCTGCGAGGCCAGGAGCGCATCGGCGATGTCGCGCGCGCCTGCTTCGTTGTGGTCGTCGGCTTCAGGCCGCAGGCAGCCTAGAACCGAGACGCCGGTGCGCAAAACGTCCATGGGATGCGCGGAGGCGGGCAGTTGCTCGAGAGCGTGCTTCACTTCCGCGGGCAGACTGCGCAGGCCCAGCAGGCGCTTCTTGTACGCGGCCAGCTCCGCGGCGGTGGGCAGCTTTCCGTGGATGAGCAAGTGCGCCACTTCGGCAAATTCGCAGTGCTCCGCCAGGTCGGCAATGTCGTAGCCGCGATAGTGCAGGTCGTTGCCGCTTTGGCCGACGGTGCAGACGGCGGTGTTGCCCGCGGGTGTGCCCGACAGCGCGACGGATTTCTTGGGCTTGAAGGCGGCGGGCGCTTGGCTCGCCTCTTGAACGCTCATTGTGACCCCCGGGAAAGCACTAAATTAGCGGATGAAAGCAGGGAATGTCTACTCGGATTTCTTGTCTTTGGCGAACAAATCGTCGAGCTTCTGCTCGTAGGCGTGGTAACCGAGGAACTTGTAGAGTTCGTCGCGGGTCTGCATCAGCGGCAGCACGCTTTTCTGCGTACCCTCGGTGCGGATGGCTTCATACACCTTGAGCGCGGCCGCATTCATGGCGCGGTAAGCCGCGCAGCAATACAAAATGATGTCGACGCCGGCGGCTGCGAGCTCTTCGCGCGTGAACAGTGGAGTTTTGCCGAACTCGGTGATGTTGGCGAGGATGGGCACGCCGACGGCCTTGCGAAACGCGGTGTACTGCGCCAGCTCAGTGACCGCTTCGGCAAAAATCATGTCGGCGCCGGCGGCCAAGTAAGCCTGTGCGCGTTCAATGGCGCGAGCCAGGCCCTCGCTGGCCAGCGCGTCGGTGCGGGCCATGAGAACGAACTGAGGGTCGGTGCGGGCGTCCACGGCAGCCTTGATGCGATCGACCATTTCTCCGGTAGGAACGAGTTCTTTGCCGGGACGATGGCCGCAACGCTTGGCGCTCACCTGGTCTTCCATATGTACGGCGGCTGCGCCGGCCTTGATCATCTGGCGAATGGTACGCGCAATGTTGAAGGCCCCGCCCCATCCGGTATCGATATCGACGAGCAACGGCAACGGGCAGGCGTCGGTGATGCGGCGGACGTCGGTGAGGACGTCCTCCATGGTGCTGATGCCGAGGTCGGGAATACCGAGCGAATTGGCGGCCACGCCGCCGCCGGAGAGATAGATGGCGCGAAAACCCGTGGCCTGGGCGAGCCGCGCCGCGTAGGCGTTGATGGCGCCGGCCACCTGCAGCGGCTTTTCTGCCGCGAGCGCCGCGCGAAAACGCGCGCCGGGCGTTTCGTGAATGGGAGTGTCCGCCATCGCCTTTCCTTGGCGCATGATAACAGGGCGGCCGCAAAGACGGCTTCCGCAAGTGGGCCGCGGGATGCGACAATCATCGCGTCGGGGCCTTCCCTATTGATCCGGCCGATCGACAGCTGCATTCACTCCCACCCTTTTCCGTAAAGTGCGCGGAAAAGGATGGGGCACGGACGCAGTATTTCGCGCGGTCACAGGATCTCGACGCCGGATCAATTCAAACAAGGCTCTGCCCGGAGGAGAAGCATCACATGAAACGCGTTTTGATCTGCACGGGTTTGCTCTTTGCCGCAACCACACTCTTTGCCCAACCGGCTCCGCCCAAGAAGCCGCCGCTTAGCCCGCCGGCCACGGCATCGGCGTCCGTCAACGGCAAGACCATCACCATTACCTACAGCTCGCCCCGCGTGCGAGGCCGCGAGGGCCAGATTTTTACCAAGGATGGCCTCATCAGCAAGGATCCGCACTATCCCGTATGGCGCGCGGGCGCGAATGCGGCTACGACGCTCGAAACCAGTAGCGATCTCATGATCGGCGACCTGCACGTTCCCGCGGGGACGTACACATTGTTCGTCGACATCTCCGATCCGGCGCATTGGGTGCTGATTGTGAGCAAGGCGACCGGCGAATGGGGACTGGCCTACGATCCCACGAAGGACCTGGGCAAAACGCCGATGATGATGTCGAAGCCAGCGACGATGGTGGAGGACCTGACCTACTCCCTGGCCGTCGATAACGGCAACGGCACGCTGACGCTGGCGTGGGAAGACGTGAGCGCGTCGGTGAACTTCATGGTGCAATGAGGACGGCTCCTTTTCGGGGTCTCTGGCATCCAAAGAGAGGGCGGCGTTTGCTGAAAAATTGCCGCCTTCTCGCTAGAATGGAAAGCAGTGGGAGATTCCTGCCGAAGAGGTAAAGAGCTTGCCCTTATATCCGTATCGCTGCACGGCATGCGGCCATCGATTTGAAAAAATCCAGAAATTCGGCGCTAAGCCGGAGAAGGTCTGCCCCAAGTGCGGCGGCGCACTGGAGCGCACGCTCACCGCGCCGGGCCTCAATTTCAAGGGTGCGGGATGGTACGTGAACGACTACGCGGCGAAGGGCGGTTCCTCAGGGAGCGGCAAGTCCAGCGCAGAGTCGGGCGGCGGCTCCGGCCCGGAGTCCGCGCCGGCGGAAAAGAAGACCGGGGCCGATACCAGGACCGATTCCGGGGCCAAAACTGAATCGAAGACCGAGTCGAAGTCCGAGTCGAAGAGCGCAAGCGGCGGTGAGTCTGGTTCGTCCAGCTCCGCCAAATCGACTCCTGCCACGCCATCCGGCACAGGGACCAAATGACGCTGAGCCGCGCCGCCATAGGATAATGGAGACCTTGCAGCGCAAGGCTCCGGCATGAATTCCAAACTTCCGCAAGATACTGCAACGGCTCCCGGCAACGCTGGGCCGGCGCGCCCCTTTCCGTTGGCGCTTCGTGCGCTCGCTGCGGCGGCCCTGGTGTTGTTTGCGGCGGGCATTGTGGCCGGCTCGTTTCATGTCCGCGCGGATGTTGCCGCCTTTTTGCGCGGGGCGGGCCTGGCACTTTTCGTTCCTGTTGCCGTGAATCGACGCTCGCTGCTGGTGTGGACCTTCTTGGCCATGGTTGCCGGAGCTGAGCTCGGCGCGGACGCACCGCATTTCGCCGTGCAAACCCGATTCCTGAGCGACATTTTCCTGCGTCTCATCCGCATGATCGTGGCTCCGCTCATCTTTGGCGGGCTGGTGACGGGAATTGCCGGCCACGGCGAACTACGCGGAGTAGGCCGCGTGGCGGTCAAGGCGCTGATCTTTTTTGAGGTGGTGACGACGCTCGGGATCTTTCTTGGCGCCATTGCCATCAATCTCTCCGGAGCGGGATGGGGCGTAGCGCTGCCCGCGGCGGCACAGGCGACTGCAGCGCCGGCGCATGCACCGGGATGGCAGGACGTGGTGCTCAACGTGTTTCCCGAGAACATTGCGCAGGCCGTGGCGCAGAACCAGGTGTTGCAGGTGGCGGTTTTTGCGCTGCTGTTTGGCGTGGCGCTGGCCATGCTGCCCGAGCCGCGCCGCACACCGCTGGTTTCGGTGCTGCAGTCGCTGACCGACGTGATGTTTCGCATCACGAAGATCGTAATGCTGATGGCGCCAGTGGCCGCTGGAGCGGCGCTGGCCTACGCGGTGGGCAGCATGGGATTGCTTACGCTGGTGCCGCTGGCGAAGCTGGTGGGAACGTACTACACGGCACTGGGATTGTTCGTGCTCCTGGTGCTGACGCCGATCATTTTTCTGGCGCGCATTCCCGTGGGGCGTTTTTGCGCCGCGGTGGGCGAGCCGGCGGCCATCGGGTTTGCCACGACCACCTCAGAGGCTGCATTGCCGCTGGCGATGGAGCGCATGGAAGAGTTCGGCGTGCCGCGCTGGATTGTCTCCTTCGTGATTCCGACGGGTTACAGCTTCAACATGACCGGGTCGAGCCTGTATCTCTCCATGGCTGCAATCTTTGCCGCACAGGCCGCGGGCATGCACCTGAGCGTGGGCGAGCAGCTGATCATGATGTTCACGCTGATGCTGACCAGCAAAGGCGTGGCCGGCGTGCCGCGTTCGGTGCTGGTGATTCTGATGGGCACCGCGGCTTCGTTCCACATTCCCACGGCTGCGATCCTGCTTCTTCTCGGCGTAGACACCTTGCTCGATATGGGCCGCACGGCGATGAACGTGATCGGCAACTGCATGGCAAGCGCGGTGGTGGCGCAGTGGGAAGGGGAACTGCGGAAGATCAGCGACTAGGGAGTCGATATGACGGAACACATCGGGATTGTGGCGTGTTCTTCGGAAGGCGCGGCGCTTTGCTATCGGACGATCTGTGCGGAGGGCGCGGAGATTCTCGGGGACCATGCGCATCCTGAGATCACGATGCACACGCCATCGTTCGCCGGCTATATGGAACGCATCGAGCGCGGCGACTGGCCGGGCGTGGGCGAGATGATGCTTGCTTCCGCGCACATCCTGGCGGGAGCGGGAGCGAATTTCCTCATCTGTCCGGACAATACGATCCATCAGGCACTGCCGTTGATCGAGCACCGGTCGCCGTTGCCGTGGCTGCACATTGCGGAGGTGGTTGCTGCGACGGCAGCCGAGCGCGGCTTCCGGCGGCTGGCGATCACAGGAACGCGCTGGCTCGTCGAGAGCGAGGTCTATCCGGAGAAGCTTGCGGCACGCGGTATCGAGGCCGTGCGGCCGAATGCTGAAGAGCGCGAAGAGATCAACCGCATCATTATGGAGGAGCTGACATACGGCATCGTCAGGCCTGAAGCGGTTACCGCGTTCCAGCGCGTCATAAAGCGGATGAAGGCGGAGGGATGCGATGCC
>JBEKAS010000151.1:0-10187 GCA_050015795.1 Occallatibacter sp. | reverse complement strand
CATTCGTCGACGCCATTCACCCTGAAATAAGCAGACTCAGAGCTGCCTGCGTCGGCGGTGATGCCTCCGCCACCGGATCCGGTCGGTGTGGTACTGACGCCGGCGGACATTTGCGCCAGCGAGCCCCAATCGCGGGTGGCAAGGGGCAGATCGTTTACGGACTCGTTGGTGATGGATTGGCCAACCTGGGCGCTCTCCGCCTCAAGCAACGGCTGAGCAGCGGTCACAGTGACGCTCTGCTGCACGTTACCGGGGGCAAAGTGAATATCGATGGTATCGACCTGCTGTACCTGCACAATGACTCCGTGCACGACATACTTCTGGAACCCGGGGGCCTCAGCCTCAACCGTGTAGTTGCCGGGAAGCACGTCGTCGAATACATAGGTACCGGTAGCTGTGGACTTGGTTGTGGTTCTTGCAGTGGTGTCGTCGTTGATGAGCGCGATACTGGCCTTTTGTACAACCGCGCTGGTCGGATCTTCCACCGTTCCAGTAACCTCTCCTCGATCGAGCTGGGCCGCCACGCGGCCCGGCAGGCACAACGCAAGGAGCGAGACCAGGAGTGTCAGCCATGGTCCTGCAATTCTGAATTGCTGTTTGATTTTCATAGTGCCTTGCTACCTCCAATTTGAAGATTTTTTACACGTTTGCACTCACCCGCACTTCGGCGAGCAGCGCAACGATATTCCACTTGCAATGCGAGCGGGAGTGTTTACCCTATGTGTATGACCGTGTATACACTAGTGTTTAAAAACTTAATTATTTGATTGAAAAGGACTTGTTGACTGTTTGAAATGTTGGTAAACTGTGGAAATCGTTCGACGGGAAGGCCGATTTCTGCGTTGTTTTTGTAAGTGCCGAATGGGTCCGATGATGCAGTACATGAAACAGCGTGTTTGCTTGCGTTGAAATCAGTTTGGGTGCCGTAGCGTGAAGACTGCTGCGATGCGTTCGAAGGTCGCCATGAGAAACCGGCTTAATGCGAGCGGCTCGCGCGTATTCTTCTGACGTTAACGGATTTGAAATGGAATTCAACCCTGCGCAGTACGAAGATGTGTTTGTGGGAAAACCGAGTATTGGGTCAAGCCGTGCGTCATTCCTTAACCGTTGAACCGGAGACCGCTCTCTGTCCCTGGATGGCAGCCTGGAGATAAGGCTCATGAATCAAATTTCCGCCGTCCAATCCAAGCCCAAGATACTTCCTCTCGAGGAGGCATGGCCAGCTAGTCTGCAGGAAGACCCGCATTGGGCCCTGGCGCAGCGTGTGATCGCCGGGCCGAACTTCGCCCGCTCCCCCTTGCTAACGAAGTTTCTGTTGTTTGTGGTGGCAGAAACCCTGAAAGGGCGGGGAAACGAGATCACAGAGCACCAGATCGGCGTGCAGGTCTTCGACCGGCCGGCGGATTATCGCACGCTTGAGGACAATATCGTTCGCAGCTATGCGCGCCAATTGCGCAAGCGGCTGGCAGAGCACTTTGCGGATCAGGGCAGCTCGGAACCGGTGCGAATCGACATTCCGGTTGGCGGTTATGTGCCGGTGTTTCTTCCGGCAACTGAAGAGGTCAACAGGGAAGAAACGCCGGGTTCGCCGGCGGCGGGTCCGGGCCAGACACAGCCTCATGCGCTGCCCGCACGCAAAGCGGAAGCAGCGGCGACGGTTCAGTCAAAGGCAAGCCGTTGGGCGCTGGGCGCAGTGCTGGTTGTGGCCTATAGCGCGGCACTGATCGCCGTAACCTGGTATGCCGCCAGACGATCGCCGGCGCCGGCGCCGCCCCTGCCGCAAGAACCGGCGCATGTGCTGTGGGCCGAGCTGTTCAGCGGTCCCGAAAACAGCTATATCGTTCCCTCCGATGCGGGGTTCAATCTTCTCGAAGACATTTCGCGCCGGCCCGTGCCGTTAGCGGAATACATTTCAGGCAGCTACCAGGGATTGCCACTGTCCGGAGTGGATGCGCATAGCGCCGCGGATCTGCGCTCCCAGCGGTTGACGCCTTTCGTAGACCTGCAGATCGCAGCGGCATTCGCCCATTTGACAGAGGACGATCCGCAGCGGGTTTTCATCCGGTTTCCGCGAGATCTGCGGCTGGATGACCTCAAAAACGCCAATGCCGTCATCATCGGATCGGTGGGCAGCAATCCCTGGGCTGCGATTGCTGAAAGCAACGCCAACTTCCGCATTGTCGACCGGCCCGGTATGAATGGAGCGCAGATTATCAATCTCAAGCCGCAGCCTGGAGAATTTGCGACGTATTCCAGCCACTGGAACGAGCCGGCGCACGAGACCTTCGCGCTCATCGATTTCCTTCCCAATTTGAGCGGCAGCGGACATCTGCTGGTTCTGGAGGGACTGGATGTGGCTGGCACGCAGGCCGCGGCCGAGATGCTGTTGTATCCATCGGCCATCGATCCGATTCTGAAGCAAGCCACGCGCCCGGATAAATCCCTGCGCAATTTCGAAGTGCTGCTACGGTCAACGAGCATCGAGTCAAATGCCACCGGGACGCAGGTAATCGCCAGCAGGATTTACTAGCAACTCTTGCGTGGCGCAGTTGCCGGAGTTTCACCGCTCGCCCCACCCCGCCGCAAGGCGCAGGATGGAGATGCCTGCCGCATCAGCTATAGTTTCCAAGGGACATATTCGCGAGGATTAAGGCCCCTCTACTGGAGCGGGCCGAAACTGGCGAGCGGTGAGAACGGCGCAGGCCGGAAGGCAGAGGGGAAAATCGTGAAACGAGCAACTAGTGTTGTTGCAGCTTTGATTGGAATGGCAATGGCGTTTGCGCCCATTGCACAGGGAGAGGTGAAAATGTCGATTTGGGGTCATACCGCGGATGGAACCGCCGTGCCGATTTATACGTTGACCGGTGGGCAGATTGAAGTGAAAGTGATGGCGTATGGGGCGTACCTGGTGAGCGTAAAAGCCCCGGATCGCACGGGCAAGATGGCGGATGTCGCGCTGGGCTACGACACGCTGGATACATATTTGATCAAGCCTAATGCGTATATGGGCGCCGTGGTGGGGCGCTATGGGAATCGCATTGCGCTGGGCAAGTTCACGCTGGACGGAAAGACCTACCAGATTCCCATCAATAACGGCCCCAACGCGCTGCACGGCGGCCCTGTTGGATTCGACCAGTATGTGTGGCAGGCTAAGGAAGTGCCGGACGGCGTCGAGTTCACGCATGTGAGCCCCGATGGCGACATGGGATTTCCGGGAACAATGACCGCAACAGTCCGCTACACGCTCAAGGGGAATACCTTGCGCATCGACTACTCGGCTACGACCGACAAGGCGACGGTGTTGAACCTGACCAACCACGCCTACTTCAACCTGCACGGCGACGACCAGGGCAACATTCTCGACCTGAAGATTGAAATCAACGCCGATCACTATACGCCTGTCGACGCGGGGCTGATTCCGACCGGCGAGTTGGCGCCGGTTGCCGGCACCCCGATGGATTTTCGCAAGCCGGAAGTAATTGGCGCGCGGATCGATGCCGACAACGAGCAACTGAAGCGCGGGGGCGGGTACGATTTCAACTTTGTGGTGAACGGCAAGCCGGGAACGCTGCGCATGGCCGCCATCGTGACCGATCCCGCGAGCGGACGCAAACTCACGGTGGAGACAACCGAGCCGGGAGTTCAGTTCTACACCGGCAATTCCCTGGATGGCAGCTTCACGGGCAGGCACGGCGTGAAGTACACGAAGCACGCCGGATTCTGCCTTGAGACGCAGCATTTCCCGGATTCGCCGAACCATCCGGATTTCCCGAGCACGGTTCTACGTCCCGGCGAGACGATGCACTCGACCACGACGTTCACGTTCGGCGTCGAGAAGTAGTGTTCATGCAGTGCCGGCCTCCAGGCCGGCTGTACTGGCGGCGTCCACGCCGCCAGAAATTGCGGGGCGTCCATTCCAAAAGTGCGGGCCGGGAGGCCCGCACGACAGCCGGCCGGGAGGCCGGCGCTACATTATGCTGTCTTCCATTTCTTGAACCAGCCGAGGCCGTCCGAGGTCGCGGCGGCGGGGATGTATTCGCAGCCGATCCAGCCCTCATATCCCAATTGATCGATAAGGTCGAACAAGTAGGAAAAATTCACTTCGCCCGTGTCTGGCTCGTGGCGCTCGGGCACGCCTGCGATTTGGAAGTGGCCTACGCGAGTGTTCTTCGGGTCCGCGAGGTACTTGCGGATCCTGATGGCCAGATCGCCCTCCTCCACCTGGCAATGGAAGAGGTCCATGAGGATTTTGAGATTGGGCGCGCCCACTTCAGCGACGATAGCGTGCGCTTCTTCCTGGCGATTCAGGAAAAAGCCCGGCATGTTGCGCAGGGCGATGGGCTCGATGAGCAATTGGATCCCGTCAACCCGCGCCTGCTCCGCCGCCCAGGCGAGATTCGCGGTATAGACGCCGAGCAGGTGCGCGCGGTCCACTCCCGGCGGGGAAATTCCGGCCATGGCGTGGACGCGAGGACATTGCATGACGAGGGCGTACTCCAGAGCTTGCCGAAAACCGTCGCGAAATTCTTTTTCGCGGCCGGGCAGCGCCGCGATGCCGCGCTCGCCGGCCTTCCAGTCGCCGGGAGGGGTGTTGAAGAGGACCTGGCGCAGTCCGTGCTCCTTGAGCAGAGCGGCCAGCGTCGCGGCCGGGTGCTCGTATGGGAACAGGTACTCGACCGCCGTGAAGCCATCGCGCGCAGCCGCGGCAAAGCGGTCGAGGAACTTGTGTTCCTGGTACATCATGGTCAGGTTGGCGGCGAAACGAGGCATGGCATTGACTCCATCAATTCATGGAAAATTGCAACGAGGCGCAGCCGCGAAGCTGCGCCCGATCGCACACGACGCAATTCTCAACGGCTTCAAGTGTCCCGCGAGAATCACTTCGCATGCGTGCTGAGCTGGTCGAGCACGCGTTTCAGGTCGTCGAGTTTCTGTCCGGCCTCGGCCAGTTTACCCTCCGAGGTCAGACGCTGATAATCGGCGAAGTCCTCGTTGGCTTGCGCGATGAGCGAGTTGACGTCAGTTGAAGGTTTCGGCGCACCGGCGGGCGCGCCGGAGGGCGTGGCTGCCGGCGCGGGCTGCTGAGATTCCGCACCGGTAAGCGATGGGGTCTGCGATCCGAAGAGCGAAGCGAGTGCGGCCTCGAAGGTCGGCCCATAGGCAAGACGATCCTGCAAAGCCAGAACCACCAGCCGCAATTCCGGCATGGGGCTCTGGTTGGCCTGCAGGTAAATCGGCTCCGCATAGAGCAGCGCCTGCCCGCAGGGAATCACCAGCAGGCTGCCGCGGATCACCTTCGAGCCATTCTGATTCCAGAGCGTGAGCTGTCCGGAGAGTTGAGCGTTCTGATCGATCCGCGCCTCGATCTGCTGCGGCCCGTCGACGAGACGCGTCTTCGGGAAGTTGAACACCACGGCGGTTCCGTAATGCGCGCCGTCGCTGCGCGCCGCGATCCAGCCGATCATATTGTTGCGGCTGATGGGCGTGAAGGGCAGGATCTCGACGAACTCGAGGCCGCCCGATTCTCCGGGAAGCGTCATGAGCACGAAGTTGGGTTGCATGGCCACCGCGCTCTGGTCACCGCCCTGGCTCGACCCATTTTCGGTAGCCACGCTCCATTGATCTTCGCGGTTGTAAAAGACCTCGGGATCGGTCATGTGGTAGAGACCGTAAACATCGGCCTGCAGGCTCAGCAGCGCTTCAGGATAGCGCACGTGGGCACGCAGCCACGCGGGCATGGTGGAGGCGTCCTTGAACAGACTGGGATAGATGCCGCGCCATGCAGCGAGGATGGGATCGGCAGCATCGAAGACGTAGAACGTGACAGTGCCATCGTAGGTATCCACCACCGCCTTCACGCTGTTGCGGGCGTAATTGACCGATTGCCCATAGAGATCGGCCGCTGCGGAATAAGGATAGGTGGATGAGGAGGTGTAGCCGTCAATGATCCAGGAGAGGCGTCCATCGTCGCCGACGACAATGTAGGGGTCGTGATCGAAGGTGAGGAACGGCGCCAGCGCGGTAACGCGCGCGAGGACGTTGCGCCGCATCAGCAGACGGCTCTGCGAGGTGATGTCGTCGCTGAAAGGGACCTTGGTAAGGTCGCCGCGATCGAAGGCCAGCAGCGCGCGGCGCATAAAGCCGCCCATCACAATGCCGCCCGTGCCTTCGTAGGTGGAGAGATTGTTGCTCTGGCCCTGGGGATAGTTGAACTCCTGCTGGCCGGTCTTGACGTAGACATCGGTGTCGGTCATTTCGCCAAAGTAAATCTCAGGGCGCGTGACCTTGAGGCTGGGTACCGTGCTCTGCACGGGCATATTCGAGAGATAAAGCGTGGGCAGGCCCTCGGTTGAAAATCCGTTGACGGGATTCATGGTGATGCCATAGCCGTGCGTGTAGATCAGCTTGTCGTTGATCCAGTTGCGGCTGCTCTCGGGCAGTTTGTCCACGTTCAGCTCGCGAACCGCGAGCATGACCTGACGCAAGGAGCCGTTGATCTGGTAGCGATCGATATCGATGCCTGGGAAGTCGTAGTAAGTGCGGATCTCCTGCACCTGGCGCAGCGTGTCCTGCAGCGCGCCCACATCCCAGAGGCGGATGTTTTCAAGCGTCGCCTGATTGTGTTCCGGATCGGCTGCGGCGACCGTGGTCTCAGCAGGAAACTCGCGCTGGGCAAAGCCATCGAGGCCATAGGCCTGGCGCGTCAGGGCGATGTTGTCGGCAATGTAAGGCCGCTCGCGGTCGAGTTGGTTGGGCTTGACGATGAACGTGCTCATGTACCATCCGGCCAAACCGACGATGACATAGCAAACCACCGCGGGAACGAGGCCCAGGAGCAGCCAGCGCACGCGTGGCTTGAGCAGGCCGCAAGCGAAGGCAACGACCGCGCCGATGGCGAGCGCGGCGCTTATGAAGAGCATTCCGGTAAGCGTAACGTGTGCGTCAGTGTAGGAGACGCCGGAGAAGACAGTGTGCTGGTCGAAGAGGAGATCGAAACGGCCGACATACTCGCGAATGGCCAGTGTGAAAAGCAAAAAGCCCGCGGCGATGGAGACGCCACGCCAGATCGACGAAGTGGAACCCTCGAAGTGGCCGCTACGCAAGCGTCCGCCGCCTGCAGCGATGAGGAAGAGTACCGCGAGAATCGAGATCATGACTGCCAGCGTGAGCAACCAACCGGCGATGAGCTCCCAGGCAGGCAAGGTGAAGAGATAGAAGCCAAGGGGGCGGCCCAGGATGGGGTCGACTGGACTCGTGGCCGTGGCAGGCGCGTACCAATAAAGCGCCAGCGTAGGCCACTGCGATTCCATTGCGAAGCCGGTGGCGATGGAGATAAGCAGCGCGGCGATGATGCCAACGGAGCGCAGGAACTTTGCCACCGGCAGCTCGACGGGGCGGCCGGCGAAGTAGATGGTATGCGTTTCAGGCAAATCGCCGGCGTGGCCGTGGCGGAAAGCGAGGAAGGCGCCGAAGAGGACGAGGAAGGTAAGCACGGCAAAGGCCGCGAACGTCCCCCACTCGAGGCCAAAGGTCTTCCAGAAGACGGGAGCAAGCCCAAGCGAGTCGAACCAGAGGAGGTCAACCCAATAGGAAATGGCGGCGCGGCCGCCAATCATGACAAGGACGACGAGAGCAATCGGGAGGTAGACAGCAAGGCGAAGGCGCCGCGACTTTGGCTGCGGAGGCCAATCGATGGTTTCGGGCATAAATCCCCCTACTCAGGCAATTGGTGCTGGCTGAGATACGCAAGAATTGTACAGCGGTGGAATCGGGCCGGCTCTAGATCAGCTCGGAGTGGCCGCTGACGCCCAGCTCCTTCACGATCTTGCCCACATCCTGCGAGTGGTTGCGATGAGCAATCAGCAGCGCGTCTTCCGTGTCGACGACGACCAAGTTCTTCACGCCCACCAGAGCTACGAACTTCTTGGGGCTGAAGATGTAGTTGTCGTTGGCCTCGATGGCCATGTGACCTCCGGTGTCAGTCACATTGCCTTCGGCGTCGCCGCGCATGCGCGTCTCCAACTGGTACTCGTAGAGGGAGGACCATGAGCCGAGATCGTTCCAGCTGAACTCGGCGGGAATGCAGTAGAGGTTCGAGAGGTGCTCGCCCTTGGCGGAGCGGGGCTCGAGGACCGCATAGTCGACGGAGATGTTTTCGCACTTGGGATAGGCCTTACGGAAAACCTCGTCGAACTGCGGTGTGCCCCATGCGGCGGCGATGGTTTCCAGCAGCGGAGCGGTTTCAGGCACGTGCTCGCGGACGGCGTTGGCCAGGGTACGGGCCGACCACAGGAAAATGCCGGAATTCCAGTAGTAGTTGCCGGCGGCGACAAACTCCTCGGCGCGGTTCTGATTGGGCTTTTCGATGAAACGGCGCACGTGCAGGGCGGAGTCGTCCTTGGTCAGGTCGCCGGTTTCGATATAGCCGTAGCCGGTTTCCGCGCGGGAGGGCTCGATGCCCAGCACCACGATGTTTTCGCCGGCCGCGGCCGCGGCAATGCCTTTTTGCAGAGCCTTGAGGAAACGCGGCTCGTCGCTGATGACATGGTCCGACGGAAAAACGCCGAGCACGGCGTCCGGGTTCTCGCGCTCGATGAGAAAGGCGGCCAGGCCGCAAGCAGGGGCGGTGTTGCGGGCCACCGGCTCCTGCACGATCTGAGCCGTGGGCAGGCCGGGCAACTGGTCGGCAATCTCCTGGGCCAGAAACTCGTTGGTAATAATCCAGGTTTTTTCGAGCGTAGTAAGCGGCTTCAGTCGCTCCACGGTTTGCTGAATCATGGAGCGCTCGCCGTCGAGAGCGAGAACCTGCTTGGCGCGGGCGCGCCGGGAACGGGGCCAAAAGCGGGTGCCGCTGCCCCCGGCCAGTATCACGGGACGGAAATCGATAGCGTTCAACATTGAAGAAACATCCTACTCGACAACGACAACGTTTGCACAGGGCAAAGCGAATTATTTTCAAGGAGAAAAACCGCAGGCTGGGACAGCCTGCCTGGGATGCGACAACTGTCGCTCCATCGGGCCGTTGGCTGCCACCAACGGCGGGAGGTCGACCAAGATCGGAGCTATTTCAGGCTGGTCAGGAACTCGCCCATCCGGCGCGTGCCCTCGTCGATGTTCTGCTTGGTTACCGGGTAGGAGATGCGGATGTGCTCGGCGGTCCCAAAGGCCTCGCCGGGCACGGTGACTACGTGGGCCTCGTGAAGCAGGCGCGTGGCCAGCTCGGTGGCCGTTCGGATGCCGCCCTTGCCAAGGTAGGCCGAAATGTTGGGGTACACGTAGAACGCCCCTTCCGGCTTGGTGCAGGTGACGCCGGGAATGGCCGTGATTTTGGCCAGCATGTAGTCGCGCAAGTCGATGAACTCGGCGCGAAACTCGGCCACGCACTCCTGCGAGCCGGTCAGCGCCGCGATCGCCGCCTTTTGCACAATGCTAGTGGCATTCGAGGTGGATTGCGACTGCAGCTTGCTCAGGTTGGCGGTCACAGCCTTTGAAGCCAGCGCAAAGCCCGCGCGCCAGCCGGTCATCGAGTAAGTTTTCGAGAGTGACCCGAGAATGACCAGGTGTTCCTTGGCCCACGTGAACGAGCCGCCCGAGACGGGCTTGCCGGCGTAGTTGAGGTACACGTAGCACTCGTCCAGAAGCAGGAAAATTCCGCGGTCGTGGGCGAGGTGGACGATGCGCTCCAGGTCCTCTGCCGTGACCACCGAACCCGCGGGGTTCGACGGCGAATTCAGGATGATGGCCTTGGTGCGCGGCGTGATGGCGCGCTCGATGGCGTCCGCGGTGATGCGGAAGCTCTCTGCCTCGCTGGTTTCGAGAAACACCACCTTGCCGCCCGCGTACTGAATGATGTCCTTGAAGCTGACCCAGTAGGGAACCGGCAGAATGACCTCGTCCCCGTGGTCGACAAGGATCTGCAGCGTGTTGAACAGCGCCAGCTTGCCGCCGGCCGTGAAAATGGCCTCGTCGATCGAGTAGTCTGAGCCGAAGTCGCAGGCATGGCGCTCGACGATGGCTTTGCGCAGGTCGGGAATGCCCGGAACCACGGTGTAACGGGTGAAATTGGCCTCGATGGCGGCAATGGCGGCGTCCTTGATGTGCCGCGGAGTGGCGAAGTGAGGCTCGCCGGCTCCGAAATCCACCAGGTTGGCGCCCTGAGCGCGCAGTTTAGCCGCCTCGGCGGCCAC
>JBEKAS010000150.1:0-10274 GCA_050015795.1 Occallatibacter sp. | reverse complement strand
TATGAACGGCGTCTCGCTTTCTGACGGCTCAGGCCTTGGATTCACCGACGCAGGCACCGGCCCACCGGTTGTCTTTCTGCATCCCACCCCTCTCGACCGCGATTACTGGCGCCCCCTGACCAAAGAACTCGCCGGCATTCGCGCCGTTGTCCCCGATCTGCGCGGCCACGGTGTTTCCGAGCTCGGCTCGGCGCTGCCCGTGGGCGGCTTCGACCTGGTCCCCGACGCTCCCGTGCTCACAATGGACCAGTTGGCCACAGATGTGCTCTCTCTTCTCGATCAGCTCGCCCTCCGCCGGGCCGTCTTTACGGGCTGCTCCATCGGCGGCTACGTCCTGCTGGAGCTTTGGCGCAGGGCCCCCGAGCGCATGACGGGTCTCGTTTCCATCTGTTCCAAGCCGCAGCCCGATGCTCCGGCCAACCTCATCCGTCGTGCCGAAACCATTAAGCGGGCGCGGACGGAGGGCGTCACTGCGCTCTTCGACGGCATGGCGCAAACCCTCCTCAGCGAAACCTCCCGCCACGAGCGCCCGGAGATTGCCGCCGAGGTGCGCACTCACATGACCCTCACGCCCGAAGCTGTGGTTGCGGTGCAGGCCGGCCTGGCCACGCGCCCCGATTCGGTTTCCACCGTGTCCACCATCCGGGTCCCTGTTCTCGCCATTGCAGGCGCGGAGGATACTTCCGTGACTCCCGCGGATATGGAAGCCTTTCGCTCCGCTCCTGGAGGTTGCGAGTTCCACGTGCTGCCCGGCGCCGGACACTTTGCCGCATACGAGCAGCCGCGCAAGGTCGCGGCCCTCATGGCGCCCTGGCTGCGGCAGTTCGATCTCTGAAATCTGCTGCCTCCTCCGCAGCCACGCGGCACTGATAGAATCTCCCACGAATTCACTTGCTGATTTCCGGAGAATCCTATGCCCAATGCCTCGATCTCGAATCCTGACCGCCGCAAGTTCCTGCGCGCTGTGCCCGCCGCCGCGGCCGCCGGCTTCACACTAAGCAACGCGTCAATTTTTGCTTCCTCGGGCTTTGCCGCTTCGGCCGCGGCGCAGGGCACGGGCGCTTCTGCGCCCACCTTCAAGCTCTTCAAGGCGCAGGAGATTCAGGACGACCTCAGCGCTCTTGCAGCCAATCCCGGCAACAACAATCTTGTGCAGGCGGGTACATTTGTCGTGGTCCTTACCACCGAGAAGGCTAAAACCGCAGCAGAGTTCGAATGGCACGAGCATCGCGACCACATCTTCCAGATTCTCGACGGGTCCACGGTCTACGAGCTCGGCGGAACGCCGAAGGGCGCACACAGCAAGGGGCCCGGCGAATGGCTCGCGCCCGAGTCGGAGCAGCACCAAACCGTCACCTTGAACAAAGGCGACATGCTGGTGATCGCGCGCGGCACTCCGCACCGCCGCATCACCGCTGGATGCGTTACATTTTCACTGATTTCGCCGCAGGGAAGCTAGCAATTAGTGCGGAGAGTCAGAAGTTCGCACTGCAATAAAACCGTCACCCTGAGCAACAAAAACTGAATGTCATCCTGAGCGAAGTGGGCCGCGTTTTGCGCGGCCCACGAGTCGAAGGATCTGCATTTGTCTTTCCGCTTTTATGCAACCCGCCCCAGTCTCCGCAAGAAAAGCTAGAAGCTAGGGGCTAGAAGCTAGAAGCTGCTTTTCAGTTTCTGCTGCGCACCTTCGAGAGCAGCCTCAGAATCTCCAGGTACAGCCACACCAGCGTCACGATGATGCCGAACGCCGCGTACCACTCCATGTACTTGGGAGCGCCGGCGGCCACGCCCTGCTCCACAAAATCAAAGTCCAGCACCAGGTTCAGCGATGCGATGGCGACCACGAAAAGGCTGAAGCCAATGCCAATTGGCCCGGAGCCAAAAACAGAAGAGAAAATGGAAATGTGGAACATGCTGAGCAGCCACGTGAGGAGATAGAAGACCGCGATCCCGCCTGTGGCCGCTACCACGCCCATGCGAAACTTCTGCGTCACCTTGATCAGCCCGGACTTGTACAGGAGCAGCATCACGAACAAGGTGCCAAACGTGAGCGCCACGGCCTCCATAGCAATGCCGGGATAGCGCAATTCAAAGATTGCCGATATGCCGCCGAGCACCAGGCCCTCAAGCAGCGCATAGATTGGCGCAGTCACCGGCGACCAGGTCTTCTTGAAGACCGTCACCATGGCGATCACAAATCCGCCCAGTGCGCCAAGCATCAATGCCGGAGCGACAGACGCCGCGTCGTGCGTCTGCATGAATTGGTTCCACGTCCACGCCGCGGTTGCCACCGCGCACAGCAGCAGAATGCCGGTTTTGTTCACCGTGCCGCTCAGCGTCATGCGCGCCGAGGCGTCCACCAGGTCCCCGCCGTACTGGCTGCGCGCAACATCGCTGAACGTGTTCTGGCCGAGCGCCGGATTCGAAGTCTTGATCAATGCCATGGGTTGTCTCCGTGGTGCGAAGTTGCGTTGGGAAATTGCCAAGCCGTGCAGTCGCCTGACGTGCCGCCTTTATTTTAAATCCAGCGCTCGTTTGTAGCGCCGGTCTCCAGACCGGCTGCCGTGCGGGTCTCCAGACCCGCACATGCAGCAGGTTACCCCGCTGCAACAATCAATCGAACGCCGACAAGCCGTACGCGCTCTCGTACCGCGCCACCGTCGACCTCAGATTCTCAATCGCATCCACGGCCTGGATGCCGCCGCGCGCTCCCTGCGCCATGCAGTTCATCGCCGCCGCCGCGCAGGAAAAATCCAACTGCCGTTCGAGCCCCCACTCCTGCATCAGCCCGTAAATGAACCCGGCACGAAAGATATCGCCGGCCCCGGTCGTATCCACTACCGGAACGCGGAACGCCGCGCAATGCACCAGTTGCTTGCCGTCCCACGCCAGCACGCCATCCTCGCCCAGGGTCGCCGCGCTCAGCTTGCAGCCATAACGCGAGAGCATGCGGCGCAAGGCGCGCTCCAGGTTGTTGTCATCCATCAACCGGCAGGAGAAATCCTTGCTGACAATCAAATAATCGATGTTGGCCACCAGCTCTTCGATGCCGGGGTAGGTGTCATCGAGATCGGCCACTACGGGAATGCCCGCGGCCCGCGCCCAGCTTGCGGCCAGTGTTGCGGCCGCCGTGTCGTGCCCGTCCAGGTGCAGCATGCGCGCATTTGTCACCCATTCGCGGCGCAGCTCTTCGGGCTTGAGCGTCATGTGCTCGTCGCGCCGGCAAAGCACAGTGCGCTCTCCGCCCGCGTCCACCAGGATGAGTGATTGCGGGCTCACCCCGCCGTGCACTTTGACCAACTGCGCCTCCACGCCAGCGCGCTGGAACGCCTGTTCGTGCAGGCGGGCCGCGTCGTCGTCGCCCAGCTTGCCCACGTAGCGCGTGCGCAATCCCCACTTTTGACAGGCCACCACGGTCGTCGCCACCTGCCCGCCAGGCATCACGCTCGCGGCATAGTACTCCAGCTTCGATCCGCGTTCCGGGTATGCCGGCAACGGAATCAGCGTATCGGTCGCGTTCAGCCCAACGCCCACCAGGTCAACTTGAGGACACTCAGTCATGCAATCTTTTATTGTAACGGGCGGGCGGGGAAGCCGTTGTGCGCATCGCCACATCGGGTGCAATCCTTCTTCGTTGCGGTGCGTTCCATGCTGTACGCTCAATACAGTATTTCTCTGGTTTTGGACTCAAACTGTGGCTCAACAAACATCTCCGCGCCCGTTTTTCTACCCGCAGCCCGGCGCTGCCCTGCATTGCGGCGGCGTCTCGCTTGAATCACTAGCGCGCCGCTTCGACACGCCGCTCTACGTCTATTCGGCCGACCAGATCGTGGCGCGGTTGCGCCTCTTTCAACAGGCTCTTGCCGGTCGGGAGCATCTTGTGTGCTACGCCGTCAAAGCAAACTCCGCGCTGGCCATTCTCAAGCTCCTCAGCCAAAACGGGGCCGGTTTCGACATCGTCTCCGGCGGCGAACTCCAGCGCGTGCTGGCCGCCGCGCCGGATGCCGTCGCCCGCGTGGTCTTTTCCGGCGTGGGAAAAACTGCCGCGGAGATCGACCTCGCTCTGAAGACCGGCATCCTGCAATTCAACGTGGAAAGCGAGGCGGAACTCAAGCTGCTCGCAGCCCGCGCGCGTAAATTCAGGATCCGCGCCCGCTTCGCGCTGCGCGTCAATCCCGATGTCTTTGCCGACACGCACCCCTACATCTCCACGGGCCTGCGCGAGCACAAGTTTGGCATCGACATCCGCCGCGCACTGGGCATTTACAAGAGTGCGGCCAGCGATCGCTGGCTCGAAGCGCACGGCGTCAGTGTCCACATCGGCTCGCAGATCCGTTCGGCGGACCCATTTGGCGCGGCCATCGAACGCGTAAGCAAGCTGGTGCAACAACTCGGCCGCGAAGGCATCGCGCTCGCATCGATTGATGCCGGCGGCGGACTTGGCATCGATTATCATTCCGGGGCCCTCACAGCCAGGCCTTCGGCTGTGGGAGCTTTCGACGCGGCAGCCAAGGTCGAGGAGTACGCCGCGGCACTCGAACACGCACTCGGCGGCTTCAAAGGCGGCCTGCTCATCGAGCCCGGCCGTTTCCTTGTCGCCCAGGCGGGAGCGCTGTTGGCGCGCGTCCTCTACGTGAAGCGCAATGGCAAAAAAACCTTCGTGATCACCGACGCAGCCATGAACGACCTCATCCGCCCCGCGCTCTATCAGGCTTGGCACGAGATCGTTCCGGTGCGGCCCAGGGCAGGGAAGCCGCGCATTGTCGATGTCGTGGGCCCGGTCTGCGAGTCGGGCGACTTTTTTGCGCGTGACCGCAAACTCGCGCCCGTCGAACCGGGCGACCTGGTGGCCTTGCTCGATGCAGGCGCTTACGGCATGGCGCAAAGTTCCAACTACAACACCCGTCCGCGCGCGGCAGAAGTCCTCGTCGAAGGCAGCAAGGCGCGCCTCATCCGCCGCCGCGAAAGCATAGAGGATCTCCTCGCGCCCGAGGTGGTTTAGGGTTCCCACAACCCCGCCTCGCCCTGTTACTGTATTCGCGGGAGATCTTCCAATGCGTCCAACGCTCTTTCAAATTTGCGCCGCAATTATTCCTTGCTTCCTGCTTGGGTTTACAGCCGTTGCTTCAGCCGATCCGCTTACCGTAAAAACCGCCCAGGGCAAAGTTCATGGCAAAACCATCAACAACGGCCAGGTTCGCGCGTTTCTCGGTTTGCCTTACGCAGCGCCGCCCATTGGCGATCTGCGCTGGAAGGCGCCGGAACCAGCAGCGCATTGGAAGGGCGAGCGCGATGCGACAAAATACGGAGCGCACTGCGTGCAGACTCCTTTGCCGGACATGAGCTTTCAGGATGCGGGCGCGAGCGAGGATTGCCTCTACCTGAACGTCTTTACGCCCGCCGATGCCAAGGGCAGCAGCAAACTGCCGGTCATGTTTTGGATCCATGGCGGCGGATACTTCAGCGGTTCAGCATCCGAACCGCGGCACAACGGAGATTTTCTGCCGGCGAAGGGTGTGGTGCTGGTAACGATCAATTACCGGCTGGGCGTGTTTGGCTTTCTGGCGACAGAGGAATTGATGCAGGAGGGCGGCGGCTCGGCTGGGAACTACGGATTGATGGACATGATCGCGGCGCTCCAATGGGTGAAAGGGAACATCGCGAAGTTCGGCGGCGATGCCGAGAATGTGACGATCTTTGGCGAGAGCGCAGGATCGTTCGCGGTGAGTACGCTGATGGCGTCGCCCATGGCACAGGGGCTATTCACCAGGGCGATTGGCGAGAGCGGTGGGGCGCTGGGCAAAGGGCTCGGCGGCGGAACAGTGGCGCAGGAGGCGCCGGCCGGTGACGAGTGGGCTCAGTCACTAGGCGCGAAATCGCTCGCTGCGCTGCGTGCCATCCCGGCCGAAACCATCCTCCAGGCGTCGCATAAGTCCGGGGCGCCGAGATTTTCGCAGATCATCGATGGGAAAGTGCTGACGGAGCCAGTCGCAGCTACGTATGCGGAGGGAAAGCAGGCGCATGTTCCGCTGCTGGCCGGCTGGAATCGCGATGAGGGCAACATGGAAGCCGCGAAAGGAATGACGGTGGCGCAATGGCAGTCACAAGCCGCAACGAGTTTCGGTGATCGTGCAGCGGAGTTTCTGGAGCTTTATCCGGGAACAGACGATGAGCAGGCAACGCGCTCTTCCATTGACTATTCCGGGGATACATTCATCGCGTTCGGCACGTGGAAGTGGCTTGAGGCGCAGGTAAAGACGGGCGAGTCGCCGGTCTACCGCTATCACTTTGAACTCGCCGCGCCGCCCGGCAAGTTTGAACCCGTTTCGAGTGCCTTCCACTCCGACGATATTGAGTATGTATTTGGCACGCTCGATACGCGGCCCGGAGCCGTGTGGCGCGATGAAGATCGCAAGTTGAGCGAGCTGATGATGAACTACTGGACGAACTTTGCCCGGACGGGCGACCCCAATGGGACAGGGATGCCCGAGTGGCCACGCTACGACAAAACCGGCGCAGTCATGCATCTTGATCGCGAGACGCACGCAAGCCCGGACACAACGCGAGCGCGGTATGAGTTTTTGTTGGGTGGGATGCCGGCGGTTCGTCCCTGATCGAATCCCGCAAGTGTTTACTGATTCACGCCAGAGGCTGCCACAAAACCGGAGGTCTGTGAAGGGGGTGCGTTGCTTTTAGGTGGTGCAGGGGCGAAGGTAGAGTCCTTGGCATTGATGGCCGTGGAGTAGTCGGGGCCGAGTCCAAGTTTCAGCAGAGCGCGCGAATCAGGCATCAGCTTGGTTTGCCATCCATGGTCCGCCTGATACTTCTGCATCGCGGCTACAGTTGAGGCGTCCCACTTGCCGTTGGCCTCACCCGTCAGGTAATGCTCGCGGATCAGCGCCTGCTGAATCTGCGTCACCCGCTCCGGCTCAATGGCCTGCTGGCCGCGTGCGCGGCGCGATTTGTGCTTCGATTTCGACAGCTTGTGGGTGCTGGCCAAGCCGCTGGTCGGCGACCGATGCACGTTGGTTGCGAAGGCGGGGGGCGCAACAAGGGCCGCGATAACCAAAAGTGCCGCAGGAATTCGAGATGAAAACATGGCTTACCCGCCTGGATGATTGCCTTACTTCTTTGGACTCTTCACCCAAGTGTAGCCAAGGTATCGCATCCCGGCAAGGGAAAAAACAGTTGACCGAGGCCATGGGACTTACTTTGGAATCGGCGCCGGGTATGCGGAATCGCATCCGGCGCCTGTTTCCATGGGGTTTACAGGGTTCCGCCAATGATGTCGATGCCCAACTCGGGATGGTGCGGGTCGATCGCCTCGAAGACCACGTCGTCGCCCGTTTTGAGCTTGCCTACCACCGCATCGAACTGCTCTTTGGAGCCCGTGGGCTGCTTGTTGACGCGCGTAATCACGAGTCCCGGTTCCACTCCCTGCAGGTCGGCGAACGAGCCGGTGCGGACCGATTCCACCTGCACGCCGGAAATGTGGATCTTCGCGGTGATTGTCGGCGGCGCATCGCGCACCACGATGCCCAGCTTGGCTTCGCCGGCGTTGCCTTCGCCTTCCTGGGCCGTTTCAGGTTGCGGATTGTTCAATTCCGCAAACACCTTGTCGCGATCACCGATCGTCACCGTCGTATCCATCGGTTTGCCGTCGCGAACGTATCCCAACCGGATGGTCGATCCCGGCCTGCGGCTTGCAATTTCGTTTACCAGGTCGTCGCCGTCCTTGATCGAGCGTCCATCCACGTTCGTGATAATGTCGCCCGCCTTGAGGCCCGCCTTATCCGCGGGACCGCCCGGCTGAACCTCTTGCACGAGAACGCCATTCTTGAAGCCGTACACACGATTCACGGCGCCCGAAAGTCCCTGGCGGAACTGGATGCCGATCGAGCCTCGCGTCACCTTGTGACTGGATCCGATCAGGTCGTTGTACACCGCAACCACGGTGTTCGAAGGCATGGCGAAACCGATTCCCTGGTAGCCGGCCGATTGCGTGTAGATGGCCGTATTGACTCCGATGACTTCACCGTTCATGTCCAACAACGGCCCGCCGGAGTTGCCGGGATTGATGGCCGCGTCGGTTTGAATAAAGTGCTGGAACTGTCCCGGCGCTCCCTGATCGATGGTGCGGTTCTTGGCGGAGATGATGCCCGCCGTCACGGTCTGCGCCAGCGCGAAGGGGCTGCCAATGGCCTCGACCCAATCGCCCACCTGCGCCGTGTCAGAGTTGCCCATCTTCACCGTCGGCAACGGCGTGCTGGTGTCGATCTTGATCACCGCCAGGTCCGTGGCTTTGTCCACACCGATGACGCGCGCCGGTCGTCCCAGATCCTGCGAGTCGGGGTCTGTCGAGAGCTTCACGTAAATCTTGTCGGCCTTGTCGATCACGTGATCGTTGGTGATGATGTAACCCTTGGGATCGACGATGAAGCCCGAGCCCAGCGACTCCTGCACCTGGCCGTTGTCGCCTTCATCCGGCCCACCCGGAACCTGGCCGCCGAAGAAACGATTAAAGAAGTCCTGGAAGTTGTCCGGCGGCCCCTGCTGCTGATCGTTGTCTTCGTTGTCATCGGGATTCTGCTGGTTGGGCTGCTGGCGGAAATGGAAGTTGTGTTGCTTGTGGTTGCCTGTATCCTTGGGCAGCGTTTGCGTGTTGATATTCACCACTGCCGGTCCCACCGCCCTGGCGATGCGCACGAAATCGTTCGGCGGGATCGTCGAATTTACAACCTTGAGGGGAGTGGCATCTCCGCTGTCGTTTTGCTTTTCCTGCCCGCGCACTCCGTGGGCGGCAAAGGAGCCGGCCACAATCGCGGCCGAAAGCGTGGCGAGCAGAACGAACGTCGAAGTGAGACGGCGTGAGCGAAGCCGTTCGAAAAACAATTTCATACGTTTCCTTGACCTCATGAGGCGCCCGGCCGGTCGGCCGGAATGCTGGTGGCGACCTCTCTTCTCAGTATAGTCAGCCGAGGGTCTCTCCGGCGGCTCCCGAAGCCTGTTTCCGCCTTCACCGCAACCTGAATTGCCAATCCGCGCCTGCTCGATTAGACGCTCCGCAAGGCGAAAGAGCCGCATCCCCTCGAAGCCAAACCAGAGCTACTGCTCCGCGGCCCACTCCAGCATCGCCAGCGTCAGCAGCAGCACGCGTTTGAGCGCCAACTCGCGGTTCTTCGGCGAATACCATTCGCGCAGCGTATGCGCTTCGCCGCCTTCTCCACCCGCGCCCATCGAAAGCGCCGGAACGCCGAGCGCCAGTGGAAGGTTGGCGTCGGTCGATCCCAGCCGCAGGTCGGTGCGCAGGCCCAGGTGCCGGTCCACGGCGCGCAACACGGCCAGCAGAGCCGAATCATCCGCCAAATGCGCTGCAGGACGGTCGCCGATCTTGGCGATCGCGAATTCCAGCCGTCCGCGCGAACCTGCACTTGGGCCTTTCGACCGCGCATTCCAATGTGCGACTGCATCCTCCACCGCGCGATGCAGCGCAACTTCAAGGCGCAGCAACTGATTTCCGTCCGTCGATCGAAAATCGACGGTCGCCTCGGCGCTCTCGGGAATTGAATTTACGCTGATGCCGCCGCGCACCGTGCCCAGGTTGAGCGTGGTCCGTGGCTCCTCGGGCAGCGGCGTTTCTGCCACCCCGGCCAGCGCCATGGCCAGCGCTGCAATGGGGTTCGGCGTCCCCGCATCTGTGAAGCTATGCCCGCCCGGCCCGGTCACCGTAACCCGGTAGCGGCGGCTGCCCACCGCCTGCGTCACAGCTGCGTCCGCGCCGGCGCCATCCAGCACGATATGCGCAGCCACGCGTCCCGCCAGTGCGCTGTGCTCATAAAAGTGCCGCACGCCGCGCAAATCGCCTTCACCCTCTTCACCCACATTGCCCAGCACCACCAGCGGCGCCGGCAGTTCCACCACGGCCCCGGCTCCAGACTTGAGCAGCGCATGAACCACGGCCAGCATCCCCACCACGCCGGCCGCGTTATCGCACGCGCCCGGAGCTTCCAGGCGATCGCTCGTAAGCGCTGGGTGCAGCGGAGTATCGGCGGGAAACACAGTATCAAGATGCGCCGAAAGCAGGACCACCGGCCCCGTGCTCTCCGGAGGCAGCTTCGTGGCCGGCAGCATTCCCATCACGTTGCCCGCCGTGTCGGTTTCCACCGCGCTCACGCCGGCCTCGGCGAAACGCGCCGCCAGCCATCGCGCCCGCTCCTGCTCGCCATTTGATGGCGCGGCAATACCGGCCAAAGCGACCTGCCAGTCCATGAGGG
>JBEKAS010000149.1:0-10357 GCA_050015795.1 Occallatibacter sp. | reverse complement strand
GAGGCCATACGCACAGACTCAGTGAGCGAATTCTGGATCCCGAAATGGGAGATCGGAAATAGAGACGCTCCCGATCAGAAAATTTGGAGGGTCACCTACGGTCTGTGGGAGGTCTCGGCCACGTCGCCGGCCGGCTTACGTTCTTTCGAGGAAATCAGCGGGGATTTTCGGCTTGCGCTGGAGCAGGTTCGCGCATTTGCGGAGCGAGAGCATTGCGGATTTATCAAGCACTTTGACGACGCCCTCCTGGCTCTGAATGACACACAGGCGGACACCAGTTCCTTCGACGATTGGATTCCCCCTCAGATGCTTGACCCCATGGCGATCGCGATCTTGAAAGCTGCGTCGCGGGCGTGGGTTTTTGGCGGAATGGGCTCCTGGAACGACTTGGGCTATGACGACAAGGCCGTTCAAAATGAATATGAAGACCTCACCGATCGCTTATACGCCATCGTGAACGACGCCATTGAGGCGGCGGCTTCCAGCTCCATGCCGCCATTGACGGTTGCAGGCTAGCCGGCAAGGCCAGGCGATATCCGCAAAGTTTATCGCTTTTTCTTCGCCTTTTTGCGCGCAAATCGGCTATGCTGTGTGGGCAACGTGGAGGTTGCTTCAAATGGACGCTCAGAAAGAATTGATTGCAGAGTTCGACCGCGAGGCCGCGAACACCCGCAAGATGCTCGATGCCATCCCGGCCGACGCCGATTTCAACTTCAAACCCCATCCCAAATCCATGAGCCTGGGCCGGCTGGTCGGGCACCTGACGGATTTTGCAGGCGAGTGGGCGCTCTCGACGCTGACCAAGGACAAGATCGAGTTCAGCCCGGACAGCAACTGGAAACCATTTGTGCCCACGAACAAGGCCGAGGCGCTGGAGAAGTTTGACAAGGAGCTTGTGGGAACGCGCGCGGCCCTGGTTGCGACCACCGGCGACACGTGGGACCGGAACTGGCAGCTTGTATGGCAGGGCAAGGCCTGGATCGACCAGCCCAAGCACCAGGTGTTCCGCGACTCCGTGCTGAACCACATGATTCACCACCGCGGGCAGTTGACCGTGTACCTGCGGCTGCTGAATGCGAAGGTTCCGGGGACGTACGGGCCGAGTGCGGACGAAATGTGAGAGAAGCAGGGGCAAGGAAAAAGTGTGAGTGTGAGTGAGTGCATCGGTGCGCGCTGTCCACTCACACTCACACTGGTCCTACCCCCTGCTTCTTGCTCTACTCTGAAAACATGTCGTTTTCCTTTCCGAAGATTTATCCGATTCTCGATAGCACTGTGATTCCGCAATTGGGCCGCGCAGAGTTTCTGCGCAGGCTGGGCAGTGAACTGGCCGAGGCCGGCGTGACGCTGCTCGAATACCGCAATAAGACCGGCTCCGAGGCGGAACTGCTGGCCGATGCGGCGATTCTTCGCGCGGCGCTGCCTGCGGGGAAGGTGAATTTGATTCTCGACGATTGCGCTGATCTGGTGGAGCGGACGGGTTTTGATGGCGTGCACGTGGATGCCGGCGACGCTGCGCCGGCAGAGGCGCGGCGGCTGGTGGGGCCGGGACGCATTGTGGGGACCTTCGGCGGCAGCGAGACGCTGTTGCCGGAGATCCTGAAAGAGCCGGCGGATTACCTGTCGATCGGCCCGGTGTTTGCGACCACGACCAAACAAACCACCGAGGCTCCCATCGGCGTGGAAGGCGTGCGCAAACTGCGGCAGGAAGCCGGTCCCAGTGCAGTGCTGGTGGCTGTGGGAGGGATGACGCTCGAGAGCGCGCCCGCGGTTCTGGCGGCGGGAGCCAGCGTGATTGCCGTTGCCGCGGCCATCTTCCGCAGCGCCGATCCGGCGGCGGAGTTCCGGCGGTGGAAGACGGCGCTTCATTAGAAAAGTGCCGCACAGTGTCCGGAAACGAGGCAAAACCGTCCAAATTTTGTACAGTGTGTGCCGGAGAACGACGCTTTCCTGTCTGGAAGCGGGACAGGCGCTGCCTGAAAACGATACAGTCTCAAGAAGCGCGGGGCGGGCCGCGCGTCACGCGGCCGGCATTGCGTAAGCCGCTGGTTTCGTATCGTATGATTGCGTTACGGTTCCTGCACGCTCGTTTTGCCAGACACAGTTTGCCCCATTCAACAACTTCACCAGGGAGGAAGTCGCCCTTTGAATTCGCGATTGCTGCGTATTAAACCCATGTCGATGCTCTCGCAGGAAGCAGGCGAGCAGGGGGAGCACACGCTGAAGCGCTCGCTCGGGGCCGTGAACCTGATCACGCTTGGAATTGGCGCGGTGATCGGCGCGGGCATCTTCGTTCTGACCGGCCAGGCCGCGGCGCTTTACGCGGGCCCAGCCGTGGCGCTGAGTTTCGTGCTCGCGGGACTCACGTGCGCGTTTGCCGGGCTGTGCTATTCCGAGTTTGCGTCGATCATTCCTATCGCCGGATCGGCATACACCTACGGATACGCCACGCTCGGCGAGTTGGTGGCGTGGATCATCGGCTGGGACCTGGTGCTGGAGTACGCGTTTGGCGCGTCGACCGTGGCGTCGGGGTGGGCGGGCTATTTGAACAGCCTGTTGCAGCAGGTGGGCATCGTGATTCCGCCGCAACTGACGGCCATCCCCGGAACGGCGCTCGTGAAGTACCACGGGATGTGGGGGCCGGTGGCTTCGCTGCCGCCGGGAGTGAGCGTCGCCGGGTTGCAGCATGCGACGGGATTCTTCAACTTGATTGCCATCCTGGGAGTCATGGCGATTACGACCATCCTGGTGATCGGCATCAAGGAGTCTGCGAACTTCAACTCAGTGATTGTCTTTATCAAATTGAGCGTGGTGGGGATTTTCCTGGTGGTTGGCGGGTATTTCCTGTTCCGTCATCCTGAAGTGGCGAGAATGAACTGGCATCCTTTCATTCCTCCGAAAGACGCTGCCGGGAACTTCGGCTGGGGCGGCATTTCGAAGGGCGCGTCGCGCATCTTTTTCGCCTACATCGGATTCGATGCGGTGTCGACGGCCGCGCAGGAGGCGAAGAAGCCGCAGCGTGACATGCCGATCGGGATTCTCGGGTCTTTGCTCATCTGCACCATCCTGTACATTCTGGTGTCGCTGGTGCTCACGGGCCTGGTGAGCTACAAGACCCTGAATGTGGCGGCGCCGGTGGCGCTGGGCATCGATGCCACGGGCGTGAGCTGGGGCTCGATGCTGGTGAAGATTGGAGCGGTCTTCGGACTGGCCACCGTCATGCTGGTGATGCTGCTCGGGCAGACCCGCGTCTTCTATTCGATGTCGAAGGACGGCCTCTTGTGGAAGTGGGCCTCGGCAGTGCATCCCAGGTTCCGCACGCCGTGGATCACCACGATCGTGTTTGGATTCTTTGCGGCGCTGTTTCCCGCGCTGCTGCCGATTGCAAGGCTCGCGGACCTGGTGAACATCGGCACGCTACTGGCGTTCGCGATCGTGTGCGCCGGAGTCTGGGTGCTGCGGGTGCGGCACCCGGAGATGCATCGGCCGTTCAAGACGCCGCTGGTGCCGCTGGTGCCCATCCTTGGCATTGTGTCGGCTCTCTACCTCATGTCGCGGCTGGCGGCGATCACGTGGGAAGTGATGATCGGCTGGTTGATCCTGGGATTGATCATCTACTTCACCTACTCGGTAAAGCACAGCAAGGTGCAGCAGTTGAAGAATGCGCAGGCTGCGGACTAAGCAGCGCGTGTTTGCGAACTGAAACGACGGCCTCCCTGAGCGGGAGGCCGTTTTGCGTGCGGGGATAGTTGCCGCGTTACGCCGTGTTTTTTGCGCAGTAGGCGTCGAAGGCGCGCATGAGCTCGCCGGCGATGTCCTGTGCGGTGGACTGCTCGATGACGGCGCGCTGCATGAGGTAGACCAGCTTGCCGTCGCGCAGGATGGCGACCGAGGGCGAGCTGGGCGGATGGCCATCAAAGTAGCCGCGAGCGCGCTCCGTGGCTTCGCGGTCCTGCCCGGCAAAGACAGTGATCTTGCGATCGGGCGGGTTGGGGGTGTTGGCGAGCGCTAGACGGATGCCGGGGCGAGCTTTGCCCGCCGCGCAACCACAGATGGAGTTGACGACGACGAGCGTGGTTCCTGGCTCGGCGAGTGCGGCGTCGACCTCTTCGGCCGTCCGGGTTTCCTTGATCCCGGCACGCACGAGCTCTTCGCGCATAGGGATCACCATCAGTTCTGGGTACATGATTGCCTCCGGCAGGAGAAGCTGCCTGTTCCTATTCTACGGGTTCGGGGCGCGCGCGACTACTCCCGCATGCGCCCCAAATAATTAGACAGACCATTATCAATTACCGCGTTGCTGTAGTCTTGATTTTTGAAGATTCTCAAGAACATTGCGCTGGCTCCGCTGACGACCCTCGGGATTGGGGGCCCCGCGCGGTGGTTTGTTGAGGCCACCAGCGAAGCGGAGATTGCCGAGGCGTGCGCGTGGGCGCGCGAACGGCGCGTACCGCTCTTTGTGCTGGGCGGCGGCAGCAATGTGCTGGTAGCGGATGCGGGTTTTGATGGCTTGGCGCTGCATGTTGCGATCCAGGGCATGGAACTGGGGGGCATGGAGCTGGAGGGGGAAGTGCTGCGCGCCGCTGCCGGTGAGGCGTGGGACGATTGCGTCGAGCAGGCTCTCCGAGCAGATTGCGCCGGACTGGAGTGCCTTGCTGGGATTCCCGGCACCGTGGGCGGCACGCCGGTGCAGAATGTAGGCGCGTACGGGCAGGAAGTGGCATCGGTGATTGAACGCGTGCGGGCCTTCGACCGCGCGGCGCAGGAGTTCGTGGAGTTTGCGAATGCCGAGTGCGGATTCGCGTATCGCAGAAGCCGGTTCAACACCACGGACCGGGGGCGGTACGTGGTGACGCGCGTGGATTACCGGTTGCGGCGGGATGGCGCGCCGACATTGGTTTACGCGGAGCTTAAGGCGCATTTCAGCGGGCGGGAGGGGATGCCGTCGCTGGCCGAGGTCGCAGAGGCGGTGCGCGAAATCCGGCAGAGCAAGGGAATGCTTCTGGTCGAAGGCGATCCGGATTGCCGCAGTGCGGGCAGCTTCTTCAAGAATCCGTCGGTTGCGCCGGCGGTTGCCAAGCGCGTAGAGCAAATTGCCGCGGGCGCGGGCGTTGCGTTGCGCATGTTTCCTAAAGAGGGCGGGTTGGTGAAGATCCCCGCGGCGTGGCTGATCGAGCAGGCGGGCTTCCGGAAGGGGTACGCGATGGGCGCGGCGGGCATCTCGTCGCGGCACACGCTGGCGCTGGTGAATCGCGGCGGCGCGCGCGCCGAAGAGATTGTGGCGCTGGCGGAACAGATTCGGGCAGCGGTTGAGGCACAGTTCAGCATCCGGCTGGAGACGGAACCGGAGATGGTGGGGTTCTAGCCTGCGGCTATAGTAAGAAGAATCAGATCTCCGCAAAACGGCTCAGGCACTGAGGCGGTGTGCACGTGAAGTTTTCGTCTGTGTGGCGGTTTTTTCGGCAGCAAATCATCTACCTTGCTCTTTCTGCGACCCTTGTCGTCATTTTCTGGGCGATAGGAGAGCGGATCCCTTTTGGCCCGGTCGTCGTGTACACGCTTTGCACCGGGAATCTCCTCTCGGTTGCAATGGAGCGGGTGCAGTTCCTCTTTTCAGGAAGGCCATTTCCGTACAACTGGGTGATTTTCCTGGTTGTCCTTATGGTACTGACAGTCCCCGTCTATCTGATTTCGACCGCAGCGGTGTGGTTGATCATCCGGCCAGCCGCACTGACGCTTCCCGACCTGATTGAAACGGCATGGAGGTTTCCGCTTGTCGCAACGCTGGTCTTCGGTGGTGTCTCGTTTATGCACCAGACGACGAAGGATCGGCTTGAGCAGCGCAACCGGGAATTGCAGCAGTCGGTGGAGAAAGGCGCGGAGCAGCTGGAGCTGCAGGCGCAGGAGATGCAGCGTGCCCGGGAGATTCAGCAGTCGCTGCTGCCCAAAGAGATTCCGCAGCTTGCGGGGTTTGAAGTGGCGGCAGCGTGGCGGCCGGCGCGCGAGGTGAGCGGCGATTACTACGATGTCTTCAAGCTGGACGAACATCGGCTGGGCGTTTGCATCGCCGACGTTGTGGGGAAAGGCGTAGCGGCGGCGTTGCTGATGGCCAATGTGCAGGCAGCCGTGCGCGCGTACGCGAGCAGCGCGGAGAACGCCGCGCAGTTGTGCGCGAAGGTAAACCGGTTGCTCTGCGAGAATCTGGCGACCGGGAAGTTTGTGACGTTTCTCTATGGCGTGCTGGACAACGAAACGCGGACATTCGATTACTGCAACGCGGGAAATGTGTATCCGATTCTGGTTTCGCAAGGTACTGTACGCACAGCGGACCAGGGAGGCGCTGTGCTGGGCGTCTTTCCTGAGTGGAAATATGAGAACGCAAACCTTGCGCTCGGATCGGGCGACCGGCTGTTGCTGGTGACCGATGGCATCACCGAAGCGTACGGCCCGGACGAAAAGGAATTCGGCGAAGAAAGGCTCGCGCTGGCGGCGCTGGCGGGCAGTAAGCGCACCGCGGCGGAGATGAGCAAGCTGCTTCTCGAAGAAGTGTCGACGTTTTGCGGGTCGCACTTCCACGACGATGCGACGCTGCTGGTGATCGCGGCAAAGTGAGGGGAGATTCAGTCGCTCTGGCGCTGAAGGCGCAGTGCGATGCGCTCGCGTTCGGCGGCAAGGACCTGAGCCGCGGGACCAAGTGCGGTGAGGCGGCCTTCGCGCAGGAGCAGAACCTCTGCGCTCGTGGCCAGCGCGTCTGTCACGTCGTGCGTGGCCATTACGGCCTGAACTTGATTTTCGCGCAGCCAAAATTGCAGACGCTCCAATAATGCATCGCTGGCCAGGCCGTCGAGCGCAGAAAAGGGCTCGTCGAGCAGCAGGAGCCGGGGCGCAGGCGCCAACGCGCGCGCCAGTGCTACGCGTTGCGCCTCGCCGCCCGAGAGATCCTGGGGACGGCGAGACGCGAGATCGGTTGCGCCGGCGAGGGCGAGCATCTCTTCGACACGCGTGGCGCGGGCCGAACGGTCGAGACTACGCAGACCGTAGGCGGCGTTGGCGGCGACACTCAGGTGAGGGAAGAGGGCGGGCTGCTGCGCGACGAGCGCAGTGTGACGGCGGCCGGGCGCGAGATGCAGTCCGATGGCGGTTTCGGTGAGCGCGTGCTTGTCGAGGGCGATGCGGCCGCGCGTGGGGCGGTCGAGGCCGGCGAGCAGGCGGAGCAAGGTGCTCTTGCCGGAGCCGGAGGGGCCGAATACGACCGTCCAGTCTGAAGAAAATGCGCACTCCACCTGGAGATGGAAGCTGCCGCGGCGCGCGTGGAGAGAAAATTCAAGCATCGCGCCGGCTCCCACCGCGCGCTCCGCGCTTTTGCGTTTCGGAATAGATTAGCGCAAGTGCCAGGACGCTCATGCCGAGCAGGATGGCGGCGGTGCGGTTGGCGGCAGCGTAGTCGAAGTTTTCAACCTGGTTATAAAGCACGATGGAAAGCGTGCGCGTCGAGCCGGGAATGTCGCCACCGAGCATGAGGACCACGCCGAACTCGCCGATGGTGTGCAGAAAACTGAGCACGATGGCGGCGAGGAGCGAGCGGCGCGCGAGCGGAACGAGGATGCTCGTGACCAGACGCACAGGGCCGGCGCCGAGGAGCCGAGCGGCATCGACGAGGGCGGTGTCGACCGATGCGAAGCCGGCGACCAGCGGCTGCACAGCAAAGGGAAGGCTGTAAATGACCGAGCCGACGACGAGGCCGTTGAAGGAGAAGGCGAGGGGATGGCCGAGGAGGGCCGTGATGCCGCGGCCCACGGCGGTGCGGGGGCCGAGGAGGACGAGCAGAAAGAAGCCGAGCACGGTGGGAGGCAGAACCATGGGCAGCGTGGCCAGGGCTTCCAGCGCGGCGAGCCAGCGGCTGCGGCCCAGCACGAGCAGCGCCGCGAGAGGCACGGCGATGGCGAGAAGAATCGCCGTGGTGACCGTGGCCAGACGGAGCGAGAGTGCGAAGGCTTGCCAGTCCATGAGGTTCAATCAACAGAGTACACAGTTCGGGAGCGGGGATTCCCAACGATTTCGCAAAAAGGGCGATTGAGGGAGTGAAAAGAGTGAAGGAGTGAAAGAGCGGAGCGGGAGTGGATTCCCGCCCTTTTCGCAAGAAGCGCGAAATGGATGGGGCACGCTCGAACGCGGACGGGGACGTCCGCGTTACAGCCGGCCGGGAGGCCGGCGCTACTTCTTCTCGACGGGCGTGAGGCCGCTTTTGGCAAGTTGGGCCTGCACCGCGGGCGAGAGGAGAAAGTCGAGCAGCTTGTGCACGGCGGCGCGTTGCTTTGTGCTGCTGATGATGACGGCGCCCTGCTCGATGGGCGGATAGAGAGTGCGCGGAATGACGAAATACGCGCCGTCGGCGCTAAGGCGTGGCGTGAGCGCGGAGGTGAGCGAGATCAAGCCCGCGTCGGCGTTGGCGGAGTCGACGAATTGAGCGGCCTGGGCGATGTTTTCCGCGGTGACGATGCGCGGCTTGAGGCTGTCGTAGAGACCGAGGCTTTGGAGCGCAGCAACAGCGGCACGGCCATAGGGCGCGCGATCGGGATTGGCGATGGCGAGGCGTTTCATGGCGGGCGAGCGCAGCAGGTCGAGCGACGGCGGGGGCAAGTGCGAGTCTTTGCGCGTCCAGAGTACGAGCGTGCCCCGGGCGTAGGTGATGGGCGTGGAGGAATCGGCTGAACCGGCGGCGTCGGCGAGGCCGGCGTCGATGAGGCGCTTGGGATAACTAAGATCAGCAGAGAGAAACAGGTCGAAGGGCGCGCCGTTTTCGATCTCGGTGGTGAGCATGGCCGAGGCCTGATAGGTGGCTTCAGCATGAATGCTGGTGGCCTGCTGAAATTGCTCGAGGATGGGCGGCAGGACGGGCTCGAGGTCAGCAGCCGCGGCGACGCGCAACGGAGCCTGCGCGACGAGCGGCGCGGCGAGCACACACGCAAAGATTGCGGGGAAAAGTCTCTTCAGCATCAGCACAAGCGCTCCATCCACAGCAAGAATCGCCGTACACTGGTAGGCTAACACCAGGGAATTATGAACGATAACTTGCATCAATTGCGCTGTTTCGGGTGCGGGAGCCGGATTGCGGGCGCGGAGGCGCGGCCCGATTTTCGCTGCGCCCAGTGCGGAGAGTTATTTGAGGTAGAGTATCCCGGCTGGAGCCAGCGCGGAGGACACGACCGGCCGAATCCCGGGGCCCTGAAATGGCTGTGGCGGGAGCGGCGCTGCTCGGGAGAGCCGCTGAATGCGTCGGGCGTGTGGCGTTTCCGCGAACTGCTGCCGATTCTGGATAGCTTTGGCGACGCCGTTTCGCTGCGCGAGGGCAATACGCCGCTGTACCACCTGCCGCGCGCAGCCAGGGCGCTGGGCATCGATCGCATCTTCGCCAAGCATCAGGGCATGAACCCTACGGGATCGTTCAAGGACACGGGCATGACCGCGGCGCTGAGCGTGGCGAAGGAGCGGGGATTCAAATGGGTGGCGTGCGCGTCGACGGGCAACACGTCGGCGGCGATGGCGGCGTACGCGGCGCGGGCCGGGCTGCGCAGCCTGGTGCTGATTCCCGAGGGCAAGATTGCATGGGGCAAGCTGTCGCAGGCGATGGATTACGGCGCCCTGACCTATCAGTTGAAGACGGATTTCGACGGCTGCCTGAATGTACTGACCGAGATTGTGAAGCAAGCGCCAATCTACCTGCTGAATTCGGTGAATCCTTACCGGCTGGAGGGCCAAAAGACCCCGGCCTTCGAGATCGCCGAGGCCATGGATTGGAACGTGCCCGACCACTTGATTGTGCCGGGCGGAAACCTGGGCAACAGTTCGGCGCTGGGCAAGGGTTTTCGGGAAATGCGCGAGCTGGGACTGGTGGCGAGGCTGCCGAAGATTTCGGTGATTCAGGCCGCGGGGGCGAATCCGCTGGTGCGGAGCATGGCCGCGAGCCATGGCGCCACGCTGGAGCCGGTGGAAGCGCACACGCGGGCCACGGCCATTCGCATCGGGAATCCCGCGTCGTGGCGCAAAGCCGCGAAGGTGATTGAGGAAAGCGGCGGATGGTGCCTGGACGTGACCGAGGCGGAGATTGCCATTGCCAAGGCGGAGATCGGCAGCGAGGGTCTGGGCTGCGAACCGGCTTCAGCGGTGACGCTGGCGGGACTTAAAAAGCTGAAGGCGCAGGGAGCGATCCAGCCAAGCCAGACGGTGGTTCTGGTGCTGACGGGGCATACGCTCAAGGATGCGGATTACACCATCGACTTCCATCGCGGGACGCTGCTGACGGAAGACGAGAAGCAGGGACACGAGACGGAAATTGACGCATTGCGGCGGGACGCCA
>JBEKAS010000148.1:0-10377 GCA_050015795.1 Occallatibacter sp. | reverse complement strand
CCATGAACGTTGCTCCTTAAGTCGTGAGAATTGAGTCGCGAGAATTAGGACGCTTCGGCGATCGCGCCCTGACGTTCGCATCCATTATCCTCGCGATACCTCGACTCCGGTGTCGTTGACGGCGACCTTGAAGAGCTTGAGCGGCTTGGGCGGCGGCCTGCTCAACCCCGAGAGCCCGCGTTCTTGCGCGCAGCAACGCCTGCGCCGCTTTTCCCCGAAATCCTCAGGTTCGATCGGCGGCAGAGAAGGCCCGGCAGTTTATGGACAGGTTTTCTCTAATTTAAATTGAACAAAATAAAACGATTGCCCGCAGCGGCCAGCGGTCTGTGATGTAAAACACATCAGACCGTGTGAGATTCTATTAGGCTCCCCGTTGGCAGTACTGACCCCAGGGCCCCAAAGCACTGCAGCCCCTCTCGCATCGAGCGGCGTTCGTGCGCTCAAGAGATTCGTTCGGCAGGACAACGCGATGAAGAAACCCAGTTCGTCGATGCAACTGACGCGCGCCGCCGATTATGGCGTGCGCGTGATGATTCAACTCACCGCACTCAAAGGCAATGGACGGGTTTCGCTTCCCGAACTGGCTCGTGCCACGGGCGCGCCGGAGAGCTTTCTCTCGAAAGTGCTGCAATCCCTCGCGCGCGCCGGGCTCATCTCCTCACGCCGCGGTCAGTTGGGCGGTTTTCACATTTCGCAGCGCGGCGCCGCGGCCTCCATGCGCGATGTGATCGAGGCCGTCGACGGCGCGATCTGTCTTAACCTCTGCCTCATCCCCGGCCGGTCCTGCTCCCGCAAGGCGTATTGCCCCGCGCACCCGGTTTGGATTGAGGCGCAGCAGGCCATGATGCAGGTTCTCTCCCGCGCCACCATCGCTTCGCTCGCCGCTCCCGCCGGCTCCCGCGCCTCCCAGGCTCCGGCAAAATCTGCCGCGCGTTAGATCTCTGACCGCTCGAAGAGAAACCTTACCGTGCCCCATCCTTTCGCCCGTTTTTTGGGCGAAAGGGTGGGATCGCACGAACTCCACGGGCGCGAATTCACGCGGTCAGAGACTAGCGCCCGTCCGACGCGCCTCATTTGCAATTCCCCGCCCGCAGTGTTTCAATTGTCCTATTGAAACAGGGGTGCTCCGCGGGATTGCGGGGCTGAGAAATACCCTCGAACCCGATCCGGATAATACCGGCGTGGGAAGCTTTCGAAGCCGAGCAGCAGTTCTTCCATCCATCGCAGCTCATGCTCCTTTGTTTCAGGCAAAACGAAGCAAAGGAAGCCCATGTCATCCGCCGCTCTCATCGCCCGCGATCGCCAAACCCTCTTCCGCTTCGCTCCCACTGCGTTCGCTGCGGCCCTCCTCTTGTTCCTCTGCCTTGCCGCGCCCCTGACTGCGCAAACTGCCCAGCAAAATCCCGCTCCGGCGCCGCTGGCCACGCAGAATTCCTCACCGGCGCAGAATCCGGTACGGGCGCCGCAAAAACCGGCGCCCGTCACCACCACCCCCATTACCACCACTATCGTGGTGCACGGCCAAATCGAGGACAACTATCTTCCCCAATCCATCACCGTGGGCACGCTTGATGGTGCGCCGCTCAGGGAAACGCCGCTTTCGGCCACAGTCGTCACCCGCGACCTGCTCAGCGACGAGGTCTCGCGCCTGCTCTCCGATGTGGTCAGGAACGATGCCTCGGTCGGCGACGATTATGTGCCTGTGGGCTACTACGGCGATTACCAGATCCGCGGTTTTCCGCTGGATCTCGCCACCGGTTTTGAAGTCAACGGCATGACCATCGCGGGCGAGCAGGATGTGCCGCTCGAAAACAAGGAGCAGGTCGAGTTCCTCAAGGGCATTGCCGCCGTGGAGAGCGGTGTCGCCTCCGCGGGCGGCCTCATCGACTTCGTCACCAAGCGCCCCGCCAACATCAAGGCCGTCGATTTTGCGACGGATGAACGCGGCTCGGCCTTCGGCGCGGTCGATCTTGGCCATCTGTTTGGCAGCCGGAAGCAGGTGGGCGCGCGCCTGAATCTGGCCGGCGAGCGCATCGTTCCCTACATGAACGACACCAATGGCTGGCGCGCCATGGGCGCGGGCGCGGCCGACTGGAAGATCGACCCGGCCACCACGCTCAAAGGCGACTTCGAGTACCAGCATAAGACCGAGCGCGACGGCAGCGGCTACCAACTGCTGGGCGGCACAGCGCTGCCCGACATCAACCAAATCTACCGTTCCACCATGCTCGGCGATCAGTCCTGGGGTCCGCCCGACACCTACGACACCTTCAACACCGGCGCGCGCCTCGAGCACACCCTGTCGCCGACGTGGGTCGCCTTTGCCGCCGCCGGCTTCAGCCACTCGCTTATTCAGGACAACGTGATCTACGCTTACGGCTGCTATTACGAAACCGCATGCTCGGCTCTTGGCGGCACCGCGCCCTACTATTTCTTTGCTCCCGACGGCACCTACGACATCTACGACTACCGCGATCCCGGCGAGCTGCGCATCGATGCCGAAGCCGAAGGCATGCTTACCGGTCACATCCACACCGGCGCAGTCACGCAAGACATAACCGCGGGCGGCGAGGTCTTTCTGCGCAGCGTGCAGCAACCCGGCTATTACACCGTGCAAAACCCATACGATCCCAGCGGCGTTGTGCAGGACGGTGCGGTATACACCTACGTCGGCTCTGACAATATCTACCAGCCCATCGCGCAGCTTCCGGCTCCGGGAGCTGCCACCTCCCTCGAAACTCCGCTCCAATCGGCGGGCCCGCGCCGCCTTTGGGAAGACAGCCATCAATCCTCCGCCGTCATTCAGGACCGCGTGCATCTTCCCGGCCGCATTCAGCTCATCGCCGCCGGCCGTTACGACTCGCTGCGCGATCACAACTACTCTCTCTGGGCCACCAGTCCCACCACGCCGCCCACCATCACCGACAAGCCCGTCTGGCTGCCGCAATTCGCCGTCACCTGGAGCCCGGTCCAGAACCTCACCCTCTATTCGAATTACGGCGTGATGTTGTCACTCGGTCCGCAGAGCCCCTTCTGGACCGACAACGGCAGCCAGTTTCTCTCGCCCTTCTTCACGCGCCAGGCTGAGGTGGGCGCAAAATACGAGCCCGATCAGCGCATTCTGCTCACCGCCGCGTTCTTCCACATGCGTGCGCCCTTCTTTTATCCCAAGGTGATCCAGGCGCCGGATAGTTTCTGCCCCGCGAGCGTCTTCGTCGCTCCCGATGATCTCTGCTTCGAACAGGAAGGCCGCGAAACCCACAATGGCGTCGAGTTCAACGCCGAAGGCAAAGCCGCCAACTGGCTGCGGCTGAACGGCTCCGCCGCCGCCATGAACGCGAATTCGACAAATACCGGAACGCCCACCTTCGACAATAAGCAGGTGATCAACGTGCCGCACGTGCAGACCAATTTATTTGCCGACCTCACCGTGCCCCGCGTGCGCGGCCTGCACCTCATGCCCGGCTGGAGCTTTACCACGCGCAAGGAAGCCACGCGCGACGACGCCGTGAGCGTGCCCAGCTACAATCTCTTCAATCTGGGCGCGCGCTATACGCCCGGCGGCGAACAGGGCCGCGTCACCTTCCGCATCTACGCCGATAACATCACCAACAAGCGCTACTGGTCCGACACCGGCGCAAGTTTAGGCGATACGTTTGTCTGGGAGGGCGCACCCGCCACGGTGCGGCTTTCTGCCCACTACACGTTCTAGCTTCTGGCGAACAGCCGCTAATCTGGATGACGACAGATTGAGTTGAGGCTGCGCATGCAGCAACGGGGAGTTAATAGCTGAAAGCCAGGAGCTAAAATCTGACGATGGCCTCAACCGCAAAAGCCCACGGCATGGACGGCACGCTGGTCCCTCCCGACTGGCCTCCGCTCACCTTGGACGAAGTGCGCGCGCTGCTCGCCCAGTTTCCCGCGCTTGGGCGACCGGAGCGCATCCTCACCGTGAGCCCGCGCCCATTTTCCGCGGCCGGCGTTGTCGCCACAAGCAAAACGAGCGTTTTCATCAAGCGCCATCACCAATCCGTACGAGATCGCGAGGGCCTGCTCGAGGAACATCGTTTTCTTGCTCATTTGCTGGCGCACGAGGCTCCCGTCCCGCGCGTCTTTGCTTCCAATGCGGGAGAAACCGCAATCGCAATCGGCGACTCCCTCTACGAGGTGCACGAAACACCCGCGGGCGTCGATCTCTACGAAGATGGAATCTCCTGGACGCCGTTTCGCACCGAGGCCCATGCGCATTCCGCCGGGCAGGCACTCGCGCGCCTCCATCTGGCAGCGAGGGATTTCACCGCTCCACCCCGCAAGCCCCGTCCGCTGGTCGCGAGTTTCACCGTTTTTTCCGCCCACGATCCCGTCGCAGCCATGGCGCGCTATCTTGGCCTACGTCTGTCGCTGGCTCGCCATGCAGCCGTTCGCGTCTGCGCCGCGCAGGCCCTCGACTTCCTCACCCCCTTTCACGCCGAGCTTGCGCCGCTCCTTCCTGCGCTTGGCTCCCTCTGGACCCACAACGACCTGCACGCATCCAATCTTTTCTGGAGCGATCGATCTCCCGATGCACGCGCCACGGCCATCATCGACTTCGGACTCGCCGACCGCACCAACGCCGTGCACGACCTGGCCCACGCCATCGAACGCAACATCGTCGAATGGCTGACACTGGTCCAAAACCTAAAACAGCCCCTGGCTGTCCACTTCGACCATCTTGAAGCGCTTCTCGATGGCTACGAATCCATCCGTCTTCTCACACCGGAAGAGGCCGCCGCGCTCGCGCCCATGACCGCTCTCTGCCACGCCGAGTTCGCACTCTCTGAGGCGGACTACTTTCTCGGCGTGCTCCACTCTGAAGAAAAAGCCGTCATGGCCTACGATGGCTGGCTCGTCGGGCACGCGCAATGGTTCCTGGGCGACGCCGGCCGCAAGCTGCTCGATGTCCTGCGCCGCCGCGCCAAAGCCCGCGATCCCCGCCGAGCGACTCTCCAATGACCTGGACGCTCATCGCCGCCTGGCTCATCGCGCATGGCCTTGAGCTCGCAGGAGCCATCACCGCAGCCCTCGGCATCTGGCTCACCACAAAGCGCCTGCTCATCTGCTGGCCGGTCACTCTAGTCTCGATTTTTCTCTACATGGTCGTCTTCTATCGCTCCGGCTTGCTCTCCGATGCGCTCCTGCAGGTCTTCTTCGTCGTCTTCACCTTCTACGGCTGGTGGCACTGGTGGCGCGGCGCGCGCCAGGACGGCACGGTGCGCGTTGTCCCCCTCCCGCGTTCGAGCCTCATCACTGCCGTCGCCCTGGGCATACCGGGCAGCTTCGCGCTCGGAACGCTGGCCCGGCATCTCCATGCCGCTCTGCCCTATCTCGACGCTGTGCTGATGAGTTACAGCCTTGTTGCCACCTGGTGGGGCGCGCGCAAGCACATCGCCAACTGGTGGCTCTGGATCGTGGTGGACCTCGTCTACATCGGCGAATACATTTACAAGGATCTTTGGCCCACGGCGCTGCTCTACGCGGGTCTCGTGGGTCTCGCCGTTCTGGGCCTGCGCGACTGGCGTCGCGCCGCAGCTTCCGATCAGATCGCCGCCTGAACCACATTCTTCAGCGGCTCACCCTTCATGTAGCGCCGCAACTCATCGGCCGCCGTGCGCAGCGCGCGCGGCGCAAATTGCGGAGAGGATGCGGCGACGTGCGGCGTGATTAACAGATTCGGACAGCTCCACAGTGGATGTCCCACCGGAAGCGGTTCGGGATCGGTCACGTCAAGCGCGGCGCGAACTCGGCCCAAGTTCAGCGCCTCCACCAGCGCGTCGGTATTCACAATCGGCCCGCGCGCGGCATTCACCAGCAGCGCCCCCTGCCGCATCAAGGCAAGCTGCCGCCTGCCCATCAGTCCCTTGGTCTCTGCGGTTGAGGGCAGAATCAGCACCACAACCTCGGCCTGCGGCAGCAATTGTTCCAGCTCGCTCACGTCGTGCACTTCGGGCGCGGTTCGTGCATTGCGTGCCACGCGCAACATCTTCACGTTGAACGGCGCGAGCATACGCTCGATCTCTTTGCCGATCGCCCCGTACCCCACCAGCAGCACCGTCTTTCCCGTCAACTCCTCCTGCATCACCTCGGGATGGAACGGCCGCGTGTCGCCGGTAATCTGCGCGTAATGCGCGCTGGCCTCGAAGCGGCGCTTCCATATTCCCGACTTCTGAATGTCGAGGTACAAAGGAAAATACTTCAGCATCGCCAGAATGGCCGTCAGCGTCCACTCCGCAGTGGAAACATTGTGCGCCCCGTGCGCGCTCGAGATCGTCACGTGCGGGCCCACCGTCCCCGGAATCCACTCGGTTCCCGCCATCATCGACAGCACCAGCTTCACGCCGTGCAAGTGCGGCCAGGCGCGCATGGCCCGCGTTGCATAAGGATCGGGAATCCACACGTCGATCTCGACATCGTGGTCCATTTTGTCCGACACCGGGATCAGTTCGATCCCCTCGGGGAAATCGCGCAGCAAATCCGCTGATATGGAAGCTGGGTATCCGACGCGCAGCATGGAAACTTTGAGCCCGACCGGCCGCGGGCTCCTCATTTGTATGCTACGGCACGCAAGCCGCGTCAGGTTCAATCGAGATCTGTCATCCTGAGCGAAAACCGCCGTTCGCGATTGCGAACGGCGGCCGAAGTCGAAGGATCTGCGGTTGCTTTTCCTATCCAGAATGTGAAAACCATTCGTGGAAGTGCTATTGCTGACCCGCTGCTTCTTTCACACTTTGAGCAATTCCATGTACACCGCCATACCCACCACGGCGTCTGCGCCCAACGCGTCCAGCGCATCCACCTCCTGCTGGCTGCGAATGCCGCCGGCCACGATGAGCTGCTTCTTCGTCAGCTTGCGCAGCCGCGCAGCCACGCCGGCGGGAAACCCGCGCATGGTTCCTTCCGTGTCCACGTGCGTGTAGAGGAATGCGGCCGCATAGGGCTCGAGCTGCGGAATCGCCTCGTCCGGCGTCAACTCAACTTGCGCCTTCCAACCCTTCACAGCGATGCGCCCGTTCTTCGTGTCGATGCCAGCCACCACGCGCTCTGCACCCACGCTCTCCGCCAGCTTTGCGGCGAACTCCGTGTTTACCGTGCCCTCGCCCGAAAAAAGCGCTGACCCGACGATCACGCGTTTCGCGCCCGCCTCCAGCACCTGCCGCGCCCGCTCGACTGTGTGAATGCCGCCGCCCGCCTGCACCGGCAGCCGCTTGGCAATCTGCTCCACCAGCGCGGAGTTCTCGCCCTGGCGCATCGCCGCGTCCAGGTCGATCAGCTGCACCAGCGGAAACCGCGTGAACTTCTCGATCCAATATTCAAAATCGTCGAACGCCAGGCGCAATTTCTCGCCCTGCACAAGCTGCACAATGCGCCCTCCCAGCAAATCGATCGAAGGAATCAGCATGGCAGCCTCACCGGTACGCCCATCTGCGCCAGTTCCTATTTGAGCGACCGCGATGTGGAAACTCCAAAATGGAAAATACTCGCCGCAAGCGCCGCGTGTGCTTTGCCCCGCGAGAACACATCGGCAAAATGCGCCACCGTTCCCGCGCCGCCCGAAGCAATCACGGGAATGCCCACGGCCTCGCTCACCGCCGCGGTTAGCTCGCAATCAAATCCCGCGCGCGTCCCGTCCGCGTCCATCGAGGTCAGCAGAATCTCGCCTGCCCCGCGCTCTTCGGCTTCGCGCGCCCACTCCACCACACGCCGGCCCGCCGGTTTGCGCCCGCCGTGCACGAACACCTGCGCATCGCGCACCGGGTCGGAAGCCGCGGGATCGCGCCGCGCGTCAATCGCCACCACCACCGCCTGCGCGCCAAAGCTGCTTCCGATGGCGCTGATGAGCGTGGGGTCGGCCAGCGCGGCGGAGTTGATGCTCACCTTGTCCGCGCCCGCCTCGAACACCTGTTCCGCGTCGCGCGCCGACTTGATTCCCCCGCCCACGCAAAACGGCACGAACAATTCGCGCGCCGTGCGCCGCACCGTATCCAGCAGCGTCTGCCGCCCTTCGTGCGTCGCCGTAATATCGAGCAGCACAATCTCGTCCGCGCCCTCGCGCGCGTGCCGCGCCGCCTGCGTCGCCGGGTCGCCCGCGTCGACGAGGTCCACAAACTGCACGCCCTTCACCACGCGTCCCGCGTGCACGTCGAGGCAGGCAATGATGCGCTTGGTCAGCATGGAATTCCTTTCGCGTCCCATGCGAGAAAATTCCGCAGAATCTTCAACCCCGTTGCGCCGGATTTCTCCGGGTGAAACTGCACGCCCATCACGTTGCCGCGTTCCACGGCCGCCGCGAACGGTTCAATGTACTCGGTCACCGCGGCCGTGTCTGCCGTCACCGGCCCCTTGTACGAGTGCGTGAAGTACACAAACTCACCCGGCTCGACACCCGCGAGCAACCGCGAGCCATTCTTCACTTCGAGCGAATTCCAACCCACGTGCGGAATTTTTTCGCTTCCCTCGGGAAAACGAGAACAAGATTCTGAGAATGCCCCCAGCCCCGGCTGCTGCGGCGCCTCGGTCGATCCCACGTAGAGCCACTGCATCCCCACGCAAATTCCCAGAAACGGCACCCCACGTGCAATGGACGCGCGGATCGCGCCCGTCAGCCCCGTCGCATCCAGCCGCTCCGTTGCCGCAAAGTGCCCCACTCCCGGCAATACGATGCGTTCTGCCAATTCGACCAGCGACAAATCGCCGTCCGTCACGACAGGCTCCGCGCCGAGATGCTTGAGCGTCTTGAGCACCGACGTTAAATTGCCGGCTTTGTAGTCGATCACCGTCACGCGCATCAGAGAAGGCCTTTCGTCGACGGCAGCATCTCGCCCAGTTGCTTGTCGCGACTGCAGGCCACGCGCAGCGCCCGCGCAAATGCCTTGAAAATCGCCTCAATCTTGTGATGGTTCGAGCGTCCGTACATGGTCTTCACATGCACGTTGGCCCGCGCCCCCCGCGCAAAGCCCTCAAAGAAATCCGTGACAAGTTCGGTCTGCAAATCGCCGACGAGGCGCGTGCGCACCTTCGTATCCACCGCAAAAGCTGCGCGCCCGCTCAGGTCCACGGCCGCAATCGCCAGCGTCTCATCCATCGGCATAACAAAGTAGCCCGCGCGCAAAATGCCGCGTTTGCCGCCGAGCGCTCGATCGAAGGCCTCGCCCAGCGCGATCCCCACGTCTTCCACCGTGTGATGCTGGTCCACATCCAAGTCGCCGTCGCAGTTCAATTCCAGATCGAATGCGCCGTGCCGCGCAAACAACTCCAGCATGTGATCGAAAAAGCGAATGCCGGTGGAGATCTTGTATCGGCCGCTTCCTTCGATGGTCAGTTCCAACTCGATGCGCGTCTCCGTGGTGTTGCGCACAATGGTTGCCGTGCGCGCGCTCGCGCGCCCCGCAGTTTTCTTGCTCTTTTTCGTCGTCATTGCGTCTCGCCTCCGGTCCGCATTGCGGCCAGTGCCGCGTTCAGGGCCACCGCGGCCTGCCTCATCTGTTCGCGCGTTCCAATGGTGATGCGTACGCGCCCGTCGCAGCCCGGATCGCTGGAACGGTCGCGCACCAGCACTCCTGAGGCGCGCATCGACCGCACGAAGACTGCATGACGCGCGCCGATCTCGACGAGGATAAAGTTTGCCCGGCTCGGCCAACGGCGCACTCCGGCCGCGTCCAGCGCCGCCTCAAACTCGCTCCGCGCGGCCAGCACCTCGCCCACGTACCAGTTGAGATAGCCTTCGTCCGCAAGCGCCGCCTGCAGGCACACCAGCGCCAAAGAGTTCACGCTGTACGGCGAAAGCACGCGCCGCACCCATCGCATCAATTCCACTGGCCCGGCCAGCAACCCCAGGCGCAACCCGGCGAGCCCGTACGCCTTCGAGAACGTGCGCGCGACGATGAGATTCGGCACCGTGCCCACCAGGTCCATCACGGTTTCGCCATGGAAGTGAAAATACGCCTCGTCTACCAGCAGCACGGCCTGCGGCGCGCGCCGCGCCAGTTCCAATAGCTGCTCGCGCGTAGCCGCCGAGCCCGAAGGGCTGTTGGGATTGGCAATCGCAATCACTTTGGTGCGCCGAGTAATCGCCGCCAGCAACCGGTCGAACGGAAACTGCAAGTCATCCGCGGCTTGCACTGCAACCACGCGCGCATCGGTCGCCGAAGCGTACACCTCGTACATGGTGTACGTGGGCACGGGCAGCAACAGCTCATCGCCGGCTTCGAGAAAAGTCTCGAAGAGTACGTGAATCGCCTCATCCACGCCATTGGTCAGCGCCACCTGCTCTGCCTTTAGGCCCAGGTGCGCAGCCACCATCGCCTCCACCGGTTCGCGCTCGGGATAGCGCGTGAGCGAGCC
>JBEKAS010000147.1:0-10425 GCA_050015795.1 Occallatibacter sp. | reverse complement strand
CCTGGGCGATGATTAACTCACCGAGCATCCAGACAAACAACTGGGTGAAGTGGATCGCCAACGACTGGAGTCTGAATCCGGAATTCCAGAGACAGAATGGCTTGCCGTATTCGGCGGCCATCGGCACCGGCTCTATATCGTATTCGGCGTACAATTCCTATGCTTGGAATGGCGCCCTGAGCGGTTGGCTTCCACCCGTTGGGCGCAATACCTTCGCACAGGCTCCCATACTGGTTCTCGATGCGCGTTTGGAGAAGCAGTTCCCGATCGACTTGCACGACAAGACCTATCATCTGCAACTGCTGGGTGAGTTCTTTAATGCGACCAATCACCAGAATGTCACCACAATCAATAACTACGCCTACAACGCGTCGGCCAACTCAAGTCTGACGAGTGGCTGCTCGTCAGGGCAGATGGTGACGGGACAGGCGCAGGCCGAATGCTCTACTCTGACCTACCTGCCATTGACCGGCTCTGGGACACATGAGAGCGGATTTGGCTCGGTGACAAGCACCAACAACGTGTATATGTACACCCCGCGTGAGATTGAACTCACCTTGCGTTTGGAGTTCTAATACCCAGCCGGGCTCAGTTTTGCCCGGAAATATCGACGCGGCGGCTTCGGCCGCCGCGCTTTTTTGTCTCTGGTTGCCGGGTACGTGCTTTCCCCCGCGACGTTCCGCCTGTATGCACCTGAAAATACGGATTTTATTTAATTAAAATTGTTTTGGTAACATAAAAGCGATATTACTTTCGATACGTAATCGGTTCGCTTCCTGTTGAAAACGTGACTGCAATCACGATACATTGAGTCACTCCCTCGATGTTTTATTTGGGGATTCCGTGCTTATCGGAGTTCCCGAGGTGCCTCTATGGTGTGTCCGAAGTGCCAATCTGCCGCTCTTTCCCTGGTTCCGGCAGAAGTCCGGCTTTTCCGTAACAGTCCCCGCACGTTAAGTCACCCCCCCATGACACCCTCTCCTGATATCCGTGTCTGCCTGGATTGCGGCTGGTCGGAGTTCGTCATTCCTCGAGCCTGGCTTTCCGCTGGCTGGTTACGTTCGCTGCGTCCGCAACCCGCGGTCGCGGAAACTGGAATCGCGACGCAGGGTGTGCCAAGCGCGGTGATGTAGAGTGGTAACAATTTGGTCAATTGGCCCCGAAAGGGTGTGACGTTCGGCGCGTGAATGCAACGCCGGCGCGCCAGAGTTGCTTATGCGTGAAAAAGGCCCCCAGCCGAAGCTGGAGGCCTTTTTCAGGTGTCAGGTTTCAGGTGTCAGGGATCAGTTCACAGTTCTTAGTTCACAGTGGCCAGAGCCAAGCCAGAAATCTACAAGGGCACCTTCTCAAGCGACGCGATGAAACCTATGCCCGGCACATTGAGTTTGTGCAGATCGATGTCGTTTGTGATAAACAGGTCCACTCCAAAATGCGCCGCGCACGCCAGTTGAATCGCGTCCGCGTTGCGCAGCTTGTGGGTCGCGCGTAACGAAGCGTAGCGCCAGGCCACCGAGGCATCGAAACTCACGACTTGCGCGCGCGAGCGGATGGTTCGATCGTACTCCTCAATGAGCGAGGCAGCTCCCAGCTTTGTCGGTTTGACCAGCAGTTCTCCTAACGTCATGGCCGATGTGACCAGCTTGTCACCTCGCAGGATCATTCTCCGCCAAAACGACTCCACAATGCTACTGAACGGCTCATAGTCTTCAAAGAGGTAAATGAACACGTTGGTGTCGAAGAAAATCTTGCTCAAATGTCTTCCCTCCGCAGATTTTGGACGTACTCATCAGCATGCTCGTCGGCCCAGATATGGCGGCCGGAACCGCGAAGCCGCAGCAGCGGATCGTCATCGATGTTATTGACGGCAACCACCGTACTCCCTGGCTTGACCCAAGCCTCATACCAGTCGAGTAGTTCCCAATACTGCTCTGGGATCTCTGCCCGTTTAGGAATCGTCTTAGAAGGTTTTCTTGGCTGTGCGCGATCGGGATGAAAGTCATCGCCCGGGCGATATAGCCTTCTGAAACCAGATCGCGTTTCATAGAGGATTCGATAAGGCCCCCCCTGCACCTTTGCGGGGTCCGACTTTTTCCTCGATCTGGGCCGGTTGGCGACGCAATGGGAATTGATATTGGTAGGGAGCGATCCCGGGTTTTTGCCCCTCGGCAGACCTTCGGACAGAAATCGGGCCTGAATCTCCGACTCCGTGAAGTCGGGCCGGTCAGGATGTTCGCGATGGAGGAGGGCGGCGGCAATCCAAACTCCATCTGCGATCCGGAGGGCATTTGTTGATACTTGTTGCATCTTCTACTCTCCTCTCAATAAACATTGTTATACACATAATACCAATGTTTCATTCCTTGTCAACCAATAAACAAAAGGCCTCCAACCGAGGCTGGAGGCCTTTTTCAGGTGTCAGGTGTCAGGCTTCAGGTCATTACTACTCCCTGTTCCCTGTCTTTAGTACATGCCGTCCATGCCGCCGTGGCCACCGCCGGCCGGAGCAGCCTTGGGCTCGGGAATCTCCACCACCAGAGCTTCGGTGGTCAGGAGCAGGGCCGCGATCGAAGCTGCGTTCTGCAGCGCCGTCCGCGTCACCTTGGTGGGATCGATGACGCCGGCCTTCACCAGGTCCTCGAACTTGCTGGTCAGCGCGTTGTAGCCGAAGTGGGCTTCCTTCGACTCCAGCACCTTAGCCACAACCACCGCGCCCTCTTCGCCGGCATTGGCGACGATCTGACGAAGCGGCTCTTCCAGCGCGCGAAGCACGATCTGGGCGCCGGTCTTCTCGTCGCCTTCGAGCGTAGCGATCAGCTTCTCCACCGCCGGTGCGCAGCGCACCAGCGCCACGCCGCCGCCGGGGACGATGCCCTCTTCGACAGCCGCGCGAGTTGCGTGCAACGCGTCTTCCACGCGAGCCTTCTTCTCCTTCAGCTCGGTCTCAGTGGCCGCACCTACCTTGATGATGGCCACGCCGCCGACCAGCTTCGCCAGCCGCTCCTGCAGCTTCTCTTTGTCGTAGTCGGAGGTGGTCTTTTCGACCTGTGTGCGGATCTCCTTGACACGGCCCTCGATGTCGCTGGCCTTGCCTGCGCCGTCGACGATCGTGGTGTTGTCCTTGTCGATAGTGATGCGCTTGGCCTTGCCCAGGTCCTCGAGCTTCACGCCTTCCAGCTTGATTCCCAGGTCCTCGGTAATGGCCTTGCCGCCAGTCAGGATGGCGATGTCGCCCAGGATGGCCTTGCGGCGATCACCGAAGCCGGGAGCCTTGACGGCCGCGACGTTCAGCGTGCCACGCAGCTTGTTCACCACCAGGGTCGCCAGGGCTTCGCCCTCAACGTCCTCAGCAATGATCAGGAGCGGCTTGCCGCCGCGCGCCACCTGTTCGAGCAGGGGCAGAAGATCCTTCATGGCGCTGATTTTCTTCTCGTAAATCAGAACGTAAGGATCTTCGAGAATCACTTCCAGCCGCTCGGCGTCGGTTACGAAGTACGGGCTCAGATAGCCGCGGTCGAACTGCATGCCGTCTACGGTCTCGAGGCCGGTGTGCATGGTCTTCGACTCTTCGATGGTGATCACGCCGTCCTTGCCGACCACCTTCACCGCCTCAGCGATGATGGCGCCGATCTCCTCGTCGCCGTTGGCGGAGATGGAGCCCACTTGAGCTACCGATCCCTCGTTCACCGGCTTCGACAGCTTGCTCAGCGCGCCATCCTGATTCCACTTGCCATCCTTGTCGCGCGTGCCGTTGATCACGGTCACGGCCTTTTCGATGCCGCGCTTCAGCGCCGTCGGGTTGGCGCCCGCAGCCACGGTCTTCACGCCTTCGCGGAAGATGGACTGCGCCAGAACCGTCGCGGTCGTGGTGCCGTCGCCGGCAACGTCCGAGGTCTTCGAGGCCACCTCACGCACGAGTTGCGCGCCCACGTTCTCCATCGGGTCCTTCAACTCGATTTCCTTGGCCACCGTCACGCCGTCCTTGGTGATGGTGGGTGAGCCAAACTTCTTCTCGATTACAACGTTCCGGCCCTTGGGCCCGAGCGTCGCCTTCACAGCGTCTGCGAGGATGTTCACGCCGCGCAGAATCGCCTGACGGGAATCCTCACCGTGCAGAATTTGCTTTGCCATTGCTCTCTCCTAGTAGGTTTCAGGTTTCAGGTGTCAGGTGTCAGCTCGGACTGCCCATCGACCTGCATTCAAATTTTCAACTTCGCTCCAGACCGATCATTAAAGGTTCACGTCCTCCGGGTGTCACTGCACTTCAGTTCCCTGAAACCTGACACCTGAAACCTGAACCCTGTCTTTGAGCTACTTCTTCAAAATGCCGAGAACTTCTTCCTCGCGCATGATGAGAAAATCTTCGCCATCGATCTTGATCTCGGTGCCGGAGTACTTGCCGAAGAGCACACGGTCCCCCGCCTTCACGTCCAGCGGAAATACCTTGCCTTCGTCGTTCGACTTGCCCTTGCCCACGGAGATCACTTGCCCCTCCTGGGGTTTTTCCTTGGCGCTGTCGGGGATGATGATGCCCCCGCGGACGGTTTCGCCCTCTTCCACCCGGCGCACCAAAATACGGTCATGGAGCGGGGTGAACGTAGTCGTTACAGATGTTGCTGCCATTGCTTCGCTTCTCCTTCCCGCGCAGCCGGACGCTGCCTGCCACACGGGCTCTAGTGATGAAAAATAGAACTTTGTGAGATTACAGAGTGCGCCCCGCCTTGACGACCAGCGGCACAGTTCAGCACTTTCACCTACGAGCTGCTAGCACTCTCGCCTTCCAATTGCTAAAGATAGACAGCTTAGGTCTATTTGTCAAGGGGGAAATCGTTAAAACTTGAGTGACTTTGACTCATATAGTGTGCCAATGCCAGCGGCATGAGCGATCTAACGGCTCCGCAGCCATTCCACGAGCAGAATCGCCTCATTCACGAGGAAAAGCGCCGTAAAGATGGTCTTGTTGTGCCGGGCCAGCCAGTTCGGCATATAAATATCGAAGTTCGGCGACCGGTCGGCAGTGTATTTCGCAGCGAGATCCGTCATTGGGCATTTCCACCCATTTGCCAGGAGCACAACTCCTTCGACGAAAATCACGACCGAAAAGATCGCCGCCCAGCGAAAAGCGCCTTTTCCGGCGAGAAATGGCAGCGCCACGATGGCCCCCGCCAGCAGAGCCCAAATCACGGTGTGCAGCACCTTGATTGCGGTCAGCATCCCGGTTTCGTCCTCACTTGCTTTCCCCATGGCGTTCTGCGCCGCTCGTCTGCACCGGTCGTCTGCACCGCTCAGGGGCCTGCCCTGGCAAAGTGTAACCGATTCGGGGCTTCCCGCTTCGCCCTACACCTTGGAACGCGATAAAATGTCAGCATGTTCCAACGTTCGCATCTTTGGATGATCGCTCTCGTGGCTGGTATTGGTCTTTCTGCTTGTTCGCTCGCTCTCCGTGCCCAGGACAGCAACCAACATGGCCGCAAATACAAGGCGCCGCCGCCCTCTGCGCATATTGAAGTCACGGTGCTGAAGGACTTCAATGGCAAGCCCGTCATCGATGCTCACGTCATCTTCCATCCCACTGAGGGTGACAGGGACAAGGGATCTCTTGAACTGAAGACGAACGAGGACGGCAAGGCCATCATCGATGTGATTCCGATCGGCGACACGGTAACGCTGCAGGTGATTGCCGACGGCTACCAGACGTACGGCCAGAGCTACAAGATCGACAAGCCCGAGATGACGATGGAGATACGCATGAAGCGGCCGGGAGGCCAGTACACCATCTACAAGAACCCCGGCCCCAACTCGGGGAGCGGTTCCGGCGGTTCTTCGAACTCGTCCCCCAACTCGCCTCCGCCTGCCTCCGGAGGCAAATCTTCCGGCTCCGGCGGCCAGTCGAACGCGAATCCGCCTGCAGCGCCGCCCAAGTAACCCGCAACGCGTAACGCTTGGTATCGCACCCGGAGAACTACTTTCCCCCGCTGGCCCGCATCGGGCATGGGCTCTGCTATGGCCACTGAACCACTCGCCGGCAAGACCGCCTTCGTAACCGGAGGCGCGCGACGCATCGGCCGCGCCATTGCCCTCACGCTGGCACAGGCCGGAGCCGATGTCGCTATCTCCTATCGCACCTCACATGCCGAAGCTGCGCAAACTGCGGCCGAGATTCGAGCGCATGGCCGGCGCGCCGTGATCGTCGAGTGCGATGTCCGTTCCGAGCCGTCTGTACGCGCAGCCGTCGCCGCCGTCATTGCGGAATTCAGCGGTCTCGATCTTCTGGTGAACAACGCCGCTGTTTTCGCTTCAGCGGCCCTGGAGAGCCTTGCGCTCGAGCAGTGGGACGCGGTGTTCGAGACCAACGCCCGCGGCCCGTTTCTGGTTGCCCGCGAGGCACTGCCGCATCTGCGCGCCGCGCGCGGCCGTATCGTCAACATTGGCTCGCTCGGCGGCTTTCATCCCTGGGCCGGCCACGCCCACTATTGTGCTTCAAAGGCCGCTCTGCACATGCTTACACAAACCATGGCCAAGGCCTTCGCGCCCGAAGTCAGCGTCAATTGCGTGGCTCCCGGATGGATTGCCTTTCCCGAAGCAGACACTGATTCCGATGCGCCGGAAGCGCAGGCCTCACAGGCTGCCGATCGCGGCCAATCCGCGCGTTTCGCCGCCAAAACGCCCATGGGCCGCAATGGCTCAGCCGCCGATGTCGCTCAGGCCGTGCTTTTTTTCGCAACGGGTCCGCACTTCATCACCGGCCAGACGCTGGCTGTCGACGGCGGTTTGGGACTTTCCTGAAGCCGCGCACGTAGGACAAATAAGTACCGCCGGCCTCCAGGCCGGCTGTCGTGCGGGTCTCCTGACCCGCACATGACCGCTGGCGGCGTGGACGCCGCCAGTACAGCCGGTCTGGAGACCGGCGCTACTTCAGGTAGCCAATTTGCGGATTGGTTTTCACCGCCCGAATAGCCGGCTCCAGAATCCACGCGGGCGCGTCTCCTCGGCCTCCGCTGTTTCTGTAGCGTCCTTGGGCACGCGCCCGCGCCACGGCCGTTCCCTCTCCGGCGCGCCAGCAAACCGCAATGGCTCATGCTCCCACAGCCCTTTGGGCGCCGGTTGCTCAGGCCACGCCGCACCCTCCACGGCCACCTGCGGATTGGTCACGAACAGGCGTCGCGCGGTCTCCGCGCCGGAGCGCTTCGCCACGTGCTCATATGCTTGCTTCAAATGCGGCGGGCGCTTGAAGGGATGGTGCGCATCGGTGGCCACAAAATGAATCCAGTTCCGCTCCAGCAACTCGTTGGCTAACGTCTCTTCCCGTTTGCCAAATCGTCCATAGAGCGATCCTGCGGTTACCTGGATCAGGCAACCGGCGCGCATCCACTCGCCCACCAGCTCCGGCTGGCGCATCACCGCTGGATACCGCTCGGGATGCGTGACGATCAGCGTGAACCCGGCCGACTGCAGCCGGAATAGCGCCTCAGACATGCTGGGTGGAATCACGAAGTTGGGGAACTCAATGAGCAGGTACCCTTTCCCGTCGATCGAGTAGCGCAACGGGTGCATGGCTGCATCCAGAATGTTTTCTGCCATCAGGTGGAAGTCGCAAGCCAGGCTCAGCTCCATGACGCCTGTCAGCCGCTCGCGCAGCTCGGCAAAACGCTCCTCAATGAGCGGAGCATTGTAGGGAAATATGTCGCTCGCGTGCGGCGTGCAAACGATCCGAGTCACTCCCTCGTCGGCGGCTTCCTGCGCCATCTGGAGCGAACTCTCCAGGTCCGGCGACCCGTCGTCCACTCCATAAATCAGGTGATGATGAATGTCGATCATTGTTCCAGCTTCTAGCTTCTAGCTCCTAGCCTCTAGCCCCTTCTTGCAAAATGCAAAGTTGTTGGCTCATCCGTGCGAGAGCTAGAAGCTAGGAGCTAGAAGCTAGTGGCTGTTTTTCCATCATTGAGGCAAAGATTCCCAAACCGTCCGCCGATCCCAGCAGCGCTTCGCTTGACCGGTCGGGATGGGGCATCATGCCCAGCACATTGCGTCCTTCGTTCAGGATGCCTGCAATGTTGCCGAGCGATCCATTGGGATTTGCCTCCGGCGTGATCTCGCCCTTGGGTGTTGCGTAGCGGAACGCAATACGGTCCTCGCGCTCCAACCGCTTGAGTTCCTCGGGCTCGCAATAGTAATTCCCTTCCATGTGGCCGATGGGAATCTCGAGCACATCGCCTTTCTTGAGTTGATTGGTAAATGGGCTGGCCGTGGTTTCGACGCGCAGGTGTACTGGTTTGCAGATGTACTTGAGACCTGCGTTGCGCATCAATGCGCCCGGCAGCAAACCCGACTCGGTGAGGATCTGGAAGCCATTGCAGATTCCCAGCACCAGCCCGCCGCCCGCGGCAAACCGCTTCACCGCCTGCATGACCGGCGAAAAATGCGCAATGGCGCCGGTGCGCAAGTAATCGCCGTAGGCAAACCCGCCCGGAACCAGCACCGCGTCCACGCCCTCGAGATCCTCGCTGTCGTGCCAAAGAAAGGTGACTGGCTGGTGCGCGATCTCGGCGATCACGTTGTAGGTGTCATGGTCGCAGTTCGATCCGGGGAAAACCAGCACTCCAAATTTCATGCTTTTAGGGTATCAGCCTGGCGCAGACCTTGAGGCGGCGCTGTGGCCCGGCAGTTCGTCCCATTAAATGCCGGGCACTCGACGGCGCTCGATGGTGGGATCTTGCCACTCAGCACAGGCTGGTCGAAGACGCTGACGAGCCCATCAAGCCGCATCGGTGAATTTGACACCAAACCGATTTGTATCTGAGGTGCGATGTCGATCCCTCGCAGCTCAACGTTCGACTATGGCGCATTCTGATCCTTCCTGGGTCCGGCGGGCTGTGCAATTGTATACACGAATATGGGCGATATTTTGCGTATTCGGCAGTGCGGTGCATTCAACCGCGATCTGACCACGGCCCTGTTCAGCCCTTCGATGCCATACGGGAAATCCGCTCCAAATCTCCGCGAGGCTCTTCCAACAACAGTTGGAATTCCTCCAATGGAAGCGGTCTGCTGAACAGGTAACCCTGAAACGAATGGCACCCCAGCCCCGCAAGGAAATCCCGCTGCTCTTCGGTTTCGACACCCTCGGCGATAACCGGCAGACCCATCGCTCTGCCTAAAGAGATGATGGTCTGTGCAATGGCGCCACTGGTGACATCCACCAACATATCCCGGACAAATGACCGATCAATCTTCAGTTGGTCGAGGGGTAAGCGTCGCAGGTAGGCCAGGGATGAGTAGCCGGTGCCGAAATCGTCCAGGGAGAACCTCAATCCATGAGACCGTAGCTCTGTCATCGTCGCGATGACTGCCTCTATATTGTCCACCAACATGCTTTCGGTAAGCTCGAGCTTCAGGCGCTGTGGATTGGCCCCTGTAAGGTAGAGCGCCGATAACACCTGTTCTACAAAGTGCGGCTGGCGGAACTCTCTCGCGCTGATATTTACAGCAACCGTTAGATTGGCTGTTTCCGTTCGATCTGACCACGCAGCGATTTGCCCACAGGCGGTTTCCAGCGCCCATTTTCCGAGCGGCAGGATCAGCCCCGTCGCCTCCGCCAGGGGGATGAACCTGTCTGGAGGCACAACACCGTGTGCAGGGTGAATCCAACGGATCAAGGCTTCGGCGCCAACCAGATTGCCACGATCGACTTGCGGCTGGTAATAGAGCCGGAACTGTTGGGTCTTGATGGCGCGACGGAGGTCGACCTCCATCGAAGCGCGAGCATTTACGGCAGCCTGCAAGGCTGGGGCGAAAAAGCGAATGGTGTTGCGTCCAGCGGCCTTGGCTTGGTCCATGGCGATGTCAGCCTGCGGCAACGCCTCATTGACATCGTCCATTCGATCTCCGAATACATTAATCCCAATGCTGCAGGTGGTGTGCCATTCGCGGCCGACCAATAGGAGGGGCTTGCTGACGGCAGCAAGAATTTCCCTGCCCACGATTTCCGCCTGGGCAGCGGCCTCCTCGGGAGCGCTGCTCAAGTCGCCCAGTATGACAGCGAACTCATCTCCGCCCAATCGGGCAACCGTGTCGACTTCGCGAACGCACAATAATAGACGCCGAGAGACTTCCTGAAGGAGAAGGTCGCCGGTCTCATGGCCAAGCGAATCGTTGAGCGTCTTGAAGTGATCAAGACCTACCAGCAGCAATGCATCCTTCCGGTTTTTTCGGTTGCTGGCAGCCAGTACCTGGCGCAAACGATCCATGAGCAGGCGACGATTGGGAAGGTGGGTCAGATGGTCGTAGAAAGCAAGGCTTCTAATCTCGTCTTCCGCCGCCTTGGCATCAGAAATATTCCGCACCACGCTCAAGAGGCACGCAACACCCTCAATTTCTATGACCGTTGACGAGATCTGTATCCAGAATAACTCTCCGTTCTTTCGTCTA
>JBEKAS010000146.1:0-10558 GCA_050015795.1 Occallatibacter sp. | reverse complement strand
GTCGGTTTCCACCGCGCTCACGCCGGCCTCGGCGAAACGCGCCGCCAGCCATCGCGCCCGCTCCTGCTCGCCATTTGATGGCGCGGCAATACCGGCCAAAGCGACCTGCCAGTCCATGAGGGTTTTGGGATTCGTGTGCAGCCAGGAGAATGCCGCGTGAATCGGCCTTTGCGCAGCCAATGCTGTCACGCGTGAAAATGCCGAGGTCGAGGAAAGAATCGGCATGGCGATGGATTCAGGGTAGCAGGGAATCGAGTGCAGAGTGGAGTCGTTGCCCGGCCCGAGTCTAATTCAGCTCAATCGGCGGTGAGCCGTTGCAGTAAAAGCGAGTGTAAATTCCGACGGCCGTCGGCAATGAGGTGCACGACAATATCAGCGCCGTCGACTTCGTAGATGAGCCGGTAAGGTTTGAAAAAGACCTGGCGATAATCGGCGTCAATGCCGGGCGGCAATTCACGCGGACGCGACCCCCGATTCGGCAGGGCCGCTATACTCTCTGCCGCCTGGATCACGCGATCGAACACGTATTCTGCTCTTGCCGGAGAGTCGTGGTCGCGAATCCACTCATAGATCTCTTCAAGGTCGGCTTGAGCGGCGTCGGTGATCAGTACCCGGTATTTCATCGACCTTGCCCACGCGATTTGCTTCCGTTTCCGCGCGCCGTCTCAACTTTGGCGGCGTGGCGCGCACGGATATCGCGAATGACGTCGGCGAGCGGATGGACCTGGCCGGATGCGACTTGTTTTTTGCCAATGGCCAGGATCTGCAGGAGCGCTAGCGTCTCCTGCGACTCTTCGTAGGAGTGCACGTCCATCAGCACCGCCCGCGCCTCGCCGTTTTGCGTGATGATAATCGGCTCGCGCTCTTCAGTAATCCTGTCAAGAAGCTCCGCGGCGTGAGCTTTCACATAGCTGATGGGCTTGATCTGCGTCGAATAGCGCATGGACACCTCATAAGACGTGCTCAAACTTAGTATAGTTCTTTATCGGTTCGAATAAAAGCAACATTAAGCCGGAATAAGGACTGTATTCAGTTCGTTAAAAGGCCTGTTCGTCGTACTCCACCGAGTGCAGAAACAACCCGCGCGCCGGCGCCGTGGGTCCAGCCGCCGAACGATTGCGCGCCGCAAGAATCCCCGGAATCTCCTCAAGCGCAAGATGTCCGCGGCCCACGTCCAGCATGGTGCCCACCAGGTTGCGCACCATGTGATGCAGGAAACCGTTGCCGCGGACGCGGTAAACCAGCATCGTGCCGGCTTCGCCCTGCCGCACTTCCCACGCCGAGGAGTAGATGCTCCGTATCGTCGACGCGGCAGGAATTTTAAGCGCCGCCGCGTCGTCCGCGAACTTGTCCGCCGCGCTGTTCCGTTCGCCCAGATCCGGATCGTTCGCGGCGAAGCTCTGGAAATCGTGTTCGCCTTCGAAGATCCGCGCACAGGCCTTGAGCTTCTCCAGGTCCAACCGCCATGGGCAAGCGTACACATAGCGAGCCAGAAAGGGCGGGCTGATTGTCTCGCGGAAGATCCTGTATTCGTAGGTCTTTGCAACCGCCGAGTGCCGTGCATGAAATGTGCTGGGCACCGTGCTCGCCTCCAGCACACGAATCGATGGGGGCAGCGTCCGATTTAATGCGCGATGCAGATTCTCGGCAGGAATGGGGGCGCGCAATGTGAAGCTGGCCACCTGGGCCAGCGCGTGAACCCCCGCGTCGGTGCGGCCTGAACCTTGAGGGAGCGGCGACTCGCCGGTAATGCGGCCCAACGCGGCCTGCAACTCGCCCTGGACGGTGGATTGGCCGGGCTGCACCTGCCAGCCCTGGAAGTCGGTTCCGTCATACGCTACGGTGAGCTTCCAGGCTCTGAATTCTTGATCGACTTGTGCGTAATCAGTCAAAGGAGTTACTGCATCAAGGGTACCCGATGCCGCTGATCTGTCTTTACAGTTGGGCACCCCGACTGGATCGAGAAATTTCTTTCCCGATGCGGCTGATTCCGGTTGCCAGAAGGTGAATTCTGGAGTATTTTACTAACCAGTTAGTTAATTTTACCAGCGGAAGCCTCTACCCCATGCCTCCAAGCGGCTCAACCCGCTCCACCGATCCTTTGACCGGAACTTCGGATGCCTTTTACGGCGATGCATGGAACGGCCGGGGTACCGACTTCGTAATCAACAAGGAACCATGCAGGTCCACTTAACGGCGATAATCGATTTGAGAAACCCGAAACTTGCATCCGGAGCGGTTTCCTGAACGTCTTGAGGCGCAACCGGAGCACCCACCCAGTGGGTGGCTCAAATGCCGCAATCTTGGGAGAAGAAACATGCATTTTTTAAGGGCAGCTGTATCGCATCGCGAGCGGGCAACCGCGAGCAGTGAAATCCAGGAACCAAAAACAGGCCGGAGAGGGCAGGGGCATGGCGCCGGACGTTTGCGCGCCGTTGCTGCCATTTTGTTGACGTTGGCGGCCACCACGCCGCCCGGTTACGCGCAGCAGGCGGACGCTGGTACTACGCAGCCCGATAAGGCCGCCAGCGATCTTCCGGTGGCGCCGGTGCCTGTTCCCACGCAGCCGATTCCGCTGCGCACCTCCGACCGCGATTACTCCAAATCCTTCGGCACGTGGATTGGCAATCCCATCAATGTCTACCGGCCGACGACCATCGCCAAAGCGGGCTTCGCCAACTCCGTGCGCCTTGCCGATCTCATCAAAGACGGCAAGATTTATCTCAGCCTCTCCGACGCCATCGCCCTGGCGATTGAGAACAACTACGACATTGCGATTGCGCGTTACGATCTCGACATTGCGGACACCGATATTCTGCGCACCAAAACGGGCGCACTACCGCTTGGCGCTCCTTCAGGCCTGGTCACAGGAACCCAGGGCGGATCGACTTCGATCTTATCGACTGGCGGCGGACCGGGTGGAACGGCCGGCGGATCGGCCGGCGCGGGCTCCGGTGTCAGCGGTCTCACTCTCTCCACGCAAGGCGCGGGCCCGTTGCCGGAGAACCTCGACCCTTCTGTCACGGGAACCATACAACTGGAACGCGCGAGATCGCAGGAGACGAGCATTTTCAGCCCGGCTTCCTCCACGAACACAGACGCGTATAACTTGATTTACAACCAGGGCTTCGTTCCCGGAACCGCACTTGCCATAGCGTGGAACAACAACCGAACCAACACCAGTAACACACTGGCCAGCTATGCGCCGCAGCTCAACTCTTCGTTCAAGGCTACCGTTACCCAGCAACTTCTGCAGGGCGCAGGCATCTGGGTGAACAAGCGCTTCATCTACCAGGCGCTCAACGACCGCCGCATTACCGACTCTTCCTTCCGCCAGCAAATCCTTTACACCGTCAACCAGGTGGAGAGCATTTACTGGGGTCTCGTGCAGGCTTACGAGGATGTGCAAGCCAAAGAGCGCGCTCTCGAGCAAAGCAACCAACTGCTCTCCGACAATCGCAAGCAGCTGGAAGTGGGCTCCATGGCGCCGCTCGATGTGGTCAATGCCGAATCCAGTGTCGCCGCCGACCAGCAGTCGCTCATCAGCGCGCAGAGCGCTCTTAACTATCAGCAGCAGATCATCAAGCAGGCCATCACGCGCAATCTCAACGATCCCGAGCTTTCGGCTGCTCCCGTGATCCCAACGGATCGAGTGAGCCTGGAAGCGATCTCGGAAGAGAGCCAGCCTGTAGAAGCGCTGGTACAGGAGGCATTCCAGCGGAGGCCGGAGCTGGAGCAGGCCGTGCTCACACTGCGCAACGACGAGATTACGCTGAAGGGTGCACGCAACGCCTTGTTGCCGACGCTCGATGTCTACGGATTCTACGGCGCCAGCATCATCGGCGGTCCCGTCAATAAGAATTGCAACTTCGAAGGTTTCTCTTGCGTTGTTCAAGGCAACGCCGCGCCCGGCAACTACGGAGGAGTGCTTGCCGACCTAGCCAACAGCACCGCCCCCGATAAAGGCGTGGGCTTCAATCTCACCATCCCCATCCGCAACCGCGAAGCGCAGTCTGTGCAGGAGCGCTCGTTGATGGAGTACCGGCAGGCCGAACTACGGCTCGAACAGATCTACTCGCAGATTCGCATGCAGGTGGCAAACGCCATGTTTGCGCTCACCAACGACCGAGCGCTGGTGCGGTCGGCAGAGGCCCTGCGCGACTATGATCAGCAGAGTCTCGACGCCGAAGAGAAGAAGCTGCACCTGGGCGCTTCGACCACCGCGAACGTGTTGCAACAGCAGCGCAACTTGGCGGCGGCTGAGGACAGCCTGATTGCCGCTTACGCCGCCTACGCCAAGGACCGCGCAGGCCTCTACCAGACGCTGGCCTCAACCTTGCAGCACTACGGGATCAATTTGCCGGACGCCGCTGCAGGGTCCGTGACCACCGCTCCCGTCATTCCGGGGGTCGAGCCGGCCAAGCCCGGCAACGAGCCCACCATGACGCCGCCCATGGCGCCCAATCAGCAATCCATGCCGCCTGCTCAATAACCTGGCTTGCATGCGACGAAAAATGGCCCGGCACATGCCGGGCCGTTATTTTTTCATGCTCAAAGAGCTTTCAGGTGTTGCAATTGACGCATCACCTGAGTTAAGCTGTTCCTCATGGGCAGCAAGAAACGCCCTCGCAAAGTCATAGACTATGAAACGGCCTTTCCCTGCGCTGGTGGCTACGGCATTTTGCGCGAGGAAGTCTGGATGGACGAAGAAGACAAGGTCGTTCGCTACAATCTTGCATTTATCATGCCGCACATGACCGGGATCGATCATGGCCGTATTCTTGGCTACGACAATAGGCATGGATACCACGAGCGCCATTTCATGGGCAAGAGGCAGGCAGTTGACTACCAAGGGTTTCCGAACTTATCCCAGCGGTTCTACCAGGAAGTTACGGTCCTCCGGAGGGGTTATGAAGACAAAAGTATTCACTGATGGATTTGAGGGCCACGTGCGGCGCTCACTTGAAAGCGCCCAAAAAATCGCACGCGGCGAACGGCTCGAACCGGAAAAGATCATTACCTTCGCCGACCCGATGATGATGTTCGAATTGATGACAGTGCAGCGTATGCGGCTTTTCCAGACCGCGCGCAAAAAGAAGTTGAGCATCTCCGCTCTGGCTGAGGAATTGGGCCGCAACCGGGGCTCGGTGACGCGCGATGTGAATAAACTCAAGCAGTTCGGCCTCATCCGCCTGCGCGAACAAGTCAACCCCGGTCACGGTGTCGTGCAGATTGTTGAGCCGGTCGCCAAAAAGATAGAGATGCGGGCAGAGTTATAACTTCGCCGATACTCCACGGAGGCGAATCGCGCTTTACCGCTCCGCGACGCGGTCCAGCAGATCGAAAAACTCCGGGAAGCTGATGGCTGCCGACTCCGCGCCCTGGATGAGCGTTTCGCCCTCGGCGCGCAGAGCGGCCACGCTGAAGGCCATGGCAATGCGGTGATCGCCGCCCGCATCGATGGTTGCGCCGTGCAATGTCTGGCCGCCGGGCACGTCCAGTCCGTCCTCGAATTCCTCAACCTCAGCGCCCATGGCGCGCAGGTTTTTCGCCACCAGTGCGATCCGGTCCGATTCCTTCACGCGCAGTTCGCGCGCCCCGCGGATGCGAATGCCGCCGCTCGTGTAAGGTGCGATCGCCGCCAGCACTGGCAACTCGTCGATCAGTTGCGCCGCCAGCGCGCCGCTGATTTCCGTCGATCCCAGCCCCTCCGCTGGCGCGGTGATTTGCACCGTGCCCACCAGTTCCGCATGCTTCTCTTCGAGATTGAGCACTGCGATGTGCGCGCCCAGCGCCGTCAGCACGTCGAGCAACGCAGCGCGCGTGGGATTCAGGCCGAGAGCATCGATCACCAGGTTGGAGCCGGGGAAGAGAATCGCGGCGCACAGAAAAAACGCGCCCGAAGAGAGATCGCCGGGAACGGCAGCATCGATGGCATGAAGCTGCTGCGGTCCGGCAATGGAGACCGCATTCGCAGTGCGCGCCACCTTGGCTCCGAAAGCGCGCAGAGCCAGTTCGCTGTGGTCGCGCGTGCGAATGGCCTCGCGCACTGTCGTGGTTCCCTCGGTTTCGAGACCCGCCAGAAGAATGCAGCTCTTCACCTGCGCGCTGGGAACCGGCGTCGTGTAGTCGATGGCTTTCAGCGGACCCCCGTCGATGATCATTGGCGCATGGCCGTCAGTGAGCGTCAGGCGCGCGCCCATGGCTTCCAGCGGCTTGCGAATGCGCTCCATCGGCCGCCGCGAGAGTGAGTCATCGCCGATGAGCATGAAGCGGCCTTCCTGCGGTGCAAGCAGCCCCGAAATCATGCGCATCGTTGAGCCGGAGTTGCCGCAGTCGAGCGTCCAGTCGCGCGAATCATCCCCGGGCCCGACGCGTCCTGCTACGCCGGTAATTTCCACGGAGTCCGCGCCGCTTCGGTTCACCTTCGCGCCCAACGCTTCCATGCAGGCTAGCGTCGAGGCGCAATCCGCCCCGGTCGAAAAATTCGTAAAACGCGACACGCCTTCAGCGAAGCCGCCCAACATGGCGTATCGATGGCTGATGGACTTGTCGCCGGGCAGCCGAAGGCTGCCAAGAATGTTGCGGGCGGGGCGGATCAGTCGTTCCTGAACGGCAGTGTGCACAATTTCTCCGGGGAAATGCTCCGATACTTTGAGTGTACCGAACCCGGTGCGCCTTCGCCGTCGCAGCGGCAGGTCCTGACTTAAGCCATCGGTTCAAGGTGCGCGGTGAAATGGCGGAGGAAAGGCGCCTCGTAGGTGAGCTTCATGCCGCGGATGCGCTTGCGGTTCCTCCAGACTTCGAGAATCACTTCGACGAGATAGTCAATGTGGCTCTGCGTATAAACGCGGCGCGGAATGGCGAGGCGCACGAGATCCATTTGCGCGGCGGCAGCGAACATGAGTGCGCCGATCTCGACGGAGCGGACGCCGCCCTCAAGATACAGTTCGCAGGCCAGGGCCACGCCGGGGAACTGTGCCGGCGGAATGTGCGGCAGGAACTCGCGGGCATCGAGATAGATCGCGTGGCCGCCCGGCGGCTGGACGATGGGAACGCCCGCAGCAGCAATGTGGTTGCCGAGATAAGCGGTGGAAGCGATGCGGTAGCGCAGGTAGTCTTCTTCAACGGCTTCCTGAAGGCCGACGGCGATGGCTTCGAGATCGCGGCCGGCAAGTCCGCCGTAGGTAGGGTAACCCTCGGTAAGAATGAGGAGATTCTTCTCCTGTTGCGCGAGCACATCGTCGTTGGTGCACAGAAAGCCGCCGATATTGGCCATGCCATCTTTTTTCGCGGACATCGTGCAGCCGTCGCCCAGGCGGAACATCTCCTGCGCGATTTCCTTCGGGCTTTTGGACGAGTATCCGGGCTCACGTAACTTAATGAACCACGCATTTTCGGCAAAGCGGCAGGCGTCGAAGTAGAGCGGGATGCCGTGTCGCCGGCAAACGTCGCTCACTTGGCGCGCATTTTCCATCGAGACAGGCTGGCCGCCGCCAGAATTGTTGGTCACGGTGAGCATGACAAGTGGAATGCGCTCACGGCCCACGCGCGCGATGAGAGCTTCGAGCGCGGCCACGTCCATGTTGCCTTTGAACGGATGCAGCGAGGCCGGCTGACGCCCTTCAGGGATCAGCAAATCGGCGGCCTCGGCGCCAGTGAACTCGACGTTGGCGCGGGTCGTGTCAAAGTGAGTGTTATTGGGAACGACGTCGCCTTTTTTGCACATCACGCCGAAAAGGATGCGCTCGGCGGCGCGGCCCTGGTGCGTGGGAACCACGTGCTTGTAGCCGAAGATGTCCTGAACGGAAATCTTGAAACGATCGAAGCTGCGGCTGCCGGCGTAGCTTTCGTCGCCTTCCATGACGGCGGCCCACTGGTGCGTGGACATGGCGCCGGTGCCGGAGTCGGTGAGCAAATCGATGAGCACGTCATCGGCAGGCAGCAGGAAGAGATTGTAGTACGCGGCCTTGAGAAGTTTTTCGCGCTGGGCGCGCGTCGTCCAGCGAATCGGCTCAACACTCTTAATCCGGAACGGTTCAATGATGGTTTTGGCAATCATGATGGGTTTTTCGCAGTTTCCGGCTGGACCTCCGCTTCGCGCACCCGGAGCACAATAATGGTTTCGTCGTCGAATCGGTCTTTGCTGCCCTGAAAGCGCGCTACATCCGCCAGGATGGCGTCAGCAATCTCCAGTGCGGGAAGATCGCGGCTGGCGCAGAGCAAGTCGGACAGGCGGTCCTGCCCGTACATCTCCTCTTTCTCGTTTTCCGCGTCCAGAATTCCGTCGGAGATGAAGACGATGGCGTCGCCCGGCTGCGTGGCCACGCTGAGTTCTTCGTAGGTCACATCGGGAAACATGCCCAGCGGAAAACCTTCGGCTTTGACCGTGACGGATTGGCCGGCGCGGCAGAAAACCGGTTGCACCGCTCCGGAATTCGCCACCTGCAGCGTCTGGTTCTCATCGTTCCAGAGCGCGAAGAGCATGGTCACATACTGCGATTCCAGCTTGCGCTCCTGCAGCGCATCGTTGAGCAGAGTCAGCATCTGCGCCGGGCCCGGCTGCTGCGCGGCCGCGGCGCGCATAATGCCGCTCACCAGGGCCGCAAACAGCGCCGCCGGCGCGGCCTTGCCGCTTACGTCGCCCAGCACGATCGCCGTGCGGTTCGGCCCGTATTCGAGAAAGTCGTAAAGGTCGCCGCCGATGGTGCGCGCCGGCAAAAAGCGCACCGCCAGCTCGGCATGGGGATGCGTGGGAGCCGTCGGAGGTAATAAGCGCAGTTGCACCTCGCGCGCCATGGCGATGTCCTTCTCCAGTTGCCGCTCCTGTCGTTTGACCGCCTGATAGAGGCGCGCGTTTTCGATTGCGATCGCAATTTGCGAGGCCAGCGTCGACAGCACCCGCTCGTGCTCTTCGTTGAAAAACCCTGGCTTGGTATGCTCCAGGTCCAACACGCCGATGATGCGCCCCTTGTAGAACAGCGGCACAATCAGCTCCGAGCGCGTCTCGGGATTCATGGGGATGTAGCGCGGATCCTTACTCACGTCGGGCACATTCACCGCTCGCCACTCGCGTACCGCTGCGCCCACCAGTCCGCTGCTGATGGGCATGCGCCGCATGGGCGCATGCGCGTAGCCGAACCGCCACGCATAGCGCGTGATCAGCGTCTCGCCTTTCTCGTCGAGCAGCATGACGGTGAACATCTGGTAGTCGATCAGCCGCCGCAGCAACTGCCCGACCTTCTCCAGCAGCGGATTCAGATCCAGAATTGACGCCAGTTCCACCGCAATCTCGTTCAGCACTTCCAGCGTTTGTGCCTGGCGCGAAACCCGCGCGTACAATCGTGCGTTTTCAATCGACTGCGCAATGCGCGAAGCGGTCATGGTCAGAAGGTTCAGGTGCTCTTCGCGGAAGAAATCCGGCTGCTCGCTTTCGATGTCCATCACGCCGATGAGCCGGTTCTTGGCAATCAGCGGGACGGCCAGCTCCGAACGCACCTCGGGATTGGCGCTGACGTAGTAATCCGCCTTCGAGACGTCATTCAGCAGGATCGGTTGGCGCGTGAGCGCAACCTGTCCCGCCACTCCCTTGCCCAGGGGAATGCGCGTGCGCTCCACTTGCGGCGTGTGGCCGATCTGGAACCTCATGCGCAGCTCATGCGTCCGCTCATTCAGAAGAAAAATGGCGAAGATGCGGTAAGGAATGAGGGCGCGAACCAGCTCCGAGGTGCGGCTGAGAAGGGTTTGCAGGTCGAGGGTCGTATTGAGCGCGTCGGTCAGGCGCATCAGATACGCCACATCCGCCGGCTCGATGCGGGCATTCACGGGATCCAGTGGCGCGGGCTCGGCAGGGCGGTAATCGCCCTCGAATTCATGCCCTGCAGGCGGGGATGGCGGCGTTTCGCTCATAGGTGGTCGAAGGGAATGATAACGCAGGTGTCAGGGGTCAGGTTTCAGGTATCAGGGAACAGGCAACAGGGAACAGGAACGCTGATTCGTGGTCGCCTCCGGAGGAGGGCTGCTGAAACCTGACCCCTGCTTTAATCCGCGCCAAGCTCGCGCAGAATGGCGACGGAAGCCGAGCAGCCAATGCGGTTGGCGCCGGCTTCAAGCAACAAGCGTAGTTGGGCAAGGGTGCGGATACCGCCTGAGGCCTTGATCCCGCATCGGGCCCCAGCCACGCCGCGCATCAGTGCCACATCGGCCGGGATGGCGCCGCCCGCGGCCGATCCGGTGGAGGTCTTGATGAAATCCGCGCCGGCCTGGATGGCAATCTCCGACGCGCGCAGCTTTTCTTCCATGGTGAGCAGAGAAGTCTCAAGCGTCACCTTCAGCAGAGCGCAGTGATCGTGAGCCACGTCCACCACGGCGCGGATTGTGTGCTGCACCGCGGCGTGGATCCCGCTCTTGAGCTGCCCGATGGGCAGCACCATGTCGAGTTCACGCGCGCCCATGCGAATCACTGCGTCAGCTTCCTGGCGCAGCGTGGAGACGAGCGACCCGCCGAGTGGCGAGCCAATCACCGCGCCCGTGGGAATGCCCGTGCCGCCGAGCGCGC
>JBEKAS010000145.1:0-10566 GCA_050015795.1 Occallatibacter sp. | reverse complement strand
CGATTCCGGCGAGGTCTACGACGTGGAAATGCACGACGGCTCGCAGCTCCGCCTGCGCAAGCTGCTCGAAGACTACGACCCCACCGACAAGGCCAACGCGGTGCGTACGCTGATGGAGGCGCAGGAAAAGGACGAAGTCCTCACCGGCGTCTTCTACATCGATACCCAGAAGCCGACGTTCATCGATCAGCTGAATATCGTGGACGAACCGCTGGCCACGCTGCCTGAGTCCGTGACGCGCCCGCCGAAGTCGGCGCTCGAAAGCCTGATGGCGAATCTGCAATAGGAATCTCGTTGAATTTCGCAAAAAGGGCGCTTGCCCATCGCGGGCAGGCGCTCTCCTTTTTGTGGAACCTGCGTTTCTCGCCCCGTTAACTGCCAGTGGGGCGTCCGGCTTCGCAAAGACACGACTTTACTTTCGCCAAAACAGGCGTGAGTGTGCAGAGCTTTGCGGGCTATCGAAGCACTCGCTGGGCAGATCAGGATTAGGGCTTTTTCTAGGATGCCTTGCCGCGCAGCAACTTTCCGGCATTGCCGCGCAACAACTGCTCGGCACGGAACCAGTCTTCCTCGTGGTGCCCGTGCTCGCGTCCGCGCTCGTTCCAGAAGCGATGCGCAAGTTCGGCCACCTGATCGTCGGAAATAAAGACTGAAGCTTCCATTTGCAGAACTTCCGCCTTCACGGGCTTTCCCATTTGCAGAACGTTCGTCTTTTTTGCTGCGGGTTTGCGGGGTTTTACAGCAGCCTTGGGAGCTGTATCTGTCTTCTTAGGTGACTTTGCCATTCAAAAAACCTCCTGGGGGATGAAGGAATTAAAGCGATCAACTATATAGAGAGAATACCGGAGAATGAGGCGCTTCTCAAGTGAAGTAGCTGCGAAGAACCTTCGTTATAACCCTCAGCGAATCCGGACAGAGCAGGTTTACGTTCTGGCCGTGCGGTTTTTGGGAAGCCGCGGGCGCAGCGTGTATCGTGATGGAAAGCTGGGGAGGCCATGACCACACCCGCCATCGATACCACTGCGCTCACCCGCCGCTTCGGCGACTTCACCGCCGTCGACCAAGTGAACCTGCGCGTCGACGCCGGCCAGTTCTTCGGATTCCTCGGCCCCAACGGCGCCGGCAAATCCACCACCATCAAGATGTTGACTGGCTTGCTGGCGCCGACTTCAGGCAGCATCCGCATCCTCGGTGGAGACCTGCAGGCCAACCCTGCGGAGATCAAGCGGCAGATCGGCGTGGTGCCGGAGGGTATGGCGCTCTTTGGCCGCTTGACTGCCGACGAATACCTGCGGTTTGTAGGGCGCATGTATGGCCTGGACCGCGCCACTACGCTCAGTCGCACGCGGGAGCTGCTGGAATTCATGCAGCTGGCCGGCGAGCAGAAAAAGCTGATTGCCGACTTCTCGCATGGCATGCAGAAGAAGCTGGCGCTGGCGGCTGCGGTGATCCACGGGCCAAAGGTGCTGTTTCTCGACGAGCCCTTTGAGGGCGTGGACGCCGTAGCCGCGGGCACACTCAAGGCCATGCTGCTGAGAATGATTGCGCGCGGCGCGACCATCTTCCTCACCTCGCATGTGCTGGAGATTGTGGAGCGGCTGTGCACGCACATCGCCATCATTCATCGCGGACAACTGGTGGCGCAGGGCTCGCTTGATGAGCTGCGCGCCGGAGCCGGGCGTATCGGGCAAGCGGAAATCCAGGAAGCCGCCGCGCTGCCGGGCGCGGAAATGCGCAGCCTGGAGCAGATCTTCCTTGAGATTGTGGGCACGGATCGCGAAGGTAATCCCGCCGCCACTGCGCCCGAGCAGGAGCTCTCATGGCTGAGTTGATGGGCCCGGAGAGTGTTCCTGGTTTCATGCCGCCCATTCCGGCGAGCACGCAGTTGCTGGCCGTTGCGTGGGTGCGCTGGCGCATTTTTGTCAACGGCATGTTTCGCAAGCGGCCCAAGGGCACGCGCCAGATTGTCGGGCTGGTGTTTGCCACTCTCCTGCGCTTGATCGTCTGGCCCATGCTCGCGCTCGTCGTGATCGGTCCGGTTGCGGCCAGCGGATTTTTTGCGTGGACGGCGATCTCCGAAGGCCATCCGAAATCCCTCGCGTCACTGCTGCTGGGCATCGCATTACTCTGGCAGTTTGTGAGCATCAACGGCCTGAGCATCGCCGCCACGATCCCCAGCTTCGATCCCGCGTCGCTGGTGCGCTTTCCTCTCCGCTTCGGCCGCTATTTTGTGTTGCGTACGCTCCTGGGCCTGATGACGCCCAGCACCATTGTCGGCTGTCTGGCTGTGCTGGCCGCCGCGGTGGGCATCGGCGTGGCCAATGCGTCGCTGGCGTTGCCCGCGCTGATCGTGATGGCGGTCTACGCATTGATGAACATTTATCTCACGCGCATGATCGGCGCATGGATGGAGCGCTGGCTCGCGAACCGCCGCTTCCGTGAGATTTTCAGCATGTTGATGGCGCTGTTTGTCGTCAGCATCCAGTTCATGAATCTGCAGCGGGCCCCGATGCGCGCGCCGGGCACTCGGAGCAGCTGGCTGCTTGCCGTTCTGCATTCCTCCGGATCGTATCTTTACTGGCTGCCGTCGGGTTTTGCGGCGCAGGCGATTCTGCTCGTGAAGCATCCCCTGGCGGCGGTCGCCCAATTTGCAGGACTGCTGGCGAGCACCGTGCTGTTCGCGGCGGTTTTTGCCGTCCGGCTGCACAAAGAGTTTCTCGGCGAGCACCTGAGCGAGGGCGCGAGCCGGCGCGTGCAAGTGCCATCGGCGCCCCGCGTAAAAGCTCAGTCGCCGCAACCCGCCGCTCGATCTGCGCCCGCTGCGTCCGGCGTCATTGTTTCGCCCACCGTGGCCGCCTGCCTGCGCAAAGAGTGGCTCATACTGCGCGGCAATGGATCGAAGCTGATCGGATTGCTCACGCCGCTGATGTTCGTGGTCATCTTCAGCATGAACCGGGCATTTTCTGCCGTCTCTGCAAAGTATTTTCTTCCTGCGGCGATTGCCTACGTTCTCATCGCCGCTCTCAGCTCGCTCTACAACATCTTTGGCGCGGACGGCCGCGGCGTGCAGGTGTATCTGCTTGCGCCCATTCGCATGCGCGACGTGGTAGTGGCTAAAAATCTGATGAGCCTGGCGCTGATCGTCGCCCTGGTGGGGCTTGCCTGGATAATCATATGCGTGTTGGCGCGTGCGCCGGTTCCGGTTTCGATGCAGATCTCCACCGCGTTGTGGACGGTCTTCGTCGTGGCCATGAATTTGGCCATTGGAACAATACGATCGATCCAGGCGCCGCGCCACTTCGTGCCCGGGCAGGGAAGGCAACAGCGCGCCACTCCCACCAATCGCACCAGCGCGTTGCTGGTTCTCGCGGTGCTGTTCGGATGCATGTTGTTGCAGATTCCCGCGGCCATCGCGTCGAGTTACTTCGCGGCGCCATGGCTGGGCGCGTGGATCTTCGGCCCGCTTGCCGTTGCGGCGGTCTTTGCATATGCGCTCATGTTGCGCAATGCCGAGCGGCTCATTCTTGCGCATCGCGATATGTTCGCGGAAGAACTCTGCAAAACGTAGGCGTCCGGGGAGTGAAATGAACGCCGGGAAGAAGCCAGGGGAACGCGCCCGGTGGGTGCGTCGCGTGCCGCATGCTAACTCCGCTAGCCACGCTTGTTTTCTTCTACAACTCCCACCAATCGAGCAGAGCCATTCGCGGGTAGTACAAGCCGCCGCGCACGGCCGCATCCGCGCCATGCAGGTTGCGTAGCACTTTCGCGTAAGCCTCAATCTGCGGCGCGAATTCGCTGCGCAATTCGGCCAGCGCAGCCTTGGGATCCAGACCGTCCTCGTGTGCCGTCTTGTAATCGATGATCCACCAGGTGGAGTTGTCGTCGGAGGATTGCGGTGTAGGTCCTGCGCGAAAGACGCGATCGACCTGCACCGTGCGCAGACTCCCGGCGACCACTCCCGTCCATCGCGCTTCGCTCGCGGCATCGGCGTGCGCAGCGAGAATCCATTGCGCCTGCGGGTCCTGGGCAGCGCGGAAAACCATTTCGAGCGCCTGTGCGGCGATGCGATCGGCCTGGCTAACGTCGATGCCGGCGGCGCGGACGTTCGCGGCTATGCGTGGCTGCAGACGGGCGAGCGACTCACGAGCGGCTTCACTTCTTCCGGTAGCGAGAAGCTGTGCGAGATGTTGAAACAGCTCGTGAGCCGCTTTGCCGAGCGCGCGCGAAAGCAGACCGCCCTCATGGCGCTCATAAAGACGGCCCGCGCCGACGGGCGGCTCATCGGCTGCGGATGGGAGCTCGGCAAATGCGGGCCGGTAGCTCGGCGGCAAGCGGCGAAGCGGTGTCGGCGTCGGCGCGGATGCATCCGGCGGCGCAGGCATAGCGAGCGCCTTCTCTGCCGAGGCCGCAAGGGAATCGATGATTTGCGATTCGTCAGTTTGTGCGGCTTGAGCAGATTGAGCGGCGCACCAGGCCTCGAAATTGCATTGCACTTCTTCGCGCAAACCGGGCCACGCAGTGGCCAGCAAACTGCCCGCAGGTTGGACCAAAGCGAGGGATTGATCGTCCGCTGTTTTAAACTCCGGGCGAGCGAACAGATGGAGTTCATCGCGGGCGCGCGTAGCGGCCACGTAGAGCAGCCGCCGTGTCTCCTGCGACTCGCGTTCGCGACGGGCTTTATCGACCAAGGACTTTGCCGAACCGCTTTCCGCACCCTTCGGTTGGAGCGGCGCCACAAGAAACTCGGTAATGGCGCCGGCGCTGTCCTGGTCGACGGCGTCAGCGTCCGGCGCGAGACCGCGCTCCAGCCAGGAAAGCAATTTCCGGCCGCCGCGGCCCGCGTTGGCCTGCAAATCAGGCACGATCGCGACCTCAAACTCAAGCCCCTTGGATTTGTGGATGGTCATCAGCTGCACGCCGCAGTCGCTGCTGGCGGAGGGATCAGGCTGCGCGTTGAGCTTGTTGAGGGCAGCGTCGAGAGCGGGGCCGAGCAAATCGGGCTCTCCTTGCGGCAAATTGTCGAGACAGCTCCAGAGCAGATCGAGATTGGCGCGCGCCGCCGCGTCCACACACTGCGCTCCGCCCAATTGCAGCCAGACCTGCTCGATCCAGGTTCCGGGTGAAGCCGTGGGCTGCGTAGAGCGCAAACGCTCGGCGAATTTGATTGCGCGCAGCACGCGTTCCACGGCTGTACGGCCGTCGCCAGGCAAAAGCGTCGTGCGTTCGGCGAGCAGTGCCGGTATCGGACGCGACTTCAACTGCTCGTCATCCGCACTCGTGAGAGTGTGCAAATCGGCGAGCGAGAGTCCGCACCAGGGTGCGCGTAAAACGCCCAGCCAGGCCACGCGGTCCTGAGGGTTGAGCAACGCTCTAGCCAGCGCCAGGGCGTCGATGATCTCGGGGCGATCCTGCAAGGTCTCGAGTTCGATGGCACGGAAGGGAATCTTCGCTTCACGCAGCGCCTGCGCAACGGGCACAAGCGCTTTGCGAGTACGGCCAAGCACGGCGACGCGATATTTCTTTTCTTCATCAGCGTCTTTGTGCGTTTCGTTCCACGCATTTGCCTCTTCAATCTGACCTTCGTGATCCTTAATGAGATCGACGATGTCTTCAATTTGTCTTTGAGCCGCGGCATCGCGTTGCGCCTGAATCTCCGCTTTCCGCTCCCCGTTGTAGCCGCGCGCATTCGTGCGCATGCCTTGCGGAATGAATTCGAGATGCAACGACACGCCCGGCAACGAATCTGCAACTGCATGCGGGCCGGGCGGTGCGGAATCTTCGCGGGCCGGCAGCGCTTGAGCAAATTCGATGCCGCTTCCGTCGTCCACCGCGAAGACCTGGTCGAATACTTCGTTCAACCGTTGAACAACCGGCGGCGCAGTGCGAAAGTTGGCTGTGAGATGCACAGAATCGAAGCGCAGCGCGGGTTCGTTGGGGATGTCAAGCCCTATATTTTCGACGCGCGGAAAGAGTTCGGCGTCGGCGCCGCGAAAGAAGTAGATGGATTGCATCGGATCGCCCACCACGAAGCAGGTGCGGCCTTCGGGCTGGGGCCACGCGGCAATCAGGCGGCCCAGCAACTCGTGCTGGCGGCGGCTGGTGTCCTGGAATTCGTCAACGAGCAGATGACGGATGCGGTCGGCAACGGCGAGGGCGGCTTCCGTTGGCTGGTCATCTTCGCCGCTAAGCACGCTGAGGGCAATCTGTGCGACCTCGATGAAGTCGACCACGCCGGCCTCGGCAAAGGTGACGCGCAGATAAGCGGCGGCCCGGCGAAGCAGCGTGAAGCAGGCGCGCACGATCTCCCATTCCTTTTCGCTATAGCCGCACTCGGATGCATCCGGCGCGGCACGCGTGAGCGACATTTCCAGGCGATCGCGCAACTCATCCCAGTTCTGGCGGCCCGTCAAAACAAAGGCATGCATCCAGCGGTCGCGCTCGCCGAGCATGTTCACCAGCAACTCCTCCATCTCTTTCCAGTTGTTGTCGCGCCATTGCAGGAGCGTTTCTGCAGCCTGGCCCTCAGGCGAACCAGCATCTCCGATCTCCTCGAGCGTGCGGCGAGCCGCGCGGCGGTAGAGCTCGGTGGGCTGCTCTGCAATCTCCAGCCTGCCACCAAGACCTGAAATGATCGGCTGCTGCAGTGCGAGATCGCGGCAGAAGGAGTCGATGGTGGAGATGCGCAGTTGCGCGGGCAGATCGAGGAGGTTCCAGCCAAGGCGCTGCGAGTGTTCGAGAGCGCGTCGTGCCAACGGGCTGGGGTCGTCCTTGCGAAGCTCGTCGAGAATGCGATTGCGCATCTCGGCGGCGGCGGCATTCGTGAAAGTGATTGCCACCACCTGGCCCGGCTCTTCCACCTCGGCAAGCAAGCGAAGAAATCGCTCGGCAAGCAGAGTGGTTTTGCCTGAGCCGGCAGGAGCTCTCACGAGAATCGAGCGTGCCGGGTCGAGCGCTTTATCGCGCTGCGACTGATCGGGTGGTGGAGATTTTGCCTGGTTCTCACTCACCGGCAGCCTCCTCACCCTCAGAGTCATCGCCCGCTCCTGCGCCGTCCTGGATCTCCTGAATGCGACAAATCGCCTGAAGTCCGCAATTCTTGCAGGTCTCGGGAAATTCGCGGGGATTCACGTCAGCGCGCCCGGCAAGAAATGCCTTTGCGAGCATCTTGATCTCGTTGCGCCATGCGGTCATGTCTTGCTGCGTAAGAGGCTTGCGCACAAGGTTGGAGTTGCTGCTCAGACCCGCCTTCAAGGTTTGCTTCGCCGACTTCACACGGCCCTCGAAACCGTTCTCTCCCGCGCGAAGTTTGGCGAAGACCAGGCCGCCCACCTCGCCCTCTTCATGTTCCAGCGCGAATCCGGCGTAAAGAGGCAGTTGCACGTCATCGGGGCGCGGCAGGTCCCAGGATTTTGCCTTCGCGTCACCGGTCTTGTAGTCGATGACGAGCAGCGAGCCGTCGTTCAAGCGATCCACGCGGTCGAGACGCAAATGGAGCGGCAGGCCTGCAATGGAGACGTCGGTTCTCTTCTCGGTTTCAAGCACGGTGAATGACAAGCGGCCTCGCTCAAAGTGCAACCACTCCGTGATCAGCTCGACTAGGCGCTGGCCTTCGAGTTCAAGGTACCTTTCCGGCATTTGCTCACGCGCGCGGGCAGGCATTTTCTCCTGCAGCACGCGGCGCACGTGGCCTTTGACAAACGCAGCAAGATCGGTGAGAGCCAAAAGTTCCGCGTGGGTGCGGATGCCGTTGGGAGGGCCGGCCCAGATGGAGTGGAGCACCTCGTGCAGCAAAAGGCCACGCTCCAAAGCAGTCAGGCCGGCTTCAGCCGCGTCCCACTCTTTAGCATCGAGGCGCGCCGTTGCGAAGGCTTTGAAGGGGCATTGCGATTGCGTGGTGAGGACTGTGGCTCCGCCGGAGACTTCGCGAAGAGGGCAGGGAAGTTGCGTTGTATCGTCGAACACAACAGTGAGCGGATCGGGGATTGCAGCGGCTGTGAGATCTGCAGGAAGCGGTTGTGGCGAACCGGCGACTTGCACCACCAGCCGTGATGGACGCGCTTCCACCCCTTCGCTCTGCCGCGCGTAGCTGAAGTGAATCTCGGGCGCGGAGGCGAGCACACGGCGCGTCATGGCAATGGCGAGATCCCAATCGAGTTTTGCCGAGGCGTGTGGCATTCCGGCATCGCGCTGCACAGGGAGCGGAATGAGTGGATGCGTGGCGCCGGCCGGGGGCCACGCCTCTTCGCTCGTGCCCAGAAACCAGATGGCATCGGCGGTCAGGCCCGCGGACTCCGCGGGACCCGCAATCAGGATGGGCGCGTCCTGCGACTCGGGTGCGAACAGCGTTTCATCCACGGCGCGATCAAGCTCGGCAAGAAAATCGCTCCACGCCATGCGGCGGCCATCGAAGCCGAGCGAAGCGCAGGCCTCCACAGTCTGTTGCCAGCGGCGGAGGACCTGGAATTCAGCGCTGGTGAGCGGTCGGCCGCCGGGCCAGCCCGCCATCTCGAGCAACTGCGCCGAAAACTCTGCCCAGGCGACCGGAGTTTGCGGGCGGCGCGCGATTTCCTGCAAACGCTGGCGGGCCTGCATTAAGCGAGCAACCCACTCGGCAGGCAGCTCGGCGCGCATGCGCTGGCGCAGGAATTCCGCGAGCGTCCAGTGCGACCGTTGCATGCCGCCGCGGCGCAGGGCGCGCATGAAAGCCGTGAGCGCGCGCGATTCGTCGGGCGAAGCCGCGATTTGGTCCGTCGAGAAGAGCCAGTCGAGCTCGTTTTCGGCGATGGCGTCGCTGAGCCAGCGGAACAGCAACTGTGCGCCGCGCGCGAGCGCGACCTGGCCAAGTGGTACGCCGAGTGAAAACTCCAGCAGCCTTGCGGCGTCCGGTGAATTTTCGTCGGCGCCCAAATGGCGGAGAAACCCGCGCTCGATCTCACCGCGGCGTTTGCGCGCGTCCTGCGTGATCACAAGCAGGCGCGCGTGGGGATCGGCTGCGAGCCGGGCCTTCGACCAAAGCGCACAGGCGGCGAGTTCCGCCGAAGGATCAGCTGCGAGGTGAAATTCCACCTGTTCCGCCGCCGCGCCGAGTGGAGCTTCGCGCACAGCATCGTCAACGCCCCATGCAGCGAACAGTCTTTGCTGCGTGGGCAGGATACGGTCGAAGCCCGCAAGCAAAAGCGGCGGGCGCTCCGTGGTGTCGGCTTGCAGTAAGGCGACGATTTCGAGCGGAAGGCGTGCGGCGCTTACCAGATTGCCATCGCGGCAAAGTTCGTTGAATGCAGTGAGCCAGCCGCTGAACGCTCCGGCGTCCTGATCCCAGCCCATGCGCGCGTTTTCTTTGAGCAACTGCGGAGCGTATTCGCACAGCAGATGGTGCGCGTCCATGGCGAGCGCAGCCAGGCGATCGCCCGCGCCGGCCAGTTGCACGGCTTCGGGCGCGGCATGGGCCACAATGCGTGCCCAAAGCGATTGCTCCTGGAGCGGGGTCAGCACCACGCGGCCATCGCCCACGCGTTCATCCCAGGCCGCACGAGCGAAGGTTTGCCAATCCTGAATGTTGGGCGTGGGCCATGCGGTCAACCCTTCGGCACGGCGGGCGCGATGAAAGGCTAAGGCGAGGGATCGCGCGGCGCGTTCGCTGGCGGTAACCACGATTCCGCCTCCGCGCAGCCACGCATCGATGGATGGCAGTTCAGAGTTCACAATTCGTTGCGGTCAACTCCATGCCCAAGCATAACGCTGCAGGGACTGGCCGCTCGGCCGGGACTCTCAACAGCACAATGCCAAACAAGCACCGTGAACTACGAAATGAGAACTGTCAACTGCCTCTGCCCGTGGTCAGTCCACCAGTTGTACACTAGAAACGATGCGATTTCTCCTTGCCAGCGCCCTGCTTGCCGTTGCCGTTGTCGCCGGATGCCATTCCAGCCCCAAGCCTGAGTCACAGAGCTCCCCCGCGCCGTCGTTCAAGGTATACAAACTGCGCGGGAAGGTGGTTTCGACCAATCCCGCAACCGGCGAAGTCACCGTGGATCATGAGGCCATCCCCGGCTTCATGGACGCGATGACCATGCCCTACAAGCTCAAGGATCCCAGCATCCTGAGCGAGTTGCATCCCGGCGACACCATCACCGCCGACGTGCTGGTTTCGCAGAATCCCGATGCGGACATTTTGCTCGATCACATTGTGGTCATCGCGCAGGGCAAGCCGGATTACAAGCCCGCGGTGTTCTATCACGTGCCCGCACCCGGCGACGCGGTTCCGGATTTCAAGCTGCGCAACCAGGATGGGCGCGTCCTCCATCTCGATCAGTTCCGCGGCAAGACGCTGCTCGTCACCTTCATCTACACGCGTTGTCCGTCGCCGAGTTTTTGCCCGTTGGTGACGCACAACTTTGCGGTCATCGACCGGCAGTTGGCGGCGAACCCGGCGCTCTACGCCAAAACCCACCTGCTCTGCGTGAGCTTCGATCCGGAGCACGATACGCCGGCGCGGCTGCGTGCCTACGGCGCGCAATACATCGGCAGCGACGCATTTGCCCATTGGGATTTTGCCGTGCCCTCGCA
>JBEKAS010000144.1:0-10595 GCA_050015795.1 Occallatibacter sp. | reverse complement strand
ACGGAACTGAACGAATGGGTGACGTATCTGGAGACGGAGGGGCGCATGGTGGAAGCGCAACGCGTGCATCAGCGGACGCGCTTCGATCTGGAAATGATCAAGTCGATGGGCTACTGCCACGGGATCGAGAACTACTCGAGGCACTTTAGCGGGCGGCTGCCGGGCGAGCCGCCGCCGACACTGCTCGATTATTTTCCGCGGGATTTTTTGCTGTTTGTGGACGAGAGTCACGCGACGATTCCGCAGGTGCACGGGATGTGGCACGGAGACCGCAGCCGCAAACAGACGCTGGTCGACTACGGCTTCCGGCTGCCGTCGGCCATGGACAATCGGCCGCTCAAGTTCGACGAGTTCGAGAGCCGCGTGCACCAGACGGTTTATGTTTCTGCCACGCCGGGGCCGTATGAGCTGACGCGCGCGAGCGGCGTGGTGATTGAGCAGGTGATCCGGCCGACGGGTCTTGTGGATCCCGAGGTGGAGATTCGCCCGGTGAAGGGCCAGATCGACGATCTGCTGGCCGAGATCCGCGACCGGGCGAAACGCAATGAGAGAGTGCTGGTGACGACGCTGACGAAACGCATGGCCGAGGACCTGGCCGGTTACTACACCGAAGTCGGCGTGCGCTGCCGTTACATGCACTCCGAAATAGAGACCCTGGAGCGGGTGAAGCTGCTGGCTGGATTGCGCAAGGGCGAGTTCGATGTACTGATCGGCATCAACCTGCTGCGCGAAGGGCTCGATCTGCCGGAAGTTTCGCTGGTGGCGATTCTCGACGCCGATAAAGAGGGTTTTCTTCGCTCGGCGGGTTCGCTGATTCAAACTATGGGCCGGGCGGCGCGGCACGTCGAGGGCAGAGCCATTCTCTACGCCGATCGCATGACCGATTCCATGCGCCGCGCGATCGATGAAACGGACCGCCGCCGCGCCATCCAGCGGGCTTACAACGAAGAGCACGGCATTACGCCGCAATCGATCATCAGCCACGTGGATATGGGCCTGGCGCACATTTTGAAGGCGGAATACGGGGAGATTGACGTGGAGGAGACGGCGGTCGTGACCGAATTCAAGACCCAGGAAGAACTGGATGCCTATATTGCCAAGCTCGAGGCCGACATGCGCGAGGCCGCCCGCAAATTCGAATTCGAGAAGGCCGCTCGCCTGCGGGATGCGATCAAGGAACTGCGCGACAAGGAATTTCTGTTCGGCTAGGCACCGCAATTCACTCGATCGCGGACAACCGAAGGCTTCAATGCGCCATCTCAGTATTCAGTTAGTTAATAGAAACGGCGCGTTGGACCGGGGTTAGAACGCGCCATCCGAGACTCATGGCAACCATTCTCCTCGTCGACGACGACCCGTTCCAGGCATCTTTGATGCTCTCGCTCCTTGGGCAGCGCTTCGGCGACGTGCGCCGCGTTACGGACGCAGCCGAGGCCCTCTGCCTGATCGAGCAGCCTGAGTTAGCGTGCAAACTGGGCTTGGTCATCTCCGGCCATCACAAGCCGGGGATTGGCGGACCGGCGTTTGTAAACGAGTTGCGCTCCCGGATGCCCGACCTGCCGGTTCTGGTTCTGGACACGGCCGGCGAGACTCCCGCGGACTACGCCGAAACACACGCGACCTTGCTTGCCAAGCCCTTTACTTCGGAGAAGATGCTCACCCTGACCCTGCAGATGCTCGCCGATCACAAGAATGCCGTAGCCTAGTGTCTGCTCTCGCCAGTCCCCTCTCCCACGCGGTCCATAGTGTGAGCTAAATCACACTGCACCCCTCTATCATGGATAGAGAATAGGTCCATACGGGAGGTCTCCGGTTCCCCTCCCGTGCGTGCGAGAATCATTGTGGAGTCATCATGGCAGCCTTTGGAAGTCTCTGTCTTCTTATTGCGTTAGCTTTGGCCGCCTATAATCTTTTGGCGGGTGCGCTGGCTTTGCGGCTGCTCGCTACGGGGCAACCGACGCGGATCTCGCCTGAGCGGCTGGCCGACACCGCCCGCCGGGCTGGAATTGCCGGATTCGTGGCGGTAACCGGAGCGGCTTTTGCGCTTATATGGTCGGTCTTTACCAACGATTTTTCGATCACTTACATCCTTGAGCACTCCAACCGGGCATTGCCCACCCCCTACAAATTCGCGGCGCTTTGGAGCGGCCAGGAAGGTTCTCTGCTGCTTTGGGCGTGGCTGCTGGGAACGTATGGCTTCGTTTTAAGGTTGCTGCATAAGGCAGATGTCAAGCTCTATGCCTACGCGGGAACGATTCTGTCCGGGGTGCAGGTGTTTTTCCTGGCGGTACTAGTCTTTGCCGCGCCGCCGTTCGCACTGCTTCCGGGCTACGTTGCCGGGGGCCAGGTTCCGGCGGACGGCAACGGGCTCAATCCCCTGCTCCAGTATCCAGAGATGGTGATTCACCCGCCCATGCTCTACCTGGGCTACGTGGGTTTCTCGGTTCCCTTCGCGTTTGCGCTGGGCGCGCTCATGATGCGCTATCCCGGCGAAAAGTGGATCAAAATCACGCGCACGTGGACCATGGTGACCTGGCTGTTTCTGACCTGCGGCATTTTCCTGGGCATGCACTGGGCCTATGCGGTGCTGGGTTGGGGCGGCTATTGGGGCTGGGATCCGGTGGAAAACGCGAGCTTCATGCCCTGGCTGACTGGAACTGCCTTCCTGCACTCCGTGATGATGCAGGAGCGCAAGGGCATGATGAAGAGCTGGAATGTGTGGCTGATCTTTTCCACGTTTCTGCTCACGCTGCTGGGAACGCTGCTGACCCGCGCCGGCCTGGTGAGCTCGGTGCATGCCTTCGCGCAATCGTCGATCGGCACGTGGTTTGTTGTCTTCATGTGCATGGTGCTGGCGGTGTGCATTTTCACCTATGTGTTGCAGCACAGCCACTTGAAGTCCGAGCACCAGATGGAATCGCTGGTGAGCCGCGAATCGAGTTTCCTGTTCAACAATCTGATGCTGCTGACGGCCTGCTTCGTGATTTTGTGGGGCACGCTCTTCCCGATTCTGTCGGAGTACGTGCAAGGAAGCAAGGTGACCGTGGGCGCGCCGTTTTATAACGCCGTAGCTGTGCCGATCGGCCTGTTCCTGCTCTTTCTCACCGGCGTGGGACCGCTGCTGCCGTGGCGCTCCACGTCGCTCAAGGCCATCAAGCGGAATTTTGTGCTGCCGTCGATTGCGCTGTGGGCCACGGTGATTGTCTGCCTTGTGGCCGGCGCGAATCCGTGGCAGGGCGGCGCATTCGATCAGGGTAGATTTTATGCGGTCGTGGCATTCGCGTTGTCGGCCGCGGTGCTCACAGCGATCTTGTCTGAGTTCTTCCGCGGGGCTGCGGTGATCTCCCGGCAGACGGGCCGCAACCTCGTCGCAGCGCTCTGGCTGCTGACGCGGCGCAATACGCGAAGATATGGCGGCTACCTGGTGCACATCGGGGTGGTGATTGTCGTGATCGGACTGGCCGGCGCCGCCTTCAATCGCAATGCCGAGAAAGAAATGGCCTTCCACGACCAGCTCACCATCGGGCCTTACACATTGGTGCAGGTGGGCTCGAGCCAGGATACGAATCCCGATTATGACTCCGATTATGCTGTGCTGGACGTGTACAAAAGCGGCAAGAAAGTTTTCCAGATGACGCCGGAGCAGCGCTTCTACCACCTGGGCGAAGGCGTGCAGCCGCAAACCATGGTGGCGATTCATTCCATTCCTGAGTGGGATCTTTACGTGGTCTTCGAGGGCATCAATCAGGACACAAATCAGCCCATCATCAAAGCGTTTCTGAATCCGCTCGTGGGTTGGATCTGGTTTGGTCTGGGGGTGATCGTGATTGGAACCTTCATTGCGCTCGTTCCCAGCCTGACGCCGGCGACGGCTGCGCTGCGCGTGCCGGCGACGCAAGCGACGCCGATTGCGCCGGCGATGAAAGGGGGCGACTGATGGCAATTCCGTTGCGTTTTACTTTTTGGACGAGAGCGGTGGAAAAGAGCCGTCAATGGATGACGGACTTCCCTCAGGGGCTAAAGCCCACAAACATCTTTCAGCTGTTTGCGGCACGACTGAAGTCGTGCCCTGATACAAAACGGAGGTTCTCTGGGACCTGGAAGGCTGCGGAAGCAGCGGTGCTGGCCGTGGCGATCTGCTTTTCTCTCGGCGCCTCCGCTCCCACCGCACGATTGAATACCCTGAGCCACCATCTGATGTGTCAGTGCGGATGTGCGCAAGTACTGGGGGAATGTGATCACGTAGGATGCCCCGACCGCGACAAGGAGCTGTCGGAATTGTCTGCGGCCATTGATTCGGGACTCAGCGATCAGCAGATTCTGGATGCATTTGCCGCGAAATATGGCGAAACCGTACTGGCCGCGCCGCGAACCACGGGCTTCGACCTGGTGGCGTGGATTGCGCCGTTTGCGGTGTTTGCAGCGGCGCTGCTGGGAACGATTCTGCTCATTCGGCGCTGGGGCGGGCTGGGTAGAAAGACGCAGATTGCGGCGGCGGGAGGGGCGGCCGCGGTCGATTCGGCGGAAATGGGGCCGGCAGAGCAGGAACGGATGGAGCGTATTCGCCGGGAAACTGGCAGCGATGGAGGATTCTGAGCGATGACGGATACCGAGGGATTGATTGCGGGGGTAATGCTCCTGTTTGCTCTCTTTCTCTACACCTTCTGGCCGGAGAACGCATTCGCCAGCCAGAAAGAGAAGACGCAGCTGGACTTTTTATTGGAGCGCAAGGAGCAGCTTTACGAGAACCTGCGCGATCTGACCTTCGAATATCGCGCCGGCAAGTACCCCGAAGAGGATTTCGTCGCTCAGCGCGCACTTCTGGAACATGAAACGGCACAGTTGCTGGCAGAAATCGACCTTTTGCAGAGCTAAAGAACTTGGATTCGTAGAGCCATGAAGCGATTGAACAAAGGAACGGTTTGACAAAAATGAGATTTGGTTTTCGTACTTTTGCATTGAGCTTTTTGTTTGCCGGCGCACTGGCGCAGGCCGCGACTGTGACCGGAACCGTGACCGACAAGACCACCGGCAAGCCTGCCGCGGGCGATGCTGTGGTGCTGGTAGAGCCCATGTCGGGTATGAGCGAAGTGGGTCACACGACCACCGACGCGCAAGGACACTACACGTTGAATCTGCCCGGCAGCAATCCCTACCTGATTCGCGTGACGCACCAGGGAGCCGAATACTTCGCTGACGTGCCGCGGGGCGGAGGAACAGACGACATCCCGGTGTACGATGTGGCAGCCAAGGTTCAAGGAATTTCCATCGACTCCGATATTCTGGAGATCGAGGCACAGAACGGACAGCTCAGCGTGGACGAGCGCTTCTTTGTGCACAACACGAGCAGCCCTGCGATCACGCAATTCAGCGCGAAATCGTTTGAGATTATTCTGCCGGCCGATGCGGTGGTGGGAGACGTGGCTGCGCAGAGACCCGGCGGCCTGCCGACGAACGCCAAGCTCGTTCCCGACGGCGGCAAGGGACACTACGCTTTCAATGTCCCCATCCAGCCCGACGAAGGCGACAAGGATACGCTCTTTCAAGTCAGCTACACGCTTCCGTATTCGAGCGGCAAATACGATTTCCATGAGCAGGTAACGATGGCGGCCGATAACTTCGCCGTTCTGCTGCCCAAGAGCATGTCGTTGGCCGGTGGGTCAGGCGCAAGCTTCCAATCGATTCAGGCAGACCCTGGCATTCAAACCCTCCTCATGAAGCACGTGGAAGCGGGCAAGGCCATCAATTTTTCGATTTCGGGGACGGGCTCGATGCCGCGCGAAGAGCAGAATGGGCCAGGCGATAACACCCAGGGAGGTGGCGCACAGGGCAACCAGCCGGGAGGCGGAATCGCCCCGCCCATCAACACGCCCGATCCGCTGTCGAAGTACAAGTGGTGGATTCTTGGCGGATTGGCATTACTGCTGGCGGCGATTGCGGCTTTCCTGCTGCGCAAGCCGGCGGCTGGCGGAATTGCAGTACCTGCCGGAGCAGCGGCGGTGGGATTTCCGGCGGCTCACATAACGCCGACTACGCCCGTAGCCAAAAATGCCGCACTGCTGAACGTGCTCAAGGAAGAGCTGTTTGCGCTTGAGAGCGAGCGCATCGCGGGCACACTCCCTACGGAGGAATACGCAGAGCAGAAGGCGGCGCTGGAGATCGTGCTGAAGCGGGCGTTGAAGAAGAGCTAGTCGTGAGTGTGAGTGTGGGTGTGCCGGGCAGATTCGACCACACTCACACTCCACACTCCACACTCCTCCCTATTCCCTTGTATCCTTCCTCAATGAAGACTTTGCTTCGTACGCTTCTTTCATTCGCTCTCATGGTCTGGATCGGGGCGGAGATCTTTTTCCCCATCGTTGCCGCCATTACATTCAATACCCTGCTGCCTGATACGCATACCGCCGGCACCATTGTGGGCCAGTTGATCCGCATCCTCCATGGGATGGGGCTGGTTGCGGGCATGGTGGCGCTGGCGGTGCTGGCGCTGGCTCCGGCGTGGGGCATCTACAAGCCGCGCACCGTGCTGGCGCCCATGGTGCTGCTGGTGGTGATGATCGCCGGGACGGTCTACTCCCAGTTCGGCATCATCCCTGCCATGGAACGCGACCGCATGGCCGCGGGCGGCGCGATTAACACCGCCGACATTGCGAATCCCACGACAATTCACTTCAATAAGCTGCATCACCGCAGCGAGTTTGTGGAGGAGACGGTTCTGCTGCTGGGGCTGGCGACGGTGGTACTGGTGGCGTGGGCGGAAGGACGAAGCTCCTAGCTGTTCTCTGTCCTGTATCATCGAAGAGGCCCGGACGGTTGTTGATTATCTTGCAAGGGCCGCGATGGAACGACAATGAAAACCGGAATTATCGGCCTGCCTCAGGTGGGCAAGACTTCTCTGTTCAAGATTCTGACCAAAGCCAAGATTGAGGACCACGGATTCTCGCGCGAGGCGCATATTGGCGTGGCGCGTGTGCCCGATGAGCGCCTGGACAAGCTCTCGGCGCTGTACTCTCCGAAGAAAACCACCTACGCCTCAGTGGAGTACGTGGACGTGGCGGCTATCGGTCAGGAGGCGCTGAAAGAAACGACTTTCCTGACCAATCTGCGCAACGTGGACGCGCTCATTCATGTGCTGCGCGCCTTTGAGAATGATGCCGTTCCGCACGAAGGGCCCATCGATCCACTGCGCGATTTGAAGAGTGTCGAATTCGACCTGATGGTGAGCGACCTGACGCAGGTGGAGAAGCGACTGGAGCGGGTTGAGAAGGACATGAAAAAGGGGCGCACCGGTGAGTTGGAGCGCGAGCAGGCGCTGCTGCTGCGGTCGAAGGAGTGCCTGGAGAAGGAAATTCCGCTGCGCCAGCTGGAGATGACGCAGGACGAGAAGAAGCTCATTCGGGGCTTCATGTTTTTGTCGCAAAAGCCTATTTTGTATGTACTTAACGTGAACGAAAGCGTCACGCTAGGCGCCGATCTGGAGGCGGCGGTGAGCCGCTACAAGCTTGATGCGCTGGCGCACCGTCCGAATGCAGGCGCAACCGCGATCTGCGGCAAGGTGGAGGCAGAACTGGCGGAGATGGATGACGCCGAGGCTGCGGATTTTCTGGACAGCTATGGGCTGCACGAGAGCGGCCTGGTGCGGTTGATTCGCAAGAGCTACGAGTTGCTGGGGCTGATCAGCTTCTTTACGGCAGGCGAGGACGAATGCCGGGCATGGACGGTGCCGATCGGCTCGAAAGCGCCGCAGGCTGCAGGGGCGATCCACTCCGATCTTGAGCACCACTTCATCCGCGCCGAGACCATTCGCTGGGACAACCTACTAGAGGCCGGCTCTGAGGCGGCCGCGCGGGCCAGGGGTACACTGCGTCTGGAAGGCAAGGAGTACGTGGTGCAGGACGGAGATGTCGTGCACATCCGGCATAGCGGATGAAAACAGGTTCCAGGTTTCAGGGGTCAGGTTTCAGGAATTGGCGATTCCCGAACATAAAACAGAGCTGGGACCAGAACGATCGTGCATTTCTGGTCACAAACTGTGAACTGACACCTGAAAACTGACACCTGACACCTGAAATTTGGCATGCTCACGACTTCGCTCATCCTCGGAACCATTGCCGCACTGGCCGACGTGGCCGGCGGGTTGGTACTCGTGCGCGCCCGCGGCGTAGAGCGCTATCTGCGCTACTTTGTCGCGCTGGGCGCGGGATTCTTGATGGCGACTGCCGTGCTCGAAATGACGCCGGAGAGCATCCGGCTGAATGCACAGCTGGGTCCGGCGCTGATCATGGCCGGATATTGCGCGGTCCACCTGCTGGAACACACCATCAACGCGCATTTTCATTTTGGCGAAGAGACGCACGCCGGCGAGTTTGTGTCGCGGCGCACGGGCTATTCCGTGCTCGGCGGGTTGAGCGTGCATGCGCTCTTCGACGGCGTGGCAATCGGTTCGGGCTTTGCGCTTTCCAATTGGCTCGGGTGGCTGATCTTTCTTGCCATTCTGCTGCATAAAGCGCCGGAAGGATTCACCATGGCGAGCGTGATGATGGCGAGCGGGCAGAGCCGGGTAGCAGCATTTTCTTCCGCAGTCTTGCTGGCCGCGGCGACGCTGGTTGGTGTGCTTGTGATCCAGCTGGTGCCGCGTTGGGTGCCATATGGATTGCCGGTCTCCGCAGGCGTGGCGCTCTATGTGGCCGCAACCGACCTGGTGCCCGAGGTGAACCGGGAGCCGGGGATTCGCATGGCGCTGGTGTTTTTTGCGGGCGTGGGCGGCTTTCTTCTGCTGCGCATGTTGCTGCCGCAACTGTGAGCTCTGACCTCGTAGATTCGTGACCATCCTCGGACTTGTGCGGGTCTGGAGGCCCGCACGACAGCCGGTCTCCCACCCCAGCGAGCAAAGATCACTCGCCGGGGACCCCGGTTGAGACGGTATTCTATCTCCTGTGGCGCATTGCGTAGCACCTGTTCTGGAAGCGGCTAGCGAATCGCGGTTGAGGCGCAAGCGCTTTTCTTTAGAGTTGCCGGGCGTTCTGCTCTTCACGGTGCTGGGATTTCTGGTGATGGGCTACCATCCCGGTCTTGAAGACGACGGAATCTATTTGCCCGCCGTGAAAGCGGACTTGAATCCGGCGCTTTTTCCGCACAATGCAAAATTTTTCAGGCTGCAAATGCAGGCCACAGTATTCGATGGCTTGATGACGCATTTTGTCCGATGGACCCGCATGCCACTCGAATGGGCGGAGCTAATTTGGCAACTTGCAGCGCTGTTCCTGATTCTGTGGGCAGTGAAGAAGATCGCGAACCTGCTGTTTCGCGATACCGGCGCGCGGTGGGCAGGGGTCGCGATGGTCGCGGGTGTGTTCACGCTGCCCGTTGCAGGCACGGCGCTCTACATGGCCGACCAGCATCTGCACCCGCGCACACTGGCCACGGCCATGATCCTGCTGGCGGTGTGGCGCATTTTGGACGGAAAGCGCTGGCAGGCGGCGCCGTTGCTGCTGGTGGCGTTTTTGATGCATCCGCTGATGGCCGCCATGGGGATTTCGTTCTGTTTTTTCCTTGCCATGGCTTTGCTGGACCGACTGCATGTGCGGCTGCGCACGTTGCGGAGCGCAACGGTTGCGCTGCTGCCGTTGGGATGGGTCTTCGAGCCGGCCGATGCGGGATGGCGCAAGGCCTTGGACACGCGAACTTACTATTACCTCTACCAATGGACCTGGTACGAGTGGCTGGGAGCGCTGGCGCCCTTGGTTCTCTTCGGCTTGCTCTGGCGTTTTGCGCACAAACGTGGAGAGACATTGCTGGCGCGATTTGCGGCGGCGGTATTTTTCTATGCGCTGTTCCAGCAGACGCTGGCCATGGCCGTGCTGTGGCCGTCCTCCCTGGTCCGGCTGACGCCCCTGCAGCCGATGCGCTACCTGCATCTTGAGTATTTCCTGTTCATGATGACGGCGGGCGCGATGCTGGGGCAATTCGCGCTCAAGAGAAGCGTGTGGCGCTGGGCGGCGTTTTTGCTGGTGGTCAACGGCAGCATGTTTATGTGGCAGCGGGCGGAGTTTGACGGCGTCCAGCACCTGGAGCTGCCGGACCGCGCGCCGGCCAATCCCTGGCTGCAGGCTTTTGCATGGATCCGGGCGAATACGCCGGAGAACGCGTATTTCGCACTCGATCCGGATTACATGGAAGCGCCCGGCGAGGATTTCCACGGATTGCGCGCGCTCGCCGAGCGCAGCCAGCTGGCGGATGCGGTGAAGGATGCCGCCGTGGTGACCCAGGTGCCCGAGTTGGGGCCGGCGTGGGCGAGCCAGGTAGCGGCCGAAGAAGGCTGGCGCAACTTCAAGCGCGCAGACTTTGAGCGGCTGAAGACGGAGTTCGGCGTGGATTGGGTGCTGGTGGCCTATCCGCAGCCGGACGGCCTTGCCTGCCGGTGGCACAATGATTCGCTCGCGGTGTGCCAGATTCCGTGACGAGGAACAGCGGAGTTAGCGGTGCCAGGTCGGTTCCCGGGGCGATCGCGTTGCATGCGCGGCGGGGGAGAGAATGCCGCTGGGGCCTAAAGTAAACGGGGCTTTGCAGGGAGCGGCTGCATCCGCGAGAATGGG
>JBEKAS010000143.1:0-10613 GCA_050015795.1 Occallatibacter sp. | reverse complement strand
GCAGCTCTTTGGCCTTCAAATAGATGATCGAGCTCACGCGCTGGCTGCCGACCTGCATGATCCGCCCCGTCGCCCGAGCCGTCTGAATGATTTCCGTCCCGTCCGCGTAGAGATGGATCATCGGCTTCTCGCAGTACACGTCTTTGCCCGCCTGCATCGCGTCCACCACAGCCCGTTTGTGCCAATGGTCGGGCGTGGCCACAATCACTGCGTCAATGTCCTTGCGGGCGAGGATCTCTTTGTAATCCCGGGTGGTGAAAATTTCATCGCCCCAGATTTCTTTCGCATGTTCAAGCCGCCCGTTGTAACAATCCGCCACGGCCACCAGCTTCACGCCCGGAACCTGGACAGCAGTGCGCGTATCGCCCTGCCCTTGCCCGCCCGCGCCAATCAGCGCGATCTGGATGTGATCGTTCGCGGCCACTGCCCGCGCCGGCTCGGCCTGTGCCGCCAGCGCTTGAACTCTGCCGCTCAGAAGCGTCGCGGCCGTGGCCGTACCCACCATCTTCAAAAAATCCCGTCGCTCGTATCCACGCATTCTGGTCCTCCTGGAACTGCCGTCAACTTCCCGCTACTCACGATACACGAACACCTCAGCCGACTTACCGCGGTTCGACGCCGCTCACCGTCCCTGAAAATGCGGCGCGCGACGCTCAAAAAACGAGCGAATGCCTTCCTGATAATCAGAGCTGTCGTACACCTCGCGCCGCATGGCCTGTACTCTCTCGAAGGTTTCGGGCCCAAGGTTGTGCGAAATGGAGAGCAGGCGCAGCTCTTCCTTCAGAAGGCTGACGACAAGCGGCGAGTTTTTCGCGATCTTCCCGGCGAGCTCCAATGTCACTGCTTCCAGTTCTTCTCGGGGAACCGCATGGCTCACGATGCCGCACTCCAGCAGGCGCTCGACGCCCAATGGTTGGGCGGTAAACAGCATCTCCTTGCATAGCGGCATACCGCCCGTGTTCAGGAAATTCTGGATTCCCGAGATGTTGTAGGGGACGCCCATTTTTGCCGTGGTGATGGCGAACGTGCTGTCCACGCTGGCAATGATCAGATCGCAGCTCATCACCAATTCGCAAGCGCCGCCCCAAACGCTGCCCTCCACCATGGCGATTACGGGCGAGGGGAAATGCTCAATCGTCCGCACCAGCAGGCGCAAGGGGTCGTTATACGTGAGCGGGTCGCGGCCATTGGTCGGCAGCTCGCGAATATCGTGGCCTGCTGAAAACACCTTGGAGCCCGCGGGCGCCCTCAAGATGACAACGCGCACCTCCTCGCTCCGCATCGATTCCAGAGCCGCGCAGAGCTCGTGGATAAGATCTTTGCTTAGGGCGTTGTGCTTCAGGGGATTGTTGAGCGTAATCAGCCCAATGCTGTTTGAAACTGTGGCTACAACCAAAAGCTCTTCTTGCTTCATGACATCTCTTCTCATTTCCTGGCGTTGACCGGTGCGAACTGGCACGCGGACTGAATCGCCCGCGCACATTTCGCTCGAATCTTCCACGTCTCCGAAATTCTACGGCTCTTCTCGATCGGTTAGGAAGAACCCCGGCGACTCTCTTTAAAAGGCGCATCCGATTTGGTACGTGCAATGTCTGGCATACTGCCATTGTCCGCCTGCGCGCGCGCCATGTAGCATTCACCTTGTGCCTGCCCTGGATACTCCGGTGAAATTTGTGCGCGGCGTGGGCCCGCGCGTGGCGGAGATGCTCGCCGAAAAAGGCATCCAGACGGCTGAAGACCTGCTCTACCACCTCCCTTTCCGCTACGAAGACCGGCAAAACCCGCGCAGCCTGGACGAGTTGGCGCCTGGCGAATTGGCCAGCGTCATCGGCGAAGTACGCGGCGCGACGCTGCTGCGCACGCGGCGCGGACCGATCTACGAGATTACTCTCGGCCAGGGCCGGTTCGCGATGAAGTGCCTCTGGTTCCACGCGGCCTACCTGGAGGGGAAGTTCCAGGCCGGACAAACCGTTGCAGTCTACGGCAAGATCGAGCCCTCGCGTTCCACCAGTAACTTCAAAATGATCCAGCCGCAGTTCGAGATCCTGCCCGACGCGAGCGACGACGCGGAGACCCAGCTCCTCGAGGTGGGCCGCATCACACCCGTCTACGAATCGCTGGGTGGCAGCCGTCTGGCCTCGCGCTGGCAGCGCAAAACCATCTTCAATCTGCTCGAAACCATGCGCGGAGCGGTGCCCGATTGCCTGCCGCAGTCGATGCTCGACCGTCTCAGCCTCCCGGAGCGCGAAACCGCGCTGCGCGAAGTGCATTTCCCGGTTGAAGGCACGCCGTTCGCTCAATTGCAGAGTTTCTCGACCCCGGCACACCGCCGGCTCATTTTTGAAGAGCTGTTCTTTCTTGAGTTGGGCCTCGAGCTCAAGCGCCGGCGCATGAAGGAGCGCCAGGGCATCGCCTTCGCCGCCAACGACAAGGTGCGCGAAGCCATCCGCGAGGTGCTTCCCTTCCATCCCACAGCCGCGCAAAAGCGGGCGCTGGGCGAGATTGTGACCGACATGCGGAACGCGAGTCCCATGCGCCGGCTCCTGCAGGGCGATGTGGGCTCGGGCAAGACGATCGTCGCGTTTCAGGCCATGCTCGTGGCCATGGAAAACGGCTATCAGGCTGCTCTCATGGCGCCCACGGAGATCCTCGCCACGCAACATTTTCTCGCCGCGCGCAAGCTTCTGGAGCGTTCGTCGCGTAAGCCGCGCATCGTGCTGCTCACCGGCTCGCTCGACGACGAGCGCAAACGCCACAATCGAGGCCTCATCAATCGCGGCGAAGCGAATCTCATTATCGGAACGCACGCGCTCATCGAAGAAAAGGTGGAGTTTGACCGCCTGGGCCTGGTCGTGGTCGACGAACAGCACCGCTTCGGCGTCCTGCAGCGCTTCAAGCTGATGAAAAAGCCCAATCAGCCCGAGCCCGACGTGCTGGTGATGACGGCCACGCCCATCCCGCGCACGCTCGCTCTCTCGCTCTACGGCGATCTTGATCTGAGCATTCTCGACGAGCTGCCGCCCGGTCGCATGCCCATCGCTACGCGCCGCGTTCCCGGCGAGCGCGCGGAAGAGGTCTGGGAGTTCGTGCGCAAGCAGGTGGCGCAGGGCCGCCAAGCCTACATCGTCTATCCCGTAATCGAAGGCATCAAGGACGACCAGCCTGAATTGGATTTTTCCCACGACGAAGCGCAGGCGGGAATCCCGCCGCCTGTCCGAAAATCTGCTTCGAAAGGCAAAACAGCGGAGCTGTTTCCGAAAACCGCGCAGGAAGCAAGCCCCAGCGCCCGATCGGGTCTGCGTTCAGCGGTGGAAATGCACGACAAGCTGCGTTCCGGGGCGCTTGCCGGTTTGCGCGTCGGCCTGCTCCATGGCCGCCTCGACGCCGACGAAAAAGAAATCATCATGCGCCGCTTCCAGCGCGGCGAAATCGATGTTCTGGTATCGACCACCGTCATCGAGGTCGGCGTCGACGTACCTAACGCCACGGTCATGGTGGTGGAACACGCGGAGCGCTTTGGACTGGCGCAGTTGCACCAATTGCGCGGGCGCGTGGGCCGCGGCGCGGCCAAAAGCTACTGCATCCTGATGACCGGTGAGCACATTTCTCCGCTCGGCGAGGAGCGGCTGAATGCCATGGTGCGCACGCAGGATGGGTTCGAGCTGGCCGAGCTGGATCTCGCCCAACGCGGACCGGGCGAGTTCTTTGGCACCCGGCAGGCCGGCCTCCCCGATTTTCGCGTCGCCAATCTGTTGCGCGACCGCCAGTTGCTGGAGCTGGCCAAGCAGGAAGCGGCGCGATTTGCCGTCGACCCCGGCCCTGAAGTGACCGCGGAGGAACGGGCCCGCGTGCGAGCCCAATTGAAACAGGCCTGGCAACGGCGCTACGGATTGGTCGAAGCCGGCTGATTAGCGCAGTCTGCTGCCTGCATTTGAATCGCTCCTGTGCTCCGGAGGTACGCTATCGATGTTGCGCGTTGTTCTTTTCTGCCTTGCATCCATCGCATTACTGCCTCTCTCCTGGCGTTCACTGCGTCATGTGCGCGCGCACGGCTTTCCACGCTTTTTTGCCTTCGAATTGCTCCTGGCCCTCATCCTGTGCAATGCACCAATGTGGTTTCGCGATCCCTTTTCGGTCCGTCAATGGGCAGCATGGATTCTCGGAGCCGTGTCCATCGCCCTTGCCGTTGAGGGATTTCGACTTTTGCATCAGATGGGCAAACCGCAGCCCGTCGCCGTCGCAGGCACGGACCTGCCCTTCGAGAACACGACGCGGATCGTCACCACCGGTGCTTACCGCTGGATCCGGCATCCCTTGTACACAGCGTTGCTGGCGCTGGCCTTGAGCGCATACCTCAAGAACCCTCTCAACCTATGGACCAGCCTGATGACACTCGGAGTGGGCAGTTCCCTTTTGACAACTGCCATGGCCGAGGAGCGAGAAAACCTGCAGCGCTTTGGCACAACCTATGCCAATTACATGAGATCGACAAAGCGTTTCATCCCATTTGTCTTCTGAAACAAGAATGCGCCCGCCGGGGCGCATCAACGAAGTTCGCGGCGCTCTCAGAATGCCGGATTACATTGGGCCAGTGTTCGGCACAGTGCTGATAATCTCCGGTGGATAGGTCTGCACCTCAAGATCGATGCTTGCTATCTCCGTGCCGCAGTCGCGCTGCGCGCTGCGCGTGCACTGGCAAAGCTCAGTAAAGCGCAGGTGCCCGTTTGGGCTCAGTTCGAGACCCGCCGCAATGAGGATGCTGTAGATATCGACGCATGCCTGGCGCTCAAACTCGAAGAGCATGTTGATCATGCCGGTGTCGTTGGCGCCGCGGCTCAGCACCCAGCCCCCGCAACCGAGAATGGCGCCGGTGAGACACTGCACCAGGCGCGACGGTTCCTGGGTGCTCACCGCCTTCATCTGCATGGCCCAGGGGATGCTGCACGTCTTGGGCCGGCCCTGGTCTGGGGTCTGGCTTCTCACAGTGGTTTTATCGGTGGCAGACGAGGCGGCATCAAAGCTGTCGCGGACTCGAACGGAGCTTGACCGCCTTTGGCACAACTCCCGCGGTTCCTGGAACCTGCGGCGCGGGCTGGGGTAATTGGATGCGACCTTGGCGGGGCCTACGGCACTGCCTGCAGCGCTTTACCCAGCCGGTGCCGGCACCCGCATCAAAAGCCTCTTGTTGTAGCGTGAAAGATAACGTGATTACCGGCTCCGGAATCGATGTCATTGAAATCCGCCGCATCCAGCGCGCCGTGGATCGTTACGGCAGGCGATTTCTTGACCGCGTTTACCTCGCCGCGGAGAAGGCTTATTGCCTGCGCAAGCGCAACTCGGCGGAGAGCTTTGCCGCCCGTTTTGCGGCCAAGGAAGCTGCCGCCAAAGCGCTCGGTACAGGCATCAGCTTCGGCGTCAACTGGCTTGAGATCGAAGTCGTACGGGAGCCGAGCGGCAGGCCGACCCTCCGTTTCCATGGCCGCGCCGCCGAAATTGCGAGGCGCCAGGGGGTGGTGCGCTGCAATCTTTCACTTACCCACACGGCCGACCTCGCCGTGGCCAGCGTAGTCTTGGAAGACGGGCGGTAGTTCCGCCAATTCTGCTATCCTCTAGGCGTGAATCGGCTGCTTTGAATCGGCTCCTTTTCGTAAGAGGAATTTGACGTGCCAAGCCGCAAAGAGATTCAGTGGTCACAACTGAAGGTCGGATTGCTGGTGCTGGCCGCCATGGCCGTGCTCATCGGACTGATTTTTCTTATGAGCGGCACCGGTGGCCTGTTCGGACGCAAAGTCGTTCTTCGCTCCTACTTCGCTAACGCCGCGGGCCTCAAGGACGGCGCCGTGGTGTCGGTCGATGGCGTAACCGTCGGCAATGTGACGAAAACCCGCGTGGTTCCCGAGAGAAATCCTTATCCGGTCGAAGTCACCATGCAGGTGGGAGAGAAGTATTGGCCTGACCTGCACACGGATTCGACGGCGCGCATTGCCCCGGCAGGCGTCCTGGGCGACAGCTTTGTGGATATCGACTCGCGGCGTGCAACCGGCCCGCAGCCCGCCAACAACGCAGAGCTCAAGATCTCCGGATCTCCAACCATTGAGGAAGTGATCGCCAGCAGCCAGCTCTCCATCGAGGAGATCAATCAGTTGATGCACAAGATTGGGACGCTGATTGACACGCTGAATACGACGCGCGGCACCTTTGGCGAGATCATCAACGATCCGGTGATGAAGAAGAACGTCGTCTCCATCGCGGCGAATCTGCAGACCATCATTCAGGCGGTGGCCGATGGCAAGGGCTCATTGGGGAAATTCCTCAACGACGACTCTCTCTATACAAAAATGGATTCGACCGTGGATCAGTTGAATTCCATCGTTTCCGACATGAACGCCGGCAAGGGCACTGCCGGCAAACTACTCAAAGACGAAACGGCGTACAACAATTTCAACTCCGCCGTGAAGAACCTGGATGACCTCCTGGCCTCGATCAATTCAGGCAAGGGCGCCATGGGGCAGCTCATCAACGATCCGGATGAAGCGAAAAAGCTGAACGACGCGATCACGAACCTCGATAGTATTTTGAAGGGCGTGAATGCCGGTGAAGGTTCGGCCGGGGAGTTTGTGAAAAACCCGGCGCTCTTCGATCACGCGAATCAGACCATGGATCAGGCGCAACAGCTTATCAAGGCCATCCGCGCAGATCCGAAGAAGTACCTCGTCATCCAAATGAAGGTGTTCTAGAACGCTCCACTCATCAATGTGGTCTGAAGGTTGAGTGAACTTTCGACCTCTCCGTTGCGAATGAGCACAGAATGGAGGTTCAATGCGCCTGAATAGAACGACGACACTCATCGCGGCTCTATTCGCCGCTTCCCTTCCCTTTCTTCTTCACTATGCGCTGCCCGCGCAGGCAGCCGCCGAACCGGCGGCTGCCTATGCGGCCAACGGCGACCTGCTGCCCGTCGGGAATTATCGCGAGTGGATTTACCTGACCTCAGGCGTCGACATGAGCTATAGCCCCAAGCCAGCAGAAATGACCATGTTCGATAACGTGTTCGTCAATCCTGAGGCCTACCATGGCTTCCTGGCGACGGGCACATGGCCCGATAAGACGGTGCTGGTGCTAGAGGTTCGCGAAGCTAAGAGTAAGGGCTCAATCAACCAGCACGGCCATTTTCAGGGCATGCAGCTGATGGGTTTCGAGGTCCACGTAAAGGATGAAAAGCGCTTTCCGGGTGGGTGGGCCTTCTTCGATTTCGACTCGCCCGAGAAAAGAGGCACATTGATCCCGCAAGGTGCGCCCTGCTACAGCTGCCACGAAGCACATGCGGCCGTCGACACCACCTTCGTGCAGTTCTATCCTACGCTGCTGCCAATTGCCGAGGTGAAGAAGACGTTGAGCGGGGCGTATTTGAAGGACGAGGCAGCGGCGGCACAGACCAAGTAAACTAAGCCGACACCGGACCACGAAATACTTCCCAGAATGCAAGAAACGCTTTGAGCCGCACTACCTGGAAGAAATCGTTAGCGACAAAATAGAAGACCACTGAAGCGGCCGCGACGACGTGCATCGCGTCCTGGCCCAGCTCGTCGCTGAAGGGCAGCGGCGCGGCAGAAAACACCATGGCAACGACGATCAGGGCGAGCTTGACGATGCCCAGCACCAAATTGATTTCGACGAGCTTGCTGGTGAATGGCTTTCCCAGCCGCAGGCTTTCTCGAAGTGCAGAAGCGACGGAACGGTTTTCCCGTTGCACCAGGAGCGGCGCGATCGACAGCGGCCAACTGCTGAGCGCGAACGCCGTAAAGAATCCGAGCGAGAGAAAAATGGTCCAGATGAAGTAACCCACCAGGTCCGGCTCGCCCGCGATATTGATATGCGTCGCGGCGACCCACTGCATGGAGCGCAGCCATCCCCAAACGCCAAGGGCGAACAGGCCGAGCCACGCACCTTGCGTCACCATCATCGTGAAGTGGCGAAAGCGCATATCGGCGTCCATGCGCTCGAGCAGAAGCCCGCGTCCCACCCCCGAAACCACGATCCAGATCGTCGCAGCCGCCGGCAGCAGCCAACGTAGCACGGCGAGCACGTGCGGCGCGTAGAACGAGATGCCACTCGAAATCTGTGCCGCGGCGACCCAAGGATTCTGCGTATCGAGAGACGCCAAGGCAGACGAGTCGACCGGATACGCCGCAAGAATCTGCTGCGCCTGTTGCCAGCAGACGAGAAGAAACGGAATCCCGAAGAGCCAGCGCCAGGCGACCTCGATGGCGATGAGCGAAGGGCGGCGGAAAACGCCGCCCATGTGCTCCACAAGTAATTGGGTTCCACGCACCGGCCGCGTCGCGTCGAGCTCAGGCATGGCGCCGGACCTCACTTTGCGACTTCACTTCACTACCAGGTTGACGGCCCTGCCAGGCACCACAATCACCTTCACAACATTCTTGCCTGCGGTGCGGGCGCAAATTTTTGGGTCGGCCAGCGCCGCGGCTTCGATGGTTTTCGCATCCGAGCCTGCCGCTACACGCACCACCGCCGTCAACTTGCCGTTGATCTGCACTGGAATCTCGATCTCGTCTTCCTTGGCCAGCACCGGATCGCTCTTCGGCCACGGCGCACGCAGCACCGAACCCTCGCCGCCGAGTTCTTCCCACAGCTCCGCCGCCAGGAACGGCGCAAAGGGCGCCAGCAGCAGAACCAGATTTTGCAACAGTTCGCGTACCACCGGCGCAGGAATCTCTCCCGCCGCAAGCTGCGCATCGGCGTCCTGCAGCTCGTTCACCAGCTCCATGATGGCCGACACGCACGTGTTGAAGTGCCAGCGACCTTCAAAATCCTGCGTGATTTTGGCAATCGTCTGGTGCAGTTTGCGCAGCAGCTTGAGCGAGACACCCGCGGGCGGCTCAACCTGGTGCCCTCGGCCTGCGCGCGCCACAGACGCGTACTTCACGGTCAACCTGTAAACCCTGCTCAGGAAGCGGCTCACCCCGGCCACGCCGTCTTCCTGCCAATCGAGATCGCGGTCCGGCGGCGCGGCAAAGAGTGAGTAAACGCGCGTCGCATCGGCACCGTACCGGTCTGCCATATCGTCTGGCGAAACCACGTTGCCCTTGGACTTGGACATCTTGGCGCCGTCCTTGATGACCATGCCCTGAGTGAAGAGCCGCGCCGCCGGCTCATCGATTTCAATCAGACCCAGATCGCGCATCACCTTGGTCCAGAAGCGCGAATAGATCAAATGCAGAATCGCATGCTCCACTCCGCCAATGTACTGGTCGATGGGGAACCAGTACTGCGCGATCGCCGAATCAAAGGGCGCGTTCGAGTTTTTCGGGTCGGTATAGCGGTAGAAGTACCAGCTTGAGTCGACGAAGGTGTCCATGGTGTCGGTCTCGCGCCGAGCCGGGCCTCCGCACTTAGGGCAGGTGACGTTGACAAACTCCGGCACGCGGCTGAGCGGCGACCCGCCCTGCTGCGTAATCTCGATCTTCTCCGGCAAGATCACCGGCAATTGATCGTCGGGCACCGGAACCAGGCCGTCGCGCTCGCAATGAATCATGGGGATGGGAGTCCCCCAGTAGCGTTGCCGGCTCACGCCCCAGTCCTTGAGGCGGAAGATGACTTTTCCTTCTCCGAAACCCTGCCGCGTGGCAGCCTTTTGGAGTTGTTCCTGGGCTTGGACACAGGTCAACCCGTCGTATTCGCCGGAGTTCACCAGCACCCCGTCTTCCGAAATGAATGGAAGGTGCTTCGCACTGTCCTCGTTCAGGAGTGGCTTTATCACCTGACGAATCTCGATGCCGTACTTGGTCGCGAACTCGAAGTCGCGTTCGTCGTGCGCCGGCACGCTCATGATGGCGCCGGTGCCGTAGTCCATCAGGATGTAATTCGCGACCCAGATGGGCACGCGCTCGCCGTTGTAGGGATTGATGGCGAAACGGCCGGTGGCTACGCCGTGTTTCTCGATGGCGCCCACGTCGCCGGCTTCCCTGGCCTTCTTTTGCTCGTCCAGCAGCTCCGCGACCTGCGCCCTCAGCTTGGCATCGGCCGCCGAAAACGTCGCAATCAACGGATGCTCCGGCGCCAGTTGCACGCTGGTTGCGCCAAAGATCGTGTCCACGCGCGTGGTAAACACGCGCATCTTCTCCGCGCCGCCCTCGAGGCCGAAATCCACCTCCGTGCCTTCGCTGCGCCCGATCCAGTTGCGCTGCATGGTGCGCACTTTTTCCGGCCACCCACCGAGCTCGTCCAGTCCGTCGAGCAGTTCTTGAGCGTATTTAGTAATGCGCAGGAACCACTGTTCCAGATCGCGCTGCTCCACCTGGGTGCCTTCGTGCCGCCAGCAGCAACCGTTCACCACTTGCTCGTTGGCCAGCACCGTGGCGCACTCCGGACACCAGTTCACCTTGCTCTTCTTGCGGTATGCGAGGCCCTTTTCATACATGCGCAGAAAGAACCACTGATTCCAGCGGTAGTACTCGGGCAGGCAGGTGGTGATCTCCCGCGCCCAGTCGAAACCCAGGCAGAGCCGTTCAAACTGCCGTTTCATGATGGCGATGTTGGAGAGGGTCCACTCGCGCGGCGGGGTATGGTTCTTGAGCGCGGCGTTCTCGGCC
>JBEKAS010000142.1:0-10614 GCA_050015795.1 Occallatibacter sp. | reverse complement strand
GGCGCCGGTCGGCGGTGAGCATATCGAAACCGAGATGCGGACCGCCTCGGGAATCGTTGACGACCACGGACATTTCATTGCCGGTGTGGTGCTGACGACTTACGACGGCGACGAGGACATTTATCGCGCGCTCAAGGGAGGGGCCAAGGCATACTTGCTGAAAGGCATGACCACCGAAGAGCTGATTACGACCATTCGCGCGGTGCATGCAGGCCGGTCGCACATTCCCGCAACCATTGCGGAGCGGCTCGCCGAACGCATGGGCACCGAGGATCTGACGCCCCGCGAGTTCCAGGTTCTTGAACAGATCGTCGCAGGCAAGAGTAATAAGGAGATCGCGACCGAGCTTGCGATTACAGAGGCCACCGTGAAGACGCACATCAACACGCTGCTGAGCAAGCTGGGGGTGGAAGATCGAACGCAAGCGGCTACAGCAGCCATCCGGCGAGGTATTGTTCCGTTTGAATCGCTGAGAAAGCCAAAGCCATGAAGCGCGGATCAGGGAGTCTGGTTTTTCTGTTCGGAGCCATTGTGCTGCTGATGACGCCGCCTGCACCGGCACAAAAGTCGGCGTGGCGGCAGGCGACAGACACCGAGTTGGCTGCCGTGTTGCCATCGCGGGCGCCGGTCGGCGGTGAGCATATCGAAACCGAGATGCGGACCGCCTCGGGAATCGTTGACGACCACGGACATTTCATTGCCGGTGTGGTGCTGCTTACGGCAGGCTACTCCGTTGAAGGCAAGTACTCGCACTACATGATCGTGCAGGTGCCGGTGCGCATCGGCGGAGTGGAACTGAAGCCCGGAAGATATGTCTTCGGATGGACCCGTGCGCCGGACGGCGATTCATTGAGCGTGCACTTCAACGTCGCGGAGACCGGCGAACTGATGGGAACCACGGACGCTCACCGTATCGCCGGATCGACGCGCGTGGAAAGCCTGCGCATCTGGCCTCCCGGCGAAATGGCGACGATCCAAATCGGACGATTCGGCATTCCCTACAAGCTTGGCGGCGATTAAAAAGCGACATGCTGCGGCGTGTTCTTCTCCCCCGCCTGTGGTGTCTGATGGGCCGCAGGGTTTGGCCGCTGCTTCTCCACCTTTTGATTGATCCTGATCTTCACTTCGCTCCCCTATACTCTCCTGCATGCCCCAAGGTCGAAGGAAAACTGTCATTGCGGGAGTGCTGATTGCAGCGATACCTTTGGTTCTCGTCGCGCAATCGAGCGATTCCGGAGCTTCCCCAAAAAACCAGCAGAGCCAGGCCACCACGGTTGCCCCGCAATCCGCGGGTGGAGTGGAAACCGGCCCTCCACATCCCGCGCAGTTTGACGAGCAGCGCCGGCCCATCACCGCAGGCGGCTTTGTCGCAAGCGGCCCGGTCATCTTCCAGGACATTTCAGAGCAGGCCGGCCTGACCCGGTGGACTCACAAAATGGGCACGCCGCAAAAGAAATACATTATCGAGACCAACGGCTCTGGGGTCTGCCTGATCGACTACGACAACGATGGCTGGCTCGACATCTACGTGGTGAACGGCTCGACATTCGATGCGCTGGACGGAAAAGAGACGCCTCCCCACGCCGCGCTCTTTCACAATAATCACGACGGTACATTTACCGATGTGAGCGCCAAGGCAGGCGTGACCAACGACCGCTGGGGAATTGGTTGCGCGGTGGCCGACTACGATAACGACGGCTGGCCTGACATCTACGTGACCAACTGGGGCAAGAACCGGCTCTACCACAACAACCATGACGGCACGTTTACTGACGTTGCTGAAAAGGCCGGAGTCACGCTGGGCAACTGGTCCACCGGCGCCACGTGGGGCGATTACGACGGCGACGGCCGCCTTGACCTGTTCGTTCCCGGCTACGTTCACTTTGACCGCAACAATCTGCCTTCAGGCGGAGAGAACGGCGTGCCCGACATGTTTTGCACCTTCCGCGGTGTTGGGGTGAACTGCGGCCCGCGCGGCCTGAAGGGCGAGCCCGACCATCTCTTCCATAACAACGGCGACGGCACATTCACCGACGTGAGCGAGAAGGCCGGCGTCGCTGACAAGCCCGGCTACTACGGGCTTAGCTCGCTGTTCATCGACATCAACAACGACGGCAAGGTCGATCTGCTCGTCGCCGACGACTCTACGCCGAACTATCTCTACCTCAACAAGGGTGACGGCGCCTTCGACGACGTGAGCTACGCTTCCGGTTATGCGCTGAACGAAGCCGGGCGCGAAACCGCCTCGATAGGCATCGCGGCCGGCGACTTTGCCAACAACGGCATGGTCGACATCTTCAACACCACCTTCTCTGACGATTACAAACCGCTCTACCGCAACGAGGGCGACGCGAACCTCACCGACATCAGCTATCAACTCGGCATCGCCGAAATTTCAGTTCCCTTCCTCGGCTGGGGCGACGCGTTCTTCGACTACGACAACGACGGCTGGAAGGACCTGATGATGGCCGACGGCCATGTCTACCCGCAAGTCGACCAGCATCCCTGGGGTACCAGTTGGGCGCAGCGGCCGATGCTCTTCCACAACATCGAGGGCAAGAAGTTCGAGCCGGTGCCCGCCGTCGCGGGAACGGGCCTGGCCGACGTCATCTCCGGCCGCGGCCTCGCTGTTGGCGACCTGTTTAACGACGGCAAGCTGGACGTTGTCATCAACGTGATGGATGGCCACCCGGTGCTGCTGCGCAATGTATCGCCCGACAAGAATCACTGGCTGGAGCTCATGCTCGTGGGAGGACCGAAGAGCCCGCGTGACGCGGTGGGCGCCACCGTCTACCTGACCGCAAACAGCATGAAGCAGCGCGCCGACGTGGTCAGCGGTGGCAGCTACGCTTCCACCAGCGATCCGCGGCCGCATTTCGGCCTGGGGCAGGCGACGAAGGTCGACGACATTGAGGTCCGCTGGCCGAGCGGCAAGGTTGAACACTTCACCGTGCCGGGAGTGGACCGCATCTTAACCATTACCGAAGGATCCGGTGTGAGTGCACCAGCTGCGCCATTGCCGGCCGCCGCTGCGGCCCACTAAAACAGCAATCTTGTCGTCACCGCGATTTCGTGGTTGTAGCTGTGGAAGTGGCTGGTGGCGATCTGCTCTCCGGCGCCCACGCACAATCCCAACCGGCTCTTCGCCTCCGCGGGGCGCAACTTGTGAGCGAAGAGCAGGCCCGGCGTGGCAAACGTCTGGTTCTTCCCGTCGTTCGGGCCGCCTTTGTAGTAGGTCGAGTTGAACTCAACCTCAGGCCAGAAATACTTTGCCACGTGAGCCTGCATCGCCGTATTCCAGGCTATGGTGCGCCCCAGCGTCGCCGTGTCCATCACCGGCAGGCTGGCGCCGAGCGTGCTCTGCACATCGAACCACCCGAACCCCTTGCCGGCGCCGATGTTGGGTGAGATCGTCGCATCCGCGCTGCCGTTCTTGTAGCTTCCCGTAGGAATGGTGCCGGAAAGAAATGAACTGAGCACGTAGCTTCCGTGGCTCGCATTGCCCGCGAGGAAGCGATACTTCAACACGAACGACATGTCGCCCGCGCCATTCTTCACCGTGGGGGAACTGTGCAGAAAGTATCCCGGAAGGTTGGTGTCCACTTCAGTGTTGGCGAAGGGAATGAGGTTGAGCCCCTTGCCGCCGTCGAGGTTCCAAGTCTGCACGTGATTCGACGCAGTCTGGCGGATGAAATCAGTCCGCTCCACCTGGATCAACCCCACGTAGGTAGCGATGAGCGGCGGCGGCCAGGCCGGCTGTTTGGCCTGTGTCGCACTGGTGCGCTGCGCCCAGCTGGAGAAGAAATTCGCCTGCTGGCCGGTGGTTTTAGCAGCAATGCTGCCCTGAGCCGGGAGCGATGCGCAGAAAGCGAGGAACGTCGTAACTACGATCAACCTGCGTTGCACCATTTGACCTCACAAGAGTTGCACGGGGAAGAATCCACAGGAGCATGACAGGAGCAGGCCGCAAGGAACAACCAACTTAAGGTGGAGAATGCGCTCCATCCGGCGTCTGGTGCAGACCGCGCTGCGGTGCGGAGGTCGGCAAACCCGGCCGTCTCCACCTTTGGGTGGAGATTTGTCCTCACCCAATTCGGGATGCCAGTTTACTTGAGGATTCGCTAGAATTGGCATCGCGATGATTCCCCACGCCCTGGGCAAGAGAACTATTCGTGTCGCTGGCAGCTTCCTGCTTGCCGGTGGGGTTGCTTGCGGTCTCGCGACTTTGCGGACGCATCCAGCTCAGGCGGCAAATGATGCGGCAACCGACCGCGCGATTTACTCGCACGATGTCGCCGAGCACTACAACGCCCGCTTCGGCGCTGACCGGCCATTCCTGCCGTCGAATGCGACCACCGATACCGGCCAGTTCATCGATTCCAAAACTTTTCTGACCGCGAAATACTGCGGACATTGCCACCAGGAGGCCTATGCGGAGTGGCGCCAGACCGCGCATGCCAACTCCTTCCGCGCGCCCTGGTACCTCAAGAACACCAACGTGCTGCGCGATACCAAGGGCATCGAATACACGCGCCACTGCGAGGGATGCCACAATCCCATCGCACTGACTTCGGGCGCACTCACCAGGGGCTCGCCTATCGATCGCCATTTCGACCAGGATGGCGTCACCTGCTCGGTCTGCCATTCCATTCAGAAAGTGGACACGCGCGGCACCGGCAGTTACGTCATCGCGCAGTCAACGGCTCTGCTTGACGCCGACGGGAAGCCGATCTACGGTGAGGTTCCCGACAAGGAAATCCTCGCGCATCTCGATCGTCACGCAAAAGCCGTGATGAAAGATTTCTACAACACGAGCGAGTTCTGCGCAGCGTGCCACAAGGCGGCACTGCCAAAGATGCTCAATGACTACAAGTGGCAGCGCGCCATCTTCCTCTACGACGAGTGGCAGCAGGCTTCATTTGCCAAGCAATCGCCACTGCCGTTTTACGTGAAGCCGGCAGTCTCGACCTGCCAGACCTGCCACATGCCGTCAGAGAGCATCACCTTGCAGGATTATGGCGCCGAGAACGGCAAGCTCGCTTCGCACCGCTGGCTCGGAGCCAACACGGTGCTGTCGAAGTACTACGGCTACGACGAGCAACTCCAGAAAACCATCGATTTTCTGCACAACGGCGCCCAAAAAACCGGCGTTCTCAACCTCGATCTGTTTGCCATCGAGCGCAACGGCGGCAAATTGATTGCTCCGCTGGGTACGGCACCGATTGACATTGCTCCGGGCGACGACCTGATGGTTTCGGTCGTGATCCAGAATAAGGGGATCGGGCACAACCTTGTTCCCGAGCAGCGCGATTTCTACGAGAGCTGGGTGGAGTTTGAAGCCAGCGACGCCGCCGGCCATAGGCTGATCCACTCCGGCGGGCTCCGGTCCAACGGCGAGCTCGATCCGGCCGCGCACAGCTTCACCAACCGCCTGGTCAACTCCAAGGGCACGCTGAATGACCGGCACCAGGTGTGGGACACGCGGGTCATCGCGTTTAACAACACGATTATTTCGGGCCGCTCGCAGATTGTGCGCTACGAATTCAAGGTGCCTGAGGGCGCCATCGGGCCCATCACCGTTACCGCGAAGGTGAATTATCGCCGCTTCAACCAGCACTTCATCGATTTCGGCCTCGGCAAGCACTACGAGATGCCGGTGGTTGAAATCGCGTCGCGCACACGCACCTTTGCCCTCGGCGCGAATCCGGCCGGGCCGCCTGATCCACAGGACAATCCCGACTGGATGCGCTGGAACAATTACGGCATCGGTCTGCTGGACGCGCAGCAGTACGCCGAAAGCGCCCACGCATTCCAGCGCGTGGCTGAGATGCGGCCCGACTATGCCGACGCGTACACCAATATTGCGATTGCCGATTTCTCGTGGCAGCGCTACGACGACTCGCGCACCAATCTGGAGCACGCTCTCAAGCTGGCCCCCAACAACGCCCGCGCACTGTATTACATGGCGCTGGTCGAGCGCGAACAGGGCCATCTGGATGCGGCCATTACCGACCTGCGCGCCATGATTGCGCAATATCCACGTTCACGCGATGGGCACCGGGAGCTCGGCTTCTCGCTCTACCAGCAGCACAAGTACGATGAAGCGCGTGCGGAGTACGAGACCGTGCAATCCATCGATCCCGACGATCTGGCGGCCCATTACATTCTCTCCATCGTCTATCGGCGCCTTGGCATGAAAGACGCGGCGGCGCGCGAAGCGGCGGCCTTTGCTGATCAGAAGGACGACCCGACTGCCAACACCTACGCGCTCGACTACCTCCGCACGCATCCTGACGTGACAGCGGAGAGCGTTCCGTGGCACGTGCACCGCCAGTCGTCGATCGAGGCGGAACCGGCGTCAGGCGGAGGTCCCGGCCAGTGAAATTGTGGCCCGCGGTGCTGAGTTTGCTTGTGGCCTCTTCTTTCCCTCTGCTCGCTTCCTCAAAAGAGCAGCGCACTCGTGGTGCGGCCCTTTTCGCTTCGAGCGGCTGCCAGCACTGCCACACCATCGGCAGCGTAGGCGGTCATCGCGGTCCCAATCTGTCGAATATCGGCAGGACCGCCAAAAAGGCCGCCATCCGCAATCAGATCGTCAACGGCAGCAATGTGATGCCGGCCTTCGGAGAAGTGCTGCAGCCGCAGGAGATCAACGATTTGATTGCCTATCTCCATTCCTGCCGCAAGAAGCCGGCCAAAGCAGCGCCCGCGCCCGCTCCAGTCCCCAGCTACAACTGAATTGCGTCTGTTTGCGTGCACATTCAAAAGTCAGGAGAGCGCCAGGCGCAACGCATCGGCAACTTGTTCCTGTTGGGCTATGGAGATGCGATTGAAGAATGGCAGCGCCAGCGTTCGACGCGCGATGGATTCGGTAAGCACCAGGTTTCGTCGAGAGCCGGCAAGCCGGGAGCGCCAGGCCGGCTGCAGGTGGATGGGCGCAAAGTAGCGGCCGGTAGCAATGCCTTGTCCGGCAAGCAGCTCGTGCACCCTGTCGCGGTCCACGCGTTGCGGAAGACGCACCACGTAAATGAACCAACTGATCTCGCGGCGCGGAAGGGTGAGCGGCGGACGCTCCAGCCCGCAAATTCCTTCGAGCAGCGCATCATAACGCTCGGCGGCTTGCCTGCGCAGCGCCAGCATCTCCTCGATCCGCCGCAACTGCACGCGGCCCATTGCACAAGCTAGCTCCGGAAGCCGATAGTTGTAACCCGGCTCGACCTGGTCGAGCCAATCAATTCCCGAGTCGGGGCCTGCATCGCGGCCCTGGTTTCTGAGCCGGCGCAGTCGCGCCGCGTGTCCGGCATCGCGCGCAAGCACCGCGCCGCCCTCGCCGGTGGTCATCTGCTTATTGGGATAGAAGCCAAGGACGGCCAGATCGCCGAAGCTACCCGCTCTGCGCCCCACGAAGCGCGCCCCAATGGCCTCGCAGGCATCCTCGATGAGCGCAAGACGATGCCTCCGCGCCAGCTCACGGAGCGCGTCCATCTCCGCGGGAACGCCGAAGGTGTGAACCACGAGAATGGCGCGTGTGCGCGAAGTGATAGCCCGCTCCACGGCCGTCGCATCGAGGTTGAGCGTTTGCGGGTCGATCTCAGCCAAGGCTGGCGTCGCTCCGGCCTGAAGCACGGCATTCGCCACGCCGGCGAAGGCAAACGAAGGAAGGATAATCTCATCACCCTCTCCAACGTCCAGCGTGAGCAACGCCAGATGCAGACCAGAAGTGCCGGAACTGACGGCAACGGCGTGCCCTACCCCGTGATACGCGGCCAGCTCTGCTTCAAATCCAGCAAGTTCCTGGCCCAGGCTGAGGTTCGGTGTGCGCAATACCGCGCAAACCGCGGCGATCTCGGCCTCCGTAATGTCGGGTTGCGAAAGTGGAATGCGCGCGGTCATGAGCGATCCACAGGGGCCGGCTGTTTCACCAGTAACTCGCCGAGTGGGACCGTTGCCAGCACGTGAGCGATGGTCTCCGCCGCGGTGCCATCGCCGTAAGGATTCATCATGTCGGCGAGGCTCGATCGAAACGGGGGATTGAGAGCGCGCTCCAGTGCTGTGCAGATCGCAACAGCGTCGGCAGGCGTATCGATCACGTTCCGCGCTCGTTCGCGGCCCTGCTGCCGCATTCCCACATTGACGACCGGCAACCGAAAGGACGCCGCCTCCATGATGCCGCTCGACGAATTGCCGACGAGCGCATCGGCCTGGCCCAGCAGGCTCCAATAGGCAACGGCATCGAGGTTGACAAAGACATGCGTGTCCGGGCGAGTTGCGGCCAAGGCCCTGGTACGCTCGATGAGCGCGAGCCCTCCCGCGTCGGCATTCGGATATACGAAAATGATTTGGCCGGGCGCCGCGGCCATGGCGGCGAAGAAACCATCGGCTTCCGCGTTGGTGTCGCGCAGGATGGTGACGGGATGCCAAGCGGCAACGATCGTGGGCGGCGTCAGTTGCACATCCAGCCGCGTTTCCAGCGCCGCGCGCTTCAGCAACCTGGAGCGGCGCAGATGATCGAGCGACGGCGCCCCGGCGCGATGTACGCGCCGCGGTTCCTCGCCCATGGCGATCACGCGCAGGCGCGCTGTCTCTGTGGAAGTGAAATGCACATGCGCGAGCTTGGTCAGAGCGTTGCGTACCTGGTCGTCGATGGCGCCCTGGCTCACCTCGCCGCCCTCGATGTGGGCGATGGGGATGCGCAGCGCCAGCGCCGTCGCGGCCGGCGCCAGCATCTCGTAGCGGTCGGCGATGAGCAGCAGAAGATCGGGCCGCCACGTGGTGAGCGCGTCCGCCAGCCCCAGAATGGCCAGGCCGATGGTCTTCGCCATTCCCGTATCGGTGTCGGAGCTGAGCAGGCACTCGATACGCGCCTGCACAGGAAAGCCATCGCGCTCGATCTCCACAACGGTGTTGCCGAACTGCGGCGCAAGGTGCGAGGCCAGCGCAAACACGCCCAGTTCGATCTCCGCATGGCTGGCGAGTTCGCGCAGCGGCCAATAAAGATGGCTATAGTCTGCGCGCGACGTGGTTACAACGCCGATGCGGCGTCGCGTCGCGACCGGGAGCCCTGCGCTCATGCGTACACCCGCTGCGCACTCTTTTGCGCCAGGGCCAGCACGGTCTCACTTGGTCGAAAACCGGGGACCAGCGCGCGGAGATGCGCCAGTGCGGTGGTAAGGTCGCGCTCGCGTACGGCGGCCCGCAGCGCAGAAAGACCGCTTGCGAAGTCCGTTGGCTCAGGATGGACGGAGTGGATGAACAGCAGACCGTCCTTTGCGGGGCTGGTGCGTTCACCATCATCCCACAACCGCTCAGCGAGCTTGTCGCCGGGGCGCAGACCGATGAAATGAACCGGAAGCTCTCGGCTGTCGCCGAGCTTGCGCGCCAGGAAGGCCGCGAGTTCGGCGATGCCGTGATCGGCGGCAAGAGACGGGGCCAGCAATGCGGCCGAACTCTTATCCGCTGCGACGCTCGCCGCGATGTGTGCCGCTTGGAGCAGCAGATTCACGGCTTCTTCCATGGTCAGGAAGTAGCGGCGCGCCGCCGAATCGGTCACGGTCAGCGGGCCGCCGCGCATCGCCTGCCGCGCAAATATCTCCGTCACACTGCCGCTCGATGCCAGCACATTGCCTAATCGCAGCGCCGCTCCGTCGCCGCGCAGCACAATCTCCTCGGCGATCCTCTTGGTCGCTCCCATCACGGAAGCAGGCTGGACCGCTTTATCGGTAGAGAGGAGCAGCACGCTGGCGCCATACTTCGCGGCCGCGGCAACCAGAGTCTCTGTCACAAAAATATTGTTCGCGATAGCGGCATACGGTTGCAGTTCAAGCAAAGGAACGTGCTTGTGTGCGGCGGCATGAAAGACGATGTGCGGCCGGTACGCGAAGAAGATCTCTTCCAGGGCCGTAACATCGCCGGCATCGCCAAGCACGAACGCTGCGCCTGCGTTCGCTTCCACTCCGGCCAGGGCTTGTTGCAATTGATGGAGATTGTTTTCGCTCGAATCGAGCAGAACCGTGCGGGACGAACCCCATTGCGCCAGACGCAGCGCCAGAGCGGAGCCAATGGAGCCTCCTGCGCCGGTGATCAAAAACCGCGTTTGGGCAAAAACTTGACCGATCTCCGGCGAAGGTGGCGGCAAGGGCGGCCGCGCAAGGAATTCGCGCCAGTCTATTCGATTCATGGACTTAATCACAACAGCAGTATAAATTGCTGGCAAGTCGCAGTTGCATTCTCAGGGCGCGCCCACGGGACATGGACCTGCGCCTACGTATACTGTTGTGTTCCGCAGCGGGGGAGAATTGCCATTGTGAATACAGGAATGATGCGAACAATCTGGCCCTGGATGCTTGCCATCCTAATGGGAACCTTGACTTGCGGAGCGCAGATGCGGCCTGATGCCGAGGCGATCCGTCTGAACAATCGCGGCGTGGCGCTGATGGGGCAGCAGTTCACAGAGCGCGCGGCAGATGCCTTTGCACAGGCATTCAGGAAGGATCCCCGGCTTGCGCAGGCCGCTACCAACGAAGGCATCGCGCTGTTGACGCTGCAAAAGCTCGACGACGCCAAGTCATGGCTGCAGAAATCCATCGCCATCGATCCGGCAAGCCCGCAGGCCTGGTA
>JBEKAS010000141.1:0-10668 GCA_050015795.1 Occallatibacter sp. | reverse complement strand
GGCCAGTAGTCCTGGTAGCCGGAGGTGTGCGATAGGATTTCCCGGATCGTCACCTCGTTGCCGCGCGTGAGGCCGGGAATGTATTTGCCGACAGGATCGTCGAGGCTCAATTTGCCTTGCTCTTGCAAAAGCAGAATCGCCGTGGCCGTGAACTGCTTGGAGATGGAGCCGATGGAATAGCGCATCTCCGGCGTGGCGGGAACGGCTGGAGACGATGCCGTAGCGATGCGCGCACTGCCGTAGGCGTGGGTGTAGACGAGCTTGCCGTGCTGGACAACAGCGACAGAGGCCGAAGGCACGCCCGTGGCTTCGAGCACCTGCGTGGCGATGCGGTCCACCTGGTTGCGCAGCGCCGGATCGATGGTGTCGACGGTCTGGGCGGGGACGAGGCCGGCAGCAGCCGCGAGCAACAACGAGAGAAGCGCGGGGCGCACGTACGAATGATGGCGTTGCATGGGAGTAATTCTCCTCTCCAACAGGATAGCCGCACGGAACGCGGCGAGGAGGGCCCCGAGGTCATGCGATAGGCTGGGCTAGTACCTTGAACGCGTGGTTGGGTGACCATTCGCGGACAAGTGCGGGCGTGGACGCCCGCACGGCAGCCCGTCTCCCACCCCAAGAAACAAAGACCGTTTCTTGGGGACCCGGGCCTGGAGGCCGGCGCTACGAACCTCCGAATGGAGCGGTTGGACGAAGATGCAAAAGCTGATTGAGGGGCACAAACGGTTTCTCGCCGAGGTGTTTCCGGCGAAGAGGAGCCATTTTCACCTGCTGTCGGATGGCCAGACGCCGGCGTGGTTGTTCATTACCTGCGCCGACTCGCGCATTGTGCCCGACCTGATTTTGGGCACCGAGCCTGGGGATTTATTCATCTCGCGCAGCATCGGCAATGTCGTCCCCATCACCAGCCAGGACGTGGATGGCGTGATGGCGACTATTGAATATTCCGTGGAAGTGCTGAAGGTGCGGCACGCGATCGTGTGCGGCCACTCGGACTGCGGAGCCATGAAGGCGGCGCTCGACCGCAGGAGCCTCGTCAACTTGCCCAAGGCGCGGCGCTGGCTGGATCATGTTCAGGCGGCCTTCGCTTACCGGCAGCCGTTGAATCCGGCCGATGGCGAGAGCGCGGAACTGGCGTCGCTGATCCGCGGCAACGTGGTAGCGCAACTGTTGAACTTGCATGCGCAGTCGCCCGTGGTGCGGGCCGTGGCCGAGGGCCGGCTCACGGTGCATGGCTGGTACTACGACATCCTGACGGGGCGGATCGAGGAGTACGACGAGAAGCTGAAGAAGTTCGTGGCGCTGGCCGGTTGACGATTAACAAACTAGTTGATAAACTAGTTTGTTCTGGACTGCCCGAGGTGTGCCATGACAGAAATCGGCCTCTTTCAGGCGAAAACACGTCTCTCCGAACTCGTGCGCCTCGTAAGAGCAGGCGAGTCCTTCATCATTACGCAACGAGGCGAGCCGGCGGCAGAATTAGCGCCGATCCGCGAAAAGGTCCGCCGCGACTCCAGGCGTATTGCCGAGGCGGTCCGGCGCTTGCGTGAGATGCCGAAGATTCAAGGAGTCTCTCACGAGGAATTGCGTTCCTGGATCGAGGAAGGCCGCGAATGAAAGTGCTTGACGCCTCGATGGCGCTGTCTTGGCTGTTCCCTCGGCAGGATCCAGCAGAAGCAGCGCTGGCTGATCAGGCACTGGATGAATTGGATTACGAGGAATTCGCCGTACCTGCAATCTGGTACGGTGAAGTGGCAAACGCGCTTCTTCGTGGCGAGCGAAAGGGTCTGGTCACGCTCGCGCAAACCACAGCATTCCTCGCCGAGCTCGATCTGGCGGAAATATTGACCGAAACCGATTCGCCAAGGCTCCGGCAGCCGGCTTCCATGGCTTTGGCGCGTAGCTATAGCTTGACCGCCTACGACGCGATGTACCTGGAGCTTGCCCTGCGCAAAGGCGTTCCGCTGGCTACATTCGATTCCCAATTAGCGGATGCGACGCGCAAGGCCGGCGGGCGAGTGTTCGGGGACCGGCCGTAACAGATTGGTGATAGCGGCTTCACTGGTTTCCTCCATGCGTCCTGGCGGTGGGTGACGTGCGGGCAGGGCTCGACAGCTGCCTTGGCAACCTCATCGATTGCCAGCGCACGGCGAAAAGATGGGCTGCCCCGAGGGACAGCCCACCCTGTTTCTGCCTGCATTTGGCCAGAATTACTGTGGAGGGTTCGACACGCCGCTTCGATCCGGAGAACCCTAAGGCTGGGTGTACGCGCCCGGCTGGAGCTCGGATTGCGCTCCGGGCTCGCTTTCCTTAATGCCGATTGCGGCTCCCGAAACGACTAACTCGACGCGCCGGTTCTGGGCTCGCCCCGAGTTAGTCGAATTATCGGCAACGGGATGACTCTTGCCGTAGCCGGCCGCGGTTACATTGGAGTCGGAAACGCTTTGCGATACGAGATAGCCCCGGACGCTATCTGCCCGCTCTTCCGATAACTTCTGGTTATACTCGTCGGACCCGATGCTGTCGGTGTAGCCTTCCACCTGAAGTTTAAGGTTCGGGTAGGAGAGCAGAATTCCTGAAACCTTAGCCAGTTTTTCGCGCGCCCCCGGTTTCAGCGTGTACTTATTGAAGTCGAAGAGCACATCGGGCATGTTGACGATCAGGCCGCGCGCCGTTTCAGTGGTTTCGAGAACCGCATTCAACTGCTCCCTGAGGCGTTCGCGCGCTTGTGCGGCCTGCTGGCGGGCTTGCTCCGCGTTCAGCTGGGCTTGCTGTTGAGCATTGCGAGCCCGTTGCGCCTCTTCGCGGGCCCGTTGCGCCTCGGCGTCCGCTTGTGCCGCAGCGGCGTCGGCCTGCCTGCGCTTCTCCGCCTGCTGCTGGGCCATCAGTTGCGCCTGCTGCTTGTCTTGCTCGGCCTGATTGCGGGCCTGTAGCGCCGCGGCATCATCTTCCGCCTTGATCTTGCGAATGGTGATGATGCGCGCGTCTTCAGCCGACTGCACCGCCTCGCGCGCGTAGGTGATGACCTGCTTGCGGTCGCCCTTGCGCATGTCGAGATCCTGCGCGTTCTTCAAGGCGGTCGCAGCGGTAGCCATGGTGTCGGTGGCGTACTTCCGCGCACCGGCTGCATCCGCGATCTGGATTGCATTCATGGCCTCGTAGAGCTCGAGGGGCGAGCGCTCATCGCGGGTGATCGGGTGGAGCACCGTGTGGCGTCCCGCGGTTTCAGCGTAGGCTCCGCGCGGCAACAGGGAATAATGCGCAACCACCGGCTCGATAACTCCCTGGGTCTTATCCTCGAGGACGAAATTCTGCATCACCACCAAGTCGCTGGGCATGGTGACGGCGTAGTACGGCTCAGCGGTGATGATCAAGCCGAATGCCTGGAGGTCGGTGGTGACGGTGATCTGATTTTTGTCCTTGGATCCGGTGGGAAGCACTTCGCCGAGATTGACGGGGCGGCCCTCCGGTGTGATGGCCCATAACACGTAAGTCAGATACTCAGCGCCGAAGCCGTTGGCCGGAGAAAGTCCCTGAAAGTCGGCGTCGATGACGGTGCGGCCCAGCTTGCTTTCCACCTTGGCCTCACCTCTGGCCTGGGGCAGCAGTTCGGTACCCTGGAAGCCGATTCTGGTGGAACCGCTGCGATGGAAATAGTTGATGGCGGGGATATCTCGAGCGACGACCACGATCCGGTAGAGGGGTAGATTGTCAATCGTAGCTTGCTCGGTAGCCGGCGGCGGCTCGAACTGCGGCGAGGCCTGCGTGGTGGGATTAGGTTCCTGCGCGATCAGAAAGGCTGCTGATGTGGCGAGCAGGAAAGCGAAAAGGGGAGAACTGACTTTGCTCTTCATCATCGCGTTGTACTCCTTGGTTGGGGTGGGCGGATTCCGAACGTGGGCCCGGTTGCTGCGCACCGCGGACTTTCTGACGTACAGATAAAACTTGATGCTTTCGAGCGGAGGGGAGTTGTCCCGGAGCCGAGACGGAGCGCCCTAAAGGCGAGATCGGGTGATTGATTTGACTGGACTTATGCCGCACCCTCTGGGGGACGCTTGTGGATTCAGAGGTTCTCTAACTCATTCATTTAGTGCACCCCCGGCGGCGCCTTCGCGTACTTCGTCGGCCTTTTGAATAGCCATGCGGCGCAAGCGCAGATCAGCGCCAACACGGCGGTCCAGCGAAAGACATCGATATAGGCGAGCATGGCGGCTTGCTGCTCCATGAGGCGGTAGATGAGGCCGAAGGAGCCGGGGCGCGCGCTTGCCAGGCCGATTTGGTGGCCGAGATAATGGGCAATCATAGCGGATTTCTGCTGCAGCACCGCGCTCGACTGCGGCAGGTTGGCGCCGAGCTCGGTCTGGTGGAGATCGGCGCGGCGGATGAGAGCCGTGGTGGCCATGGCAATTCCAACCGACCCGCCGATGTTGCGCAGCATGTTGGCCAGGCCGGTGGCCGCGCCCATGTTCTTGTTAGTGATGGTGGCCATCATCATCGTCGACATGGGAACAAAGACGAAGCTGAGCGCGAATCCCGTGAGCATGATGGGAAGCAGCAGCGTGTAAGGGCCAATGGAAAGATCGACCGTGCCGAAGATGAACGAGCAGACGGCAAAGCCCAGAAAGCCGGCGCAGAGCAGCTTGCGGTTGTCGATACGCGAGCCGAGAAAACCGATGATGGGCGAGCCGCAGAACGATCCAATGCCGCGCGGGCCCACCACCAGGCCGGCGGTAAATGCGGTGTAGCCGAGGATCTCCTGGTAGAAGAGCGGCAGGATGGCGATGGTGATGTACATGCACATGCCCAGCAGCAAGATCACGAAGCAGCCGGTGCGGAAGTTGCGGTCCTTGAGCACATGCAGGTCGACGAGGCTTCTGGGATTGGTCCATGAGTGCCAGATCCACACGAGGAGCGAAACCACCAGCGCGGTCACGGCCCAGCGCACCCAGATGGCGCTGAACCAGTCGTCCTCCTGGCCCTTGTCGATAACGATCTGCAGGCAGCCGGTCCACACCACCAGCAGGCCGAAGCCGATGTTGTCGAAGGCGCCCACCTTGGCGTTCTTGATGTAGGGCGGATCGTGGACGAAGCGGCTGATCATGATGACGGCCAGGATGCCGATGGGAATGTTGATGTAAAAGGCGTAGCGCCAGCTCCAGGTATCGGTGAGCCAGCCACCGAGCGTGGGGCCGAGCACGGGCGCAAGCACGATGCCGAGACCGTAGGCGGCCATGGACATGGAGCGCTTCTGAATGGGAAAGCTCTCCAGCAGGATGGATTGCGAGAGGGGCTGCAATGCGCCGCCACCCGCGCCCTGCAGGATGCGCGCCACCAAAATGACGGCCAACGACGGCGCCGCGCCGCAAAAGAACGACGCGATGGTGAAGAGGATGACGCACGTCAGCAGGAAGCGCTTGCGGCCAAAGCGCCGCGCGAACCAATTCGACGCGGGAAGGATGACGGCGTTCGCGACCAGGTAGCTGGTGAGCACCCAGGTGGCCTCGGAGTTGGAGGCCGAAAGCGAACCGGCAATGTAGGGCAGCGCCACCGAAGCGATGGCGGTGTCGAGCACCTCCATGAATGTGGGCAGCATGACCGAGACCGTAACCAGCCATGGGTTGACACCCTGGGTGAGCGGATAGCGGGCTTGCGCGGCGGCCGTCGTCATGCGAAAAGGTCCAATTGAGGGTAAACGATGGGCCGCGGCGGCCCGTGTGACTTGGACCACGGCGCTTGACACAGTGAGCCTGTCCCTTGATTCTTAACAGTTCCGCTTTTTTCAGCTTCCTGCCCAGGAGGGCCTCAGGTTTTGCAGGTTCGTGTCTTCTACCACGACAAATGTTTCGACGGAGCTTGTTCAGCCTCGCTGTTCACGCGCTTTCACCGCGAGTGCATCGCGCGCGATGCCAGATACGACTATCACGGGCTGGTGCATCGCGCCGGGGCGTTGTTCGATGAAAGCGAATTCACGGGCGACGAAAACGCCATTGTCGATTTCAAATACTCGGCCTCGCCGCGCATCACGTGGTGGTTCGATCACCACCTGTCGGCATTTTTGACACCGCAGGATCACGAGAATTTTCTCGCCTGCCAGCGCGATCCGGTTTGCGCGGCGCACAAGTTTTTCGATCCCACTTACATGTCCTGCACGAGTTTTATTGCGCACATCGCCTCCACGCGCTTCGGCTTCAATACTGCGCCCGTCGCCGACCTGATTCGCTGGGCCGACATCGTGGACGGCGCAAAGTATAAAAGCCCTGAATCCGCTGTGGAGATGGCGGCGCCGGCTATGAAGCTCACTCTCATCATCGAATCCGCGCAGGATCCGCAGTTCATCCCCCGACTGATTCCGCTGCTGACCGAGATGCCGCTCTCAGAGATTCTTGAGGAGCCCTTCGTCGCGCCGCTCCTTCCGCCACTGCTCGAGCGCCACCAGCAGGCCCTGGAGCTGATCCGCAGCCGTGCCCTAGAACGCGACGGGACGATCTTCTTCGATATCACCGACCATCCGCTGGAAGGTTTCAACAAGTTCATCCCGTACTACCTGTTTCCCCATGCGACGTATTCGATCGGCCTGTCGAAATCGAGCTTTCGCACCAAGGTGGCCGTGGGATCGAACCCGTGGACCAAGGCCGACCCGGCAAAGATGGTGAACCTGGCCGAAATCTGCGAGCGCTATGGCGGGGGCGGGCATGCGCGGGTGGGCGCCATCAGTTTCCCGCCCGACCAGGAGGCCAAGGCGCGCGTGGCGGCCGCGGAGATTGTGGCGGAATTGCGATTGAAGAATCCCCTTTAACTGCGGCAGGAGTCTTTCTTTCCTATGAGCGAATACCTCTTTGCCTACGGATCATTGCAGCCCGGCTTTGCGCCAGAGGAAGTGGCGGAAGTGGCGGCAAAGCTGCGGCCCGTGAGCCAGGGTTTCGTCTATGGCGAGATCTATGAGCTCGACGGCTACCCCGGTGTCGTACCCGATCCCAAATCGAAGAATAGGATCAGGGGTACGGTTCTAGAGTTGCCGGAGGATGCAGCCGCCCTGCGCCAAATCGACGAGTACGAAGGCTATGATCCTGACGATCCGGAAACCAGTGAATTCGTCCGTGTGCGGCAGGCCGTGGAGCTGAGCGGGGGCGGCACTCAGGAGTGCTGGATCTATCGCTACAACCGGGAGCCGGGAACGTAGACGCGCGGCCCGAGCGGCTGGGCCACGCGAAGAACTGCAGCGGGGGTGGGAGTTGGTTCAGCTCGTCAGCATCTGGCTGAGCGACCCCGTGACCAGCCCAAGATAAAGCACAACGAAAACATGCAGGCAGGTGACCTGACCGAAGACCTTGAACAGGCCCACGCGGTGCTTCAGGATGATGCGGACCAGCAGACCTTCCAGCGGAAACTGGGCGTAGAGCAGGAACTGGGCAAGCGCCTGCGCTGTGTCCCAGCTCAAATGGAGCCCGCGCTCGCCCACCAGGGCAGAGAACGGAAAGAGGAGGTTCAAGGCCCATGGCGCAGAGTTGGTGGTGAGATCGCGCAGGAAAGGCGCGTATATGCCCAGCAGCACGCCCAGGGCGACCGGCCAAAGGCTGGCCAAACTCAGCAGGCTCCGGGTTTGCCGTTCAAACCGCAGGCGCTGGTGGAAGGCCGCAACGAGAAGCGAAACCTGCTGCCGCTCGATTTCGATGGCGTCAGAGCATTGCGACACTGGGATCGATGAGTATCCCGAATATTCGGCTGCGAACTCTGTGGTCTCAAGCATGACTAAATGATTTACTCCTCCAACTGGCGATGGATGTAGTTTTCACACCACGTGTGTCGTTTTGCAACAGTAACTGGACTTTTTGGAAGGCGAATTCCATTACGGATTCGAGTTACTCGGAACGGTCGATGTTACCTGGCACGGTTTCGGCCCTCCTGCCGAAAGAGCAAGGGTATTCCAAGGAAAAATATTACCTATTTGTTTTGATGGTCTTAGAGCCTGCGCGCGAGAGCCGCACCCGCATACAACTTCCGGGTAATTAATCACCAGATCGTAATTCGAGCCCCAAATCCCTCGCCCGCCTCTTCATCGCCTCAATACAGAAACTAATGTGCGCGTCGAGGTCGACGCCCAGCTCCGCGGCTCCCTGCACAATGTCCTCGCGATGCACGCCGCGGGCGAAGGCCTTGTCTTTCATCTTCTTTTTTACGCTGGCGGTTTCCACGTCGGCGATCGCCTTGGTGGGCTTGACGAGGGCGCAGGCGATGAGAAAGCCGGCCAGCTCGTCGCAGGCGAAGAGCGTTTTGGCCAAATGCGAGGTGCGGGGGACGCCGGAGTACTGGGCGTGGCCCAGAATGGCCGTGCGTAGCTCCTCCGGCCAACCCAGCCGCTCCAGTTCGCGCACGCCCACGAAGGGATGCTCCTCGGCTGTGGGATGGCGCTCGTAGTCGAAGTCGTGAAGCAGGGCGGTGGTGGAGTAAAGCTCGATGAGGGCGGCGCGATCGTCGCCTGTGAGCCCCATCTGGTCGGCTTCTTGCTCGCCGCAGGCCACCACACATGCCTCTACGGCCAGCGCGTGCTTGCGCAGGCTTTCGCTCTGGGTCCACTCGATCAGCAGGCTCCAGGCCTCCTCGCGTCCGTACGCCGAATTGCTGGTTATGCCCAACCCTGCCACTCGATATAGTCCAATCCTGCCAGCGAATATACTCCTTTGCTGTCAACTGTTTCACAAGAATCCTGCCATGGGAGGTCCGAAAGGAAAGGCAGCATCCTCCACGCCGGAGGCGTGCGGGAGTTTTTACCAACCCGCCATTTCCGTATAGCCGGTTATCCAACCGGAACGCAGGAAAATCCTCACCTGCGTCGATTATGAGGCTTCGATGAATTCCCGAACTGAGAGCACTGCTCCGCGAGACGGAAAGAATCTGCCGATCAGGCAATCGTGGAGTTGAGGATCGAGGTCAGCGCAGCAATCTTTAATGACCGCGAGACGAAAATCTGCGTCTGCAGCTTCGAGCAGAGTGGAGAGGACAACGCCGCTGGTAGCGATTCCGTAGAGAACCAGCGTGTCGATGTCATTGGCGCGAAGGATCATAGCGAGATCGGTGCCAGTAAAGGCACTGATGCGATGCTTGGTAATTACAATTTCGCCCTCTCTCGGGGCGATGAGAGATGGGATCGTTCCGAGCGGTTCCTGAAATAACTTTTGATGCTGCGCCGAGGATTTAATGGCACCGAAGAGAATGTTTCGGGAACTAACCTCTGGAAGTCCCGGACGAAAGCCTACTTGGATGTGGATAATGGTCATGCCGGTGGTACGTCCATGGTTGAGGGCACTCGCGGCACGAGTTAGGAAGGCATCTTTGTCGTCTTTGGCGTAGATAGAAACGATTCCGGTTTGGCAATCCATGCTCAGTACTGCGGTATGCGCCGGATAGATCGGAAATCTTGCGGTCACATTAACCTCTCTGCTCCAAGAAAGATTTTGTCAAGTTCCACATTCTAATCTAGCGCGACTCGCATCGATTATTGCCTGGCAGTTTGGGCGTGGGTTGTCGCCCACCCGTCAGTAACACATCGATAAACATTCTGGATCGGCGAAGTCCCCTGAACCGGCCGGTCATCTATCTGAAAGCTCCCACAGTCCCTTAGCCCTGTTTACTCTTATGGTTCGCGAAACGTCGGGATTCTTTGGGTCTACCGGGAGTTTCTTCGGTTTGTCCCTGAGTTTCTACTTGACAATTATGGTTCACTTCGTTGACAGTAGCACCAATCGCAGTGCAACAGGACTGCGCGGGACGCATGCTCTGGCGCTCCGCACATGGCCAATGGCAACTACTTTAATCTGCGTGGAAACACGCGAAGTGGTGCGGTGTGAATACTGCAGGCTGATGCAGTATCGAACCAGCAACTCCCTTTGCAGAAGGTGCCACAAACCTCTCGATTTCGAGGAACCCGCACAATTAGCCCCACAGCTGGTGACCAGCCAACCTGCGCCCAATAGCGGCGACGCCGGGTCGCAGGTGGCAGCACAGGTGCGGGATTTGCGCCGCGCGCGTCATCTGAGCCAGCGCCAACTGGCGGGACGGATGCAGGTACCGCGCACCTACATTTCGAAAATCGAAAACGGAAAGGCGATTCCGACACTGGGCTCGCTGGAGCGGCTCGCCACGGCCCTGGGCGTGGAAGTGCGCCAACTGGTGCGCGACGCCCGCAGCCGCCGCGACGAAGAGGTGGCGGCGATCCTGAGCGATCCTTTCCTGGCCGAGATTGCCCCGTTACTGCCGCATCTGGACTCGCTGCACCGGACGCTCTTTTTCGGCGCGGTACGGGACGCGGCGACAGGACGGCGGCGCACCGCGTAGACGCGTTAGGGTGGGACCGCAGAAACTTGCCGTGCCCATTCTTTTCCGCGCCTTTTGCGGAAAAGGGTGGGAGACCACGGTGCCCTCCGCCGTCGCGCCCTTTGGCTGCGGCCAACCCTTCTTTGCAGCACGTCGGCGCTTGTGCTACGGTCAAGATTGTGACTCCTCGGACCCGGCCGAACGTGACCGTTCCGGCCGGAGATTCGTTCATGCGATGGCCGGCCGCATCTCTACATCGGGCGTGAACTCCGTCGGCGCCACTTCGGGACGCACTTCGGCGCCCGCGTTAGAACCCAGAGGCGAGTCCTTGCATCCATCTCCCGCGACAAGCACCCC
>JBEKAS010000140.1:0-10736 GCA_050015795.1 Occallatibacter sp. | reverse complement strand
AGATCATCCCGTGGAACTTCCCGCTGCTGATGGCGGCGTGGAAGCTGGCGCCCGCGCTGGCTTGCGGCTGCACGATTGTGCTGAAGCTGGCGGAGCAGACGCCGCTCTCCGGGCTGCGGCTGGCGCAGGCTCTGGATGAAGCGGGTCTGCCGGCGGGCGTGGTCAACGTGATTACCGGTTTCGGCGAAGGAGCCGGGGCGCCGCTGGCCGCTCACGAAATGGTCGATAAGGTGGCCTTTACCGGATCCACAGAAGTGGGCAAGCTCATTGTGAAAGCCGCGACAGGAAACCTGAAAAAGGTGTCGTTGGAACTGGGTGGAAAATCGCCCGTCTTGGTCTTCCCGGATGCGAAAATCGAGAACGCAATTCAGGGCTCAGCCAGCGCCATCTTTTTCAACCACGGGCAGTGCTGCTGTGCCGGTTCCCGCCTCTACGTGCACGAGAAGGTCTTCGACGAAGTTGTGGACGGCGTGAGCCACGTGGCGAATGAGATCAAGCTGGCGCCGGGAATGGATCCCACATGCCAGATGGGCCCGCTGGTCTCGGACGAGCAGTATCGCCGCGTCGTCGGCTACATCGAATCGGGCATTGAGGAGGGCGCGAAGGTCGCAGCCGGCGGTCCCGTCTCCGGCGTGGATCGCGGCTGGTTTGTGCGTCCCACCGTGCTGACCAACACCAACCCGCGCATGAAGGTCGTTCAGGAAGAGATCTTCGGGCCGGTGGTGTGCGCGGTTCCGTTTTCCGACCGGGACGTCGACGCGATCGTCAAGCGTGCCAACGACACCATCTATGGCCTGGCCGCCAGCGTGTGGACCGAGAACGTGAGCCTCGCCCACAAAGTGGCCCGCGGCCTGCGTGCAGGCACCGTTTGGGTGAACTGCCACAACGTCTTCGACGCCTCTCTGCCTTTCGGCGGATACAAGCAATCGGGTTGGGGCCGCGAGATGGGCGAAGAAGTCCTGAACAATTACCTGGAGACCAAGGCGGTAACCGTCGCTCTCTGATTCGATCCAGCACTTCTGCTCCCGACCCGCCGCAGCGGGAGCAGGAGCCCTTTCCATCGATTGACGGATTGCGGGGTTCGGCCAGGAATGGGAGTTGACAGATTTTGTACTCGTGATATTAATTATATCGTTAGTTAATTTATGAAACACACGCCTCGCAAACTCAAACGCTGTCCCGGGCGGCCCGTTACCGGCGTGGACGGTGATGCGCGGGAGCATCTGCTGACCGCGGCCACGGAGCTTTTTGCCCGGCAGGGCGTGGCGGCCACCACTTTCGCCGCGATTGCCAAGCGGGCCGGCCTGACGCCCGCGATGCTGCACTACTACTTCAAAGACCGCGACCATCTGCTCGATTGCGTGGTGGAAGAGAAGATCGCTCCTCTCATCGCATCGGTCTGGAGTCCGGTTGACCCCGGCGCCGCTCCCGAGCAGTTGATTCGCGGCGTTGTGGGTCGCCTTGTGGCAGGGATCGAGCGCATGCCGTGGATTCCCTCTACGTGGATGCGCGAGGTGCTGAACGAAGGCGGATTGCTGCGCAGCCGCGTGCTGCGCAAACTGCCGTTCGACAAGGTGCGCCTGCTGAGCGAGGCGGTGACGCGCGCCCAGGCGAAAGGCGAAATCCAGGCGGACCTCGATCCCGTGCTCATTGTCTTCTCCATGCTCGGCCTGGTGATGATGCATCTGGCGACGGCGCCCTTTTTCGCCGAGGTCTTTCATCGCAAGGAGCCGAACCCGCAGGCTATCGGCCGCCACATTACGGCCCTGCTGCAGCATGGACTGAAACCCTCACGGAAAACGCCTCGTAACAGGAAATGAGATCGGAGGAAACGATGCCTACAGTGATGAATCGGAGATTCGGTGAAGAACAACCGCAGATCCTTCGACTCCGTTTGCCGCCCACCCACCCCACGGACGAAGACCTGTCCGCGGGGGCCCCGGTCACGCGGCAAACTTCGTTCAGGATGACAGCGCGATTTTTGAGCGTCCTTCCGGGTTTGGCCGTTGCCGCAGCGCTCGCCGCCACGGGATGCTCGCATCAGCCCACAAACACTTATCAGGGCTACATTGAAGGCAAATTCGTCTACGTGGCATCGCCCCAAAGCGGTAGGCTCGATCATCTTGCGGTAGCGCGCGGAGAGACTGTCGCCGTGAAGCAGCCGCTTTTTGCCTTCGATCGCGAGCCTGAAGCGTCGGCCGTGCGCAACGCGCAACGCCTGCTCGAAAGCTCGCAGTCGCGGCTGGCCGATCTTGAGACTGGCAAGCGTCCGCCGGAGATTGAGGTGACGCGGGCACAGCTGATGCAGGCGCTCGCCCAAAAAAAGCAGGCCGACCAGATTCTGGAGAGCGACAAGAAACAGTATCAGGCCGGCGGCATTGCGCAGACCGATCTGATCACCGCCGAGGAGGCGGCGGATGCGAGTGCGGCGCGGGTGCGGGAGCTCGAAGCCGACCTGGCCGTCGATGCGTTGCCCGCGCGCGAGCAACAGATCAAGGCGCAGCAGAACCAGGTCGCGGCCGATCGCGCCTCTCTTTCCGAAACAGAGTGGCGGCTCGATCAAAAAAACATTGACTCGCCGCGCCAGGGGCTGGTCTTCGACACGTTGTATCGCGAGGGCGAGTGGGTTGAGGCCGGCAATCCCGTGGTGCAGATTCTGCCGACGGAGAACATGGAAGTCCGCTTCTTTGTGCCTGAGACCGTGGTAGGCAAGCTCAAGGTGGGCGAGAGCGTCGCGGTCGAATGCGACGGCTGTGCTTCCGCAGTTACTGCGGCGATCACGTTCATCTCGCCGCAGTGCGAATACACGCCGCCTGTGATCTACAGCAACGAGAACCGCTCGAAACTCGTTTTCATGATCATCGCCAAGCCGCCCGACGAGAAGGCGGCGTTGCTCCATCCCGGCCAGCCTGTGGAGGTGACGGTCGAATGACGGCGGTTGCCAGCCCGGAATACGCCATCGACGTGCATGGCTTGAACAAGCACTACGGCGACAAGCACGTGGTGCGCGATGTCTCGCTGCGCGTGCGCAGGGGCGAGATCTTCGGATTTCTGGGGCCAAATGGCAGCGGCAAGACGACTACCATCCGCATGGTGTGCGGATTGCTCAAGCCCGACTCCGGCAGCGGAACTTGCCTGGGTTACGACATTGTGCGCGAATGCGCGGAGATCAAGCGCAGGGTCGGGTACATGACGCAGAGATTTTCGTTCTGGGACGATCTCTCGATTGCGGAGAATCTGGATTTTGTGGCGCGCATGTACGAGATCCCGCAGCGCAAGGCGGCGGTGCACAGGTCGCTGGAAAACCTGGGACTGTCGGCGCGCGCCGGACAGCTTGCGGGCGCGTTGTCCGGCGGATGGAAGCAGAGAATGGCGCTGGCGGCATGCATGCTGCACGAGCCCAACCTGCTGCTGCTGGACGAGCCGACAGCAGGCGTGGATCCGCGCGCCAGGCGCGACTTCTGGGATGAGCTGCAGAGCCTGGCGGCGAATGGCATCTCGGTGCTGGTGAGCACGCACTATATGGATGAAGCGGTGCGCTGCCACAAGCTGGCGTATATCGCCTACGGAAAGCTGCTGGCGCAGGGCTCGGCGGCCGAAGTGATCGCCAGCCAGCACCTCACCACGTGGGCCATTCACGGTGACCGGCTCTCCGAGTTGCAGGACGATTTGCGACGCCGGCCCGGCGTGGAGCAGACGGTAACATTTGGCGACGTGCTGCACGTGAGCGGAAGCAATGCGGGGCTGTTGCAGCGCACGGTGGAGGCGGCGGCCAGCGCGGGCGGGCGACGCGCGGAACCGGTCGAGACAGGCCTGGAGGATGTCTTCATCTATCTGATGGGCAAAGCCCCAGAGAACGGCGGAGGTAAAGCATGAAGGGATGGAGCGGCTTTTCGGCGGCGCGCTGGTGGAGCATGGTGCTCAAGGAGTTCACGCAACTCAAACGCGACCGGCTCACCTTCGCCATGATCGTGGGCATACCGATCATGCAGACGGCGCTGTTCGGCTACGCCATCAACACCAATCCCAAACATCTCGATACCGCGGTGATCAGCGCCGACGATACCGACATCACGCGCAGCTTCATTGCGGCGCTCGAAAACTCTTCGTACTTCAACGTCGTCGCCACACTGCCCAACGAAGCGGCGGGCCGCGAGGCACTGGCGCAAGGCAAGGTGCTGTTTGTCATCAATATTCCCGCGGGATTCACGCATCAGCTGCTGCGCCACGAGCGGCCCTCGCTGTTGATCGAAGCCGACGCCACCGATCCCACGGCCACTGGGAACGCATTGGCCGCGGTCAACGGCATCGCGCAATCGGTGGTCGAAAAGGCGATCACAGGACCGCTCGCCAGTCTTCGCGGCAGCCCCGCGCCGTTCGACGTGACGATTCATCAGCTTTACAACCCCGACAACATTACGCAGTACTTCGTGGTGCCGGGCCTGACGGGCATGGTACTCACGCTCACCATGGTTTTGATGACCGGCCTGGCCATCACGCGCGAGCGCGAGCGCGGCACCATGGAAAATCTGCTGGCCATGCCGGTAACACCGCTCGAGGTGATGACAGGAAAACTGATTCCCTACATCGGCATCGGGCTCATTCAGGCGTCGATCATCTTGCTGGCCGCGCGCTACGTGTTTCAGGTACCCTTTTTCGGCAACATCGGCGCGGTTTATCTTTCGGCGCTGCTGTTTATCGCGGCCAATCTAACCGTGGGCATCACGTTTTCGTCGCTGGCGCAGAACCAGCTGCAGGCCGTGCAGCTCGCCATTTTCTTTTTTCTTCCCAACATCATGCTTTCGGGCTTCATGTTTCCCTTCGAGGGCATGCCGAAGTGGGCGCAGGCGATTGGAAACCTGCTGCCGCTTACGTATTTCCTCCGGCTCATCCGGGGAATTCTTCTTAAGGGCAACGGCTGGGCCGATTCCTGGCCGAGCGTGTGGCCCATGATGGTCTTCATGGTGGTTCTGATGTTCATTGCGTCTGTCACATATCGCAGGACATTGGATTGATTGAGGGGGATTGAGAGGCGAAGCCATGGGTTTGCCGAAAAATTCGAATTGGAGCTTTTCCGTTGCCATGTACCGCCGGCCTCCTGGCCGGCTGTCGTGCGGGTCTCCTGACCCGCACATTACCGCTGGCGGCGTGGACACAGCCAGTACAGCCGGTCTGGAGACCGGCGCTACGCCCTGGACGTCACAAAGCTACGCAGTCGCGGCACTCGGACTCTGTCTGCTCGCGGGTTGCAACGTTGGTCCGAAGTACAATCCGCCGACGGCGCCGTCGATTACTGCCTACACGCCGCAACCGCAGCCGGCCGAGACGGCAAGCAGCGCTGGACCGGCAGGCGTGGCGCAACAACTCGATAGCTCGGCCGCGCTCCCCGCGCAATGGTGGACGCTGTTTCACTCGCCCGAGCTCAACAGCATGATGGAGCAGGCCCTGCAGAACAGCCCGACTCTGGCGCAGTCCGCCGCGCGTCTCAAAGAAGCACAGGAGGAGCTGAACGCGCGCACCGGGGCGACCAAATACCCGACCGTGACCGGAAATGCGGCCGTGGAGCAAGAGCAGCTGAATCTCTCCGCTTACGGTATTCCATTTCCCAATCCCTCACCCTTCACGCTGCTGAACGGATCGGTCGCAGTGTCGTATGCCCTGGATATTTTCGGAGCCAACCGGCGCGCGATTGAAGGCCTCGGGGCCAATCGCGATTACGAGAACTGGCAGCTTGAAGGGGCGCGCCTCATGCTGGCTGGCAACGTGGTCTCCGCGGCCATCCGCCAGGCGCAGCTCCGCAGGGAGATCGAGCTCAGCAGGCAGTTGCTCGCTGTGGAGCAGCGCGAATTAGCGATCACGGTGGAGCGGAATCGCGCCGGTGGGACTTCCGATGCGGATGTGGAGAGCCGGAAAACCACGATCGCCCAAACGCAGGCCACAATTCCTCCGCTTGAAGCTCAGCTCGATGTTGTGGACCATCAGCTTGCCGTGCTGATGGGCAAGTCACCCGCCGAAGCGCAGATTCCGGATCTCTCGCTCGACGCGCTACACCTTCCGCAGGACTTGCCCTTGAGCCTTCCCTCCGCGCTGGTGCGGCAGCGCCCCGATATTCGGGCCTCTGAGGCACTGCTGCACCAGGCCAGCGCCAACGTCGGCGTGGCCACGGCCAACCTATATCCGCAAATTGTGTTGGCTGGGAGCGGCGGCGGCATTGGGACCAGTTTCATTGCGGGCGGCGACGTGTGGAATGTGGCGTCGTCGCTCACGCAACCTATCTATAATGGAGGCGCCCTGCGCGCGGAGAAGCGCAAGGCCGAGGCAGCCTACCAGGAAGCGAACAGCGTCTACCGGCAGACTGTGCTCGAGGCTTTTGGACAGGTGGCCGACACTCTCAGCGCCATCGAGCACGACGCCGAGACCCTGAAGGCGCGCAGCGAAGCCGCGGCCGATGCGGATACGAGCTATCAGATTGCTCAGGGACGCTATCAGGCGGGCGGGATCAGCGAGTTGGCGCTGATCGAGGCGCAACGGCAACAGTTGCAGACGGAACTGGATCGCACTGCCGCCACGGCGGCACGTTTCTCCGATTCGGCCACGCTCTTTCAGGCGCTCGGTGGAGGGTGGTGGAACGCCGCGCCGGCTTCGACGCCGGATTCAAAAGCGCAGGCCAGCGCCCAATAGATCGAATCGGGACGGGATCTGGCTACACTCCGCACCACTCACGGCTTTGTCTTAAGCGAAGAACCAGGGGATCTTCGCTTTTTATTCTCCTATCATAATCCGGATGACCTGTCCAGCGGGGGAATCAAAGCAGTAAACCCCATATCTTGTGGTGTCAGAAATTTTTTCGCCTATTAGTCGGCTTTCCTGATTAAAGCCCAGATTTTCGACAGTTTCCACCGATTTTTCTCTTTCCATCAGGAGAGATCAGGGGTACTATCGTCAGGAGTTGGAAGTTTTTGGAATTAATTGGCACTTTTTGGGGAAAATCAAACAATCTTTCCAATCGGAGCCAAGCTGCGGGTTTTGCAAAAGCTTTTGCATTTCCACAGAGAGTGTACTCCCTTTGGGGCCCGGGGCATGGGATTCCGGAGGCAAAAGCGGCTGGGGAACCAGCCTGGCTAACCCGGATAGGCCAAGGGGCAGAAAGAGATGAAACCGCAGCCCAAGCAAAACCGGCTGCGGCGGGCAATGAGGCGGGCAAATGTTTCGCGGCAACCATCCAGCACGAGTCGAGGAGAGCGGGCGGCTCAAGCTGCCGGTTCCCTTCAAGCAGTTGCTGGACGCCGCGAACATTACCGACCTCTATTTGACGACCGAGGATGGCGAGCGCGCCCAGATTTGGCCGCTTGACGAGTGGAAGAAGGTCGAAGCGCGACTGAAGAAACACAGCGTAGGGAACCGTGCAGTGAAGAATTACCTCGATATGACGGGCTATTACGGCCAGGAAGTGAAGATGGACGCCCAGGGACGGTTTGTGCTGTCGCAGAATCTGCGATCCAAGGCCAGGCTGGAGGGCGACCTTGCGGTAATAGGCAGGATCACGCATCTCGAGGTGGTGAACAAGGCGCTGTTTGAACAGGCTCTTCCGGCCAAGGTTCCCACGGAGGACGATCTCAAGGCGGTGGATGCAATTCTCTCCGCGGAGAACGAAGTTTAAGCCCCTCAGGGGGGCCGCATGACGCAGCAGAAAGCACGCCATGTGCCGGTTCTTTTTCAGGATGCGTTGGATTTTCTCTGCGTGAGGCCCGGTGGGACCTACGTGGACTGCACGCTGGGTCTGGCAGGACATGCCGAAGGCATTATGAGGCAGCTGGGGCCCGGCGGACGGCTGATTGGTTTCGATCGCGACCCCGAGGCACTGGAGTTGGCAATGGCGCGGCTCGTAAAGGTTGTGGAAGAGATGGGCAGTCAGGCGCCGCAGCTCACGTTCATCGGCGAGGCCTTCAGCCAGATCGGTAAGCACGTGGAACCTGCATCGGTAGATGGTTTGCTGGCCGACTTCGGGGTAAGCAGTTTGCATTTCGACGAAGCGCGCAGAGGATTCAGTTTTCAGGCGGACGGGCCGCTGGACATGCGTATGGATACGCGCACCGGGCCGACCGCCGAACAAGTGGTGAATGAGATGGATGAGCGCGAGCTCGCAAATCTCATTTACGAATACGGTGAGGAAAGGAGGTCGCGGACAGTCGCCAGAGCCATTGTGCGGGGGCGGCCGGTTACGAGCACGGGGCAATTGGCCCGGATTGTAGCCTCAGCCGTCCCGCCAATGAAACACATTCACCCGGCAACGCGGACCTTTCAAGCGCTGCGCATCTATATTAACCGCGAATTGGATGAAATCCGGGCATTGCTTGAGGCCGCACCCAAATTGCTTAAGCCCTCCGCACGGCTCGTCGTTATCAGCTTTCATTCTCTTGAAGATCGCATTGCGAAGGACAGCATCCGGGAAGGCGCGCAGCAGGGAATCTGGAAGATTTTGACCAGAAAGCCCGTGACTGCCGGTGAAGAAGAAATGGATCGCAACCCGCGTTCGCGCAGCGCCAAGCTTCGCGCGGCGGAACGGCAATAGAAGGTTCGGCACGGAGAGGAACTTCGATGGCGGCGTGTGCAACAACCTATTTCGAGTCGGGCCACGGTTGGGGAGCGCGGATTGCCGAGCGCAACGCCGAGCTGATGGCGCAGCAGGCGCTGAGCCGCCGCCGCGTGCGCACGCCGGAGTTCTACTTCGCAAGGCACTTTGACAACTCGCGCCTGGTGAAGGCCAGCGACCCGGTGCGGGTGCGCGAGATGCGCGTGTTTTCGGCCGCCGTCACCGTGCTGTTTTCGCTCATCATGATTTACGGGTTGCAGCACTTCTCCGCCATCGAGAGCAGCTATCGCGTGGAGAGCGAGAAGCAAACCCTCGATCAGTTGCGCGAGGAGAACCGCCAGCTTCACCTGAGCGAAGCCGAGCTCACGCAACCGGGCCGCATCGACCAGATGGCGCGCCAACTTGGGCTCGATGAGCCGCAGCCGGGGCAGGTGGTGTATCCCAGCGCCCGTTCCGATTCCGGCGCTCCTGCGCTGGCTCAAAACACTTCTCCGGCGCCGAAGACAGCTTCCAGCTTTTAGCTCTTAGCCTTTAGCTTTGCCACGCTTGGCGAAAGTTACGCACACACTCCGGAGCCACAGGAAAAGCCATGAAGGCGGATGCAGGCACGATGGAGCTAAAAGCTAAGAGCTAGGAGCTAATAGCTGAAATGCCGGCAACCGTTCAATCCATCCGCGGCCGCACTCCTACCACAAGGGCTTTGCCTCTTAAGAGATCGCGCTTCTGGATCGTCTGCCTCTTCTTTTTCCTGTGGGCCAGCGCTATCGCGGGCCGCTTGTTCTGGCTGCAGATCGTGCGCCATCAGGAGTTCGTGGAGCGCGCCCAAAAACAGCAGCAGCGCACCTTTGAAGTGGCTCCGCGCCGCGGCGTTCTCTACGACCGCAACCTGCGCGAGCTGGCCATGACCGTGCTGGCCGACTCCATTTACGCCGATCCTACCGAGATTGCCGACAAGCCGGCCGCCGCGCGCGCACTGGCCGCGCTGGTACACACCGATCCCGAAGATGCGTTGACCACGGAGGACCAGATTGTCGCGCACCTGAACGTAGGGCACAACTTCGCCTGGATTGCGCGCCGCGTGACGCCGCAGGTTGCGGCAGCGGTGAAGGCCCTGAATATGAAGGGCGTCTATTTTCAAAAGGAGTTCCAGCGCTTTTATCCCGACAGCGAGATCGCCGCGCAGGTGCTGGGCTACGTGGGTGTCGACGACAACGGGCTGGGCGGTCTTGAGGAAAAATTCGACGGCGACCTGCACGGTCGTCCGGGGCTGATGTACACGGCCATGGATGCGCGGCGCAAGGTGCTTGGTTCCACCGAGCACGAGCCCGAACCCGGCCGCAACCTCGTGCTCACCATCGACGAGAACATCCAGTTCATGGCCGAGCGCGCTCTCGACCACGCCATGGAGAAGACGCAGGCGCTCAATGGCACGGTGGTGGTGCAGGACGTGCACACGGGCCAGATTCTTGCACTGGCCATTCGTCCCACATTCAATCCCAACCAGTCTCGCCACACCACGCCCCTCCTGTTGCGCGACCACGCGGTGAGCGACGTGTATGAGCCGGGCTCGACCTTCAAGCTGGTCACGTACGCGGCGGCGATGGACGCAAATGTGGCCACGCCTGACGACATGCTTGATTGCCAGGGCGGCCAGATCACGCTCTTCGGTAGCGTGATTCATGACGACAAGGGCGATCGCGGCATCGGCACGGTAACCGTGGCCACGGCTTTGGCCCGTTCGAGCGACGTGGGCGTCATCAAGCTGGCGCTGAAGCTCGGCCCCGACCGCCTCTACAACTACATTCGCGCCTTCGGCTTTGGTCAGCGGTCCGGAATCGAGCTGCCCGGCGAAACGCGCGGCCTGCTGCGGCCTGTGAGCAGGTGGCAGCCGGCTTCCATCGGGTACGTCGCCATTGGCCAGGAAGAAGCTGTCACGCCTATTCAATTGGTTTCGATGGTCTCGACGATCGCGGATGGCGGCGTGTACCTGCCGCCGCACGTGCTGATGCCGGAGCAATCGGGCAGCACGACACTCAACCAAAAGGCTGCCCCACCGCAGGGGTCGCAGGCGCCGCAGTTGAGTGCTTTGCCCGTCAAGCTCGGCGAGGAGCTACCCGATCCGCTGCCGTCCGGCGCGCGTCGC
>JBEKAS010000139.1:0-10792 GCA_050015795.1 Occallatibacter sp. | reverse complement strand
CTCGGTGAACGTGGCCGTGGACGCTTTTCTGGCAGCGATCTTCCTCTGTCAGATTGTTTTTGGCATCTACGCAATGATTCTCGAGTCGCGGCGCCGCCGGCAGAACGGGGTGGTCCATGCCTGAGCTGCCGGAGTTGAATCCCGTGATTCACGGCAAGCTGCGCCTGGCGCTGCTTTCGCTGCTCTCGGGGGTCGACGAGGCGGAGTTCACCTGGCTGCGCGCCAAAACCGGCTCGACCGATGGCAACCTGGGCGCGCAGTTGATGAAGCTCGAAGAGGCTGGCTACGTGACGGTGGAGAAGCGGTTTGTGCTGCGCAAGCCGCAAACGCTCTATCGCATGACCGAGACCGGCCGCGCGGCGCTGACGGAGTATGTGCAGGCGCTAAAGCAACTGCTGGGCGGAGCCATGTGACAGTGGGCAGTGAACAGTTGTCAGTTGTCAGTTGTCAGTTGTCGGTTCGTTCCGCTTGCAGGCGTAGTTTCCAGCGAGTCGCGAACCCGCCGCATGATGCCGAGATAGTACGCGAGGTTGTGGATCGAATTCAGCGTGCCAGAGAGCGCTTCGCCGGCCTGCATCAGGTGGCGCAGGTAGGCGCGGGAGTAGCGGCGGCACACCAGGCAATCGCATGTGGGATCAGGTGGTAACTGGTCCTCGGCGTATTGCTTGTTCTTGATGTTCAAGCGGCCTTCGCTGGTGAACAGCAGTCCGTGGCGCGCGGCGCGCGTGGGCAGCACGCAGTCCATCATGTCCACGCCCATGCGCGCGTACTGCTCGATTTCGTCGGGGTAGCCGACGCCCATCACGTAGCGCGGTTTGTCCCTGGGCAGCAGCGGCAAGGTTGCGGCAATCATCTCCAAAGTGAGTTCGCGCGGCTCGCCCACGCTCAAGCCCCCGATGGCGTAACCGTCGAAGTCCATTTCCACCAGGCTCTCGGCGCACTGGCGGCGCAGATCGCGATACATGCCTCCCTGCACGATGCCGAAGAGCGATTGCGTCTGATGAGCTTCCGGTGCGGGCGTGGACGCCCGCACAACAGCCGGCCGGGAGGCCGGCGCTACAAGTTCGTGCCAGGGAACTTCCTGGCTATGGGCGCGAAAGTGATCGAGCGAGCGGCGCGCCCACGCCATGGTGAGGCGCAGGCTCTCTTCGGCGCGAGGACGATTGGCGGGATACTCCGTGCACTCGTCAAAAGCCATGCAGACGTCCGCGCCCAACGCGATTTGCACTTCGATGGAATGCTCGGGAGTAAAGAAGTGCGAACTCCCATCCAGGTGCGAGCGGAAATGCACGCCGTCATCCGTGACTTTGCGCAGCTCGTTGAGCGAGAAAACCTGAAAGCCGCCCGAGTCGGTGAGCAGGGCGTGCGGCCAGCTGATGAATTTGTGCAGGCCACCCATGCGGCGGATGGCCTCGTGTCCCGGCCGCAGGTAGAGGTGATAGGTGTTGCCGAGAATGATCTGGGCGCCCAGCGATTCGAGAGTGTCCTGCGGGACGGCTTTGACCGTTCCCTGCGTGCCGACGGGCATGAACACCGGCGTTTCCACAGTTTTATGCGGAAGGTAGAGACGTCCGCGGCGTCCGCCTGCGGCAGTTTCGGCCAGGAGCTGGAAAGGTTGAGTCACTGATTGATTTTAGCGGACAGTCGTATCAGTCCAGACGCCGCATTCGATCTTCGCAACGGCGTCCGGTTCCGTATGGCCGGTGAGAGCCTGCAAGAGTTGCACCACGGTTTCTCCTGAGCGGGGATCGCGGAGATCGGCCGCGATTTCGTGGAGCGGCACGAGCACGAAGGCGCGCTCGGCAAGGCGTGGGTGTGGGATTTCAACACCGTACTCGCTAAGAACCAGATCGCCATAGAACAGGATGTCCAGATCGAGCGTGCGTGGGCCGTTGGGCGGGCTCGCGGCGCGATCACGGCCGAATTCGAGCTCGATCGAGAGAAGGTCGTCCAGCAGATCGCGCGGTGATCGTTGCGTTTCCAGCGCGACCACGGCGTTCGCGAAGCGGGGTTGATCTGCAAATCCGACGGGCGCGGTGGAATAGAGCGAGGAGCGAGCAGTGATACGGCCCAAGGCGGCCAGGCGTTCGGCGGCTGCGGCGAGCGTGGCCTCAGGAGGGCCAGCAGAGCTGAGAAGGTTGGCGCCGAGTGCGATGTGGGCGGGGGACATCCTGATAAGAGACTAGCGGAGTGGGCCGGAGGAGCGGGAGTCTTGCGATGCGCTAACTTTGCGCGCGACGGGCGGCAGCGTTGCGGACCACGCGTTCCACTGCCACCTGGGTAGCGATGGTGGCGGCAAGCGTAATGAAGAAGAGCGCCCAACCGGGATGGGCCGGCCAAACGAAGTTGCCCAGCCCCAGGATCCAACCGCCCGTACCCACTGCGGTCCCGACTGCAGTTGCCGCCCAAGTCGATCTTGCACTCATGGTTCGTGCCTCCGAAACAGTGTACGGGAATTATAGGCCTGTGGTTCCCTCGTGCGGATCAAGCCCCGGCGACGCATGGGGCCGGGCGCCGCATGAGGAATGCGGGGAAGGATGGGTCGCCCACCAACGATATGCGCTTGATCTGGTAGCATCGGACTTCGGAGAATCTGCGTATGGACACACTGAGTACCGCGGGGCTTGGCGCCCGACGAAATGAAGACATTGCGCTTGACCTGATGAAGTTTGTGGCGGGCACGGCGGGCGTGGGGAAACCGGCAACGCCTTCCACGGGCTTCACCGGCACAAGCGCCACCAAGCCCGAGGAGCACGTGAACCAGTTGCTCGAGCTCTACAGCCGCTGCCTGAAGGCCGTGGAAGGAAAAGGCTGAGAGAAAGAGGCGGCGAAATCGCAGGCAAAACCCAATTGCGCGTGGCCGTGGCTGGCGCCGGAGCCTTTGGGCGCAACCATCTGCGTGTGCTGCGCGAGCTCGAGACCGAGGGGGCGGGCGCGGCGCTGGTTGCGGCGGTCGATCCCGATGCGGCGCGCGCCGATGAGGCGGCAAAGCAATACGGCATTCCGGTGATCGCAAGCATCGATGAACTGCTGAAAGCCGATCTCAAGCTCGATGCGGCGTGCGTGGCCGTGCCCACGGTCAAGCATTACGAGGTGGCGACAGAGCTGCTCGGCGCGGGCCTCGATCTGCTCATCGAGAAGCCGCTCGCGGCCAGCCTTGCGGAAGCCGACGATCTGATCCAGCGCGCCGAAAAGAACGGCCGCATCGTGCAGCCGGGACATCTGGAGCGCTTCAACCCGGCGGTAGTGGCCGTAGAGCCGAGTCTGACGCGGCCCATGTTCTTCGAAGCGCACCGGCTGAGCGTATTCACGCCGCGCGCGCTCGACGTCGACGTGATTCTCGACCTGATGATCCACGATCTCGACATTGTGCTCACGTTTGCCAAATCCCCGGTGCGCGAGGTACGCGCGGTGGGCCTGCCGATTCTTTCGCCCAAGGTGGACATTGCGAACGTGCGCGTGGAGTTCGAGTCGGGCTGCGTGGCCAACTTCACGGCCTCGCGCGTCTCCACCGAACGCGTGCGGAAATTGCGTTTCTTCGAGCCGCACCAGTACGTGTCCATCGACTATGCGCGGCGCGATGTGCTCGTGATCCGCATCGACGATCAGGAAGCCGCAAGCCCCAACGCTCAACTGGCGCGCGCCGCCGCCGAATTCCTGACTACCGGAAAGCTCGATGCTTCGGTAATCCAGGGACTTCTCGCATCCGGCAAGATTCCGGCCGGGTTGCTGATGAAGATTGCGGCAGCGAAGAACGATCCGGAAAAGCTGAAGCAGATTGCCAAGGAGCGGGCCGGGGCGCACGCCGAGTCCCACGCCGAGACCCAGGATGGAGCGGCGCCGAGCTTAAGCCCCACGCCTGGATTGAGTTTCGTCAAGCCGGAGGTAACTCCGGGCGAGCCCCTGAAGCTCGAAATCCTCTCCTTCCTTGAGTCGGTGCGGACGCGCCGCCCGCCGCGGGTCACGGCGCGGCAGGGACGCGCGGCGCTCGAACTGGCGCTCACCATTCAGGCGCAGATGGCGGCCCACGCGGAACGCGCCGGGCTCGGAGATTTCTTCAAGAAGTAGGGCCTGTCCGCGCTGACGGCCACCAGCGGTGCACGCGCCGGCAATACGCTTCGTACTCCGCGCCGAAGGTGCGCCGCAGCGTAGGCTCCTCGTAAAACACCACGAACAGATGCGTGGCCAGCAGAAACAGGGCGATAAAGGCGAGCAGCTGAATGGATTCAAAGAACAGTGCCGCTCCGCCGACGGCGAACCCTGCGCCTGCATACATGGGATTCCGCAATAAGCGATAAGGGCCGCGAACCACGAGTCTGCGGGGCGGATCGAAGGGCGCAGGAGTGCCTTTTCCAATCCATGCAAAGGCCCACAGGCAGGAAAGCGCAACCAGGGCTCCGGCGGTGGCGATGGCGATGCCTGCGATCTGCGGCCATGCGTACACGGCGGGGCGTGTAATGCCGGACCAGGCGAGAATGCGCGCCGGCAGATAGACCAGCAGCACTCCCACAAAGACTGTCGCGTAAGTAATGGTGCGCACGATGGCGAACATGGTTGTCTCCTTCGATCAGGCGATGCCGAGCGCGCGGTTTACGAAACCAACGATGTACTTCCAGGCAAGGTAGTAAACCACGAGCCCGAAAGCGAAGCCACACGCAACCACCCAGTAAGGTGCCTCGACAGCTTGTAACACGGTGACGCTCGTTGACCCGAGCGTGATGAGGCCGAGACATTTGGCGAGACTTGCTCCCGCAGGCAGCAGCAGAAATGGCAGGATGGCTCCGTGCAGTCCGAGCGGCAGATGGGTGCGGTTGCGTGTAGCCGCCCAGAGCACATTCCATATTCCCCAAAGGAAAGGCACGAAGGTGAGCGGAAAGACTACGATGCGCTCGACGGGAATCGGCTCCTGAGCGGCGAGCTTTCCCACAAGCAGGAGTGTGATGAGCACGGGAAAGAGCAGCGTAGGGACAAACACTCCGGCAAGATAGGCGCGAAGGTAAGTGTGATTGTTCATGGCAAGCTCCTTTGAGTTCATAGTTCACAGGTAGTAGAGAAAAACCGGGATCGTCGCCGGGAACGAGACAGCGAAGACCGCGAGGCCGCCGAGCAGAGCCCAGTCGAACCAGGGCACCACATGGCGTTGCGCAGCGTCCGCGTCGAGCTTGCGCAGCACCGCGGGCCACAGATCGCGTTCCGCCTCCGCGTTCGACTCAACGGGCGGCAGCGCCTGCCGGAGCAATTGTTTGATTCGATCATCATTATTCATGGCGTGATTCCCTGCTTTTCCAGGTCCTTTCTCAACAATCGAAGAGCGCGAAAGACGCGCAATTTAACGGCGCCCACGGTGATGCCGAGCGCCGCGGCAACCTCTTTGTGCGGCTGCTCTTCTACCACGGCCAGAATCGCCGCGGCGCGCAAACTGGGCGGCAGCCGGCTGAAGGCCAGCGCGGTTTTGCTGCGAATCTCGGCAGCGATGCCGGGATTGCCCGCGAAAGCGGAGGGCAAAGCGCCGGCCATTTCTGCCGTCAGCTCCACCTCGGGCCGCTGCGCCCGGAACCAATCGAGCGCCGCGCGTGTGGCGATGCGCCGCGCCCAGGGCCCGAACGGGTACTCCGGCTGAAAACGGTCGTGCGCGCGATGGATGCGCCAGAAGGTCTCCACCGTGAGGTCTTCCGCGGCAGCCGTGTTGCGGACGATGCGCAGAATCCAGCCGTAGACCGGGCGCTGATGCTCGCGGAAGAGCGCTTCGAAGGCGTCGAGATCGCCGGCGCGGAACCGATGCAACAGGCTGCCGGGCACGCTGCTGGAGCCGTCGGCCATCCGTCTTCCCTTTCTAATGATGCTTACGGGCGCTTTGGCAGAAAGGTTACACGACGGGGCGCTGAAACGCGCACAGCGTGAGGAAATGCCTATATAAACCGATTTTTTGCGGTCTGACTCTGTTGACAGAGAAGGAAAACGCCAATTAAAGTTGGGCGTCTGCGGATACAAGGCGTGCGCCGGGCCGAAGGCGCTGCAACTCGGGAGACGATGACGATGCTTGGAATGCGGTTGGTGGCGGGAGTTTTGCTGGGGCTGGGAGCGGCGGGCGCTCTGTGGGCGCAGGACGGCGGCAAGCCCGCGTATCTGAACCCGAATTTGCCGGCGGAGCAACGCGCGGCCGACCTGGTGAAGCGCATGACGCTCGAAGAAAAGGCCAGCCAGCTGGTGAACCAGGCGCGCGCCATTCCGCGGCTGGGAGTGCCTGCCTACGACTGGTGGAGCGAGGCGCTGCACGGCGTGGCCGTGAACGGAACCACGGAATTTCCCGAGCCCATCGCACTGGCCGCGACCTTCGATCCCAAAGGCATTCACCGGATGGCTACCGACATCAGCACCGAGGCGCGCGTGGTGCACAGCCAATCGGAGGCTGCGAACGGCGGCAACAGCGTCATTTTTCACGGCCTCGATTTCTGGGCGCCCAACATCAACATCTTCCGCGACCCGCGCTGGGGGCGCGGCCAGGAGACGTATGGCGAGGACCCATTCCTCACCGCGCGCATGGGCGTGGCCTTTGTCACCGGGATGCAGGGCGACGATCCGCATTACTATCGCGTGATTTCGACGCCCAAGCACTACGCCGTGCACTCGGGGCCGGAGCCCACGCGCCACTCGGCCGACGTGCCGGTGAGCAAGCACGATGAGCTCGACACCTATCTCGCGGCATTTCGCGCCACGGTGACTGAGGCCAAGGCCGATAGTGTGATGTGCGCCTACAACAGCATCAACGGACAGCCGGCCTGCGCCAACCAGTTCCTCCTCGATGATCAATTGCGCGGCAAGTGGGATTTCAAAGGCTATGTGGTGTCGGATTGCGGCGCGGTGCACGACATCGCCAACGGCCATCATTTTGAGCCAAGCGTGGAACAGGCGGTGGCCATCAGCCTCACGCGCGGCATGGACAACGAGTGCATCGATTTCCGCGCCAAGGTCACCGATGACCACGATTACAAGCCGTATCTCGATGCAGTGAAAGACGGCTACCTGAAGGAGAGTGCCATCGACACCGCGCTGGTGCGGCTGTTTACGGCGCGGGTCAAGCTCGGCATGTTCGATCCGCCGCAGATGGTTCCGTACACGAAGATCGACGCCAGCGAACTGGACAGCCCGGCGCATCGCGCCTTGGCGCTCCAGCTGGCCAATGAGTCGATGGTGCTGCTCAAGAACGACGGCGTCCTGCCGTTGAAGACAAACGGAGCGAAGATCCTGGTGGTGGGTCCGCTCGCGGAGCAGACGCGCGTGCTGCTCGGCAATTACAACGGGATTCCGACGCACACGGTGTCGATTCTTGAAGGCCTGAAGCAGGAATTCGCGGGGGACACGATTCAATTCATGCAGGGCACCGGGTTCATGAGCAAGCAAACCCAGCCGGTGCCGGGCGCGCTGCTGACCACGGACGGACAACCTGGAGCCAGAGCAACCTATCTCAAGCAGGACATCGAAGACATCGCGAACTTCAGCAGCGCGAAGTCCGGCGGAACCGCCGCGCTGGCCACGCGCGTGGAGCCGGGAATCGATATTGCGGCGCAACCGCTGCCGGCCGCGGCGGCCAATGCCGATCCGCTCACCGTGCGCTGGGAAACCGCGCTCACGCCCACGGAAACGGGCGACTACAACCTGGGCGTCGAGACCGACGGATTCTTCAGAGTGTTTCTCGACGGCAAGCTTGTGACGATAGCGAATTATCCGCACGGCGTGGAGACACTCACCGGAAAGGCGCATCTCGAAGCCGGCAAGGCGTACAAGCTTGATGTGGAGTACCAGAGGACGGCCAATGCGGCTCCGCATCTTAGGCTGATGTGGGGCAAGATGGATCGCGGCGTCGATCCGGCGGTGGTCGCGGGGGCGCAAAACGCCGATGTCGTCGTGGCCGTGGTGGGAATCACCAGTGAACTCGAGGGCGAGGAGATGAATGTGAACGAGCCCGGGTTCAAGGGCGGCGACCGCACCAGTCTCGACCTGCCGGAGCCCGAAGAGAAGCTGCTGGAAGCTCTGTCAGCCACCGGCAAGCCGATGGTGGTGGTGCTTACCAACGGAAGTGCGCTCGGCGTGAACTGGGCCAACGCACACGCCAACGCGATTCTCGATGCATGGTACCCCGGCGAGGAGGGCGGAACGGCGGTGGCGCAAACTCTCTCCGGCAGGAACAACCCGGCCGGGCGCTTGCCGGTGACGTTTTACAAGGACGTCAGCCAGTTGCCGCCTTTTGAGGACTACTCCATGAAGGGGCGCACCTACCGTTACTTCGCGGGGGCGCCGCTCTATCCCTTCGGCTATGGCCTCAGCTACACGAAGTTCTCCTACAGCAAGTTGACGCTTCCTTCTGCCGCAGTGGAGGCAGGCAAGCCGGTGGTTGTGGAAGCCACCGTGACCAACACCGGCACGCGCGCGGGCGACGAAGTGGCGCAACTTTATCTCGAATTTCCCGCCGTTCCCGGTGCGCCGTTGCGCGCGCTGCGCGGATTCGAACGCGTGCACCTGGAGCCGGGCGCATCGCAAGCGGTGCGCTTTGATCTTGAGCCGCGCGACCTGAGCATGGTGACGGAAGCGGGCGAGCCGATTGTGGCCGAAGGCGCCTACACGGTCTCCGTCGGCGGCGGCCAACCAGACGCTGGAGCGCCGGCCGTTGCGGGCAGTTTCACGGTCAAAGGCACGCTCACGCTGCCGGAATAAGTGACTCGAAAAGAGCAAGATGTGGGCTTTCGTAGCGGGAAGCGCCCCTTTCGCGCAAAAACGTGTCAAGACCCTTCTCGACGAAGGTCCCAAAAACCATGAGAGACTTCCCTAAATTGATAAGTATATGAAAATAAACAATAAAGATCATTTGTCGCGCCACCCGGACCCCTCGAGTCACAACAGAAGCGATGCCTTTCTTCCACATCTCCCGATTTACCGGGCTTAAACTTGTCTGTAACCCGGCTGTAATCTCCTCATTGCCGGGTAAGCAACCGTGATCGACTTCGGTTGTTGAGGTTTTATGAACGCCATTATCTCCGGTTCGTTGTTCTCCAGCAGCAATCCATCTCTATTCCAATTAAAAATCCACACCGTTGTTGAGTTTCCGTCGACGTTTTCGTCAGGGAGGCCCAGGTGGACCCGGAATTTCTCCGGCCGCCGTGGTGATTTCTGATGGCTGATCTCGCGACGGCAGTTCACGTCATTCCCGGGTCTCCGTCTCTCCTTGAGCGGAGATTCACAAGCCGCCCAAGCCGTGCAGGCGCATGGATTTTTGTGCTGGCCTTACTGGCCGGCCTCGGCTATATCGGCGTCCACGTCGCCAAAGACCTCGACAACGTGACCGTGACCAGCGCATGGCCCTATCTGTTGCTGGGGCTGGCGCTGCTCATCGCGCTCGGGTTCGAATTCGTGAACGGATTTCACGACACCGCTAATGCTGTGGCCACGGTGATCTATACCAACTCGCTGCCACCGCATATCGCCGTCGTGTGGTCGGGGCTGTGCAACCTGACAGGAGTTCTGCTGTCGTCGGGCACGGTGGCCTTCGCCATCATTGCGCTGCTCCCTGTCGACCTCATCCTCAAGATCAGTTCGGGCGTCGGGTTTTCCATGATCTTCGCGCTGCTCATCGCCGCGATTCTGTGGAACCTTGGCACGTGGTGGTTCGGCCTTCCTGCGTCGAGTTCGCATACCCTGGTGGGTTCCATAATCGGGGTCGGGCTGGCCAATCGGTGGTTGAACCCTGGAGCCGCCGGATCGGGCGTCGACTGGGATCAGGTGGTCAAAGTTCTGAAGGTTTTGCTGATTTCGCCTCTGTTGGGATTCACGCTGGCCGCGCTCCTGATTTATGTGGCGAAGCGGCTTGTCAAAGTGCCCTCGCTTTACAAGGAGCCGAAGAATAACCAGCCGCCGCCGTGGCCCATTCGCGCTCTTCTGCTGCTCACGTGCTCCGGCGTCAGTTTCTCGCACGGGTCGAACGATGGGCAAAAGGGCATGGGGCTCATCATGCTGATCCTGATTGGGACGGTGCCCACAGCCTACGCGCTCAACCATGCCGTGGGACCTGGTGCAGCGCAAAGCTTCATCGCCGCATCAGCCCAGGCTGGAAAGATCCTGGATCAGCACGCCGTTCCGGGCAGCACGCCGGGGGCGGATCCTCGAGCGGAGCTCACAGATTCCATTCGCAGCGGGCAGATGCATCCGCAGACGGTCCCGGCGCTGCGTGAACTGATTGCGGAGATGAGCCAGGAAGTGGCCGCATACAAGGCTCTGAAGTCCGTTCCGGCGCAGGACCAGGCAAATCTCCGCAACGACATGTACGTGGCCAGCGAAACACTGGGGCTAATGGCGAAGAAGAACTCTCCTGCCTTCACGCCTGCCGAAAGCGCAGCGCTCAAGAGCTACAGGGGCAGCCTGGACAAGTCAACCAAGTACATTCCCAACTGGGTAAAGGTAGCTGTCGCGCTGGCGCTCGGCCTGGGCACCATGGTGGGCTGGAAGAGAATCGTTGTGACGGTGGGCGAGCGAATTGGCAAACAGCACCTGAGCTACGCCCAAGGCGCCAGCGCAGAGTTGGTCGCCATGGTTACGATCTTTGCCGCAAATCTGTGGGGCTTGCCGGTTTCGACGACGCATATTCTCAGTTCCGGCGTGGCTGGGACGATGGCCGCCAACGGAAGCGGAGTGAATCTCTCCACGGTGCGCAACATCGCGGCGGGGTGGGTCTTCACGCTGCCGGCCGCGGCTGTGCTCTCGGGACTTCTGTACGCACTCTTCCACACAATCTTCTAGGCAG
>JBEKAS010000138.1:0-10875 GCA_050015795.1 Occallatibacter sp. | reverse complement strand
ATCGACGACCTGCAGCAGGTGGCCGCGGCGCACATGGAAGAGCGCAGCCGCCAGGCGATCGACGCGGAGGCGCTGATCGCCACGGAGGTGGAGCGTTTCCACCTGCGCCAGCGCACGGTGAATGCCGCGCCGGCCATTGTGGCACTGCAAAAGAAAGCCGAAGAAATTCGCGTGGCGGAGATCGAGCGGATTCACAGCCGGCTGGGCCCGCTTTCGCCCGAGCAACTGGCCGCCGTTGAAGCACTCACGCGCGGACTCGTGAACAAGTTTCTGCATCCGCCCATGCAGGCGCTCAAGCAGGCTGCGCGCGACGGCGACGAGTCGCGTCTCGAGGCGCTCTGCGACGAATGGTCGGTGTCGCCGGCGGCCCCGGCTGAGGCGCAAACCGTGAGTGAGCAGTCTGCGAAAGCCGATCCGGAAACCCAGAATGCTGAGAACCCCGAGAGCAAGCGCGTTATCAACTTGCGAGTTCTTGAGGGTGGCATGAGGACGCGCCGATGAAGCTGCGCGTCGGGAGCCGCGGATCGCAGCTCGCACTCTGGCAGGCCAATCATATTGCCGGATTGCTGCGTGTCGAGGGCCACGACGTCGAAATCGAAATCATCAAGACCACCGGCGACCGCCTGCAGGAAGTGACTTTCGCGCAAGTGGGCTCCAAGGGCATGTTCACCAAGGAAATTGAGGAAGCGCTGGCCGACGGTCGCGTTGATCTCGCCGTGCATTCGCTCAAGGACCTGCCCACCGAGCTGCCGCAGCCATTTATGCTCGCGGCCACGCCGGTGCGCGTCGATCCGCGCGACGTATTCGTTTCTCTCAAGCACGCCAATCTTGCTGCGCTGCCGCAGGGCGCGCGCGTGGGCACCAGCAGCCAGCGCCGCCGCGCGCAGTTGAAGGCGCTGCGGCCTGACCTCGATTTGGTGGAATTTAGGGGCAATGTCGATACGCGGCTGCGCAAGTTGGCCGATGGGCAGGTGGAGGCGATTCTGCTGGCCGCTGACGGACTCGACCGCCTGGGCCGCACCGATTGGGTGCGCGAGCGGCTTGCGCCGGAAGAATTTTGTCCTGCAGCCGGGCAGGGCGCGCTCGGCATTGAAACGCGCAAGGACGATGGAGCGACTATTGAGGCGGTTAGTTTTCTCGACCACGCCGATACGCGGTTCGCCGTCGCGGTGGAGCGTGCGGCGTTGGCTGCCCTGGGCGGCGGCTGCCAGGTGCCCATCGGGATCCACTGTCGGCAGATGCCGTTAGAAAATCGGGAAGCCGCTGGCGGAATCACGCCGCGCGATGAGATTTTTGCCGTCGTTGCCAGCCCTGACAGCGGCGCAACCGTGCGCGTTTACCATCGAAGTGTGCGCGACAACAACAATCCCGCAGAGCTCGGCCGCGAGATTGCCGCGATGCTGATGGAAGCAGGCGCGGGCCCGTTGCTTGCGGCCGGCGACGATGCGGCAGGCGGAGCCGCCTGATGACGGAGCTGCCGCTTGCTGGCCGCCGTGTGCTGGTCACGCGTGCCGCGCATCAGGCTGGCAAACTCAGCGAGGGGTTGCGCGCGCTGGGCGCCGAGCCGGTGGAAGTTCCGGTGCTGGAGATTCAGCCTCCCGCCGATTTCGCGCCGCTCGACAATGCGCTTCGCTCTGTCGATACCTACGATTGGCTGATTCTCACCAGCGCTAACACGGTGCGCGCCCTTGTGGAGCGTGCCCTTGCATGGAGCAGCCTTTTGGACAGGATTTCGGGACTGAAAGTGGCTGCGGTCGGTGAAGCCACGGCAGAGGCCGCGCGCAAAGCCGGCCTGCCGGTGGCTTTGGTGCCAGAGACTTACGTCGCGGAAGCTTTGGTTGAGAGCATGGCCGATGAAGTGGCCGGGAAGAAGATACTGCTCGCTCGCGCCGAAATCGCCCGTGACGTGATTCCCGATGCGCTGCGCGCCGCGGGAGCGACGGTCGATGTCGTCGATGCTTACAGAAACGTCATGCCCGCAGCCGCGCCGGAACTGCTGCGCAAGGCGCTCGCTGAAAGAATTGATGCGGCTACTTTTACCAGTTCCTCAAGCGTGACGCATCTTGCCGATGCAGCCCGCGTGGCTGGGATCGCCTTTCCCTTTGCCGGCGTTCGCGCCATCTCCATCGGCCCCATTACGAGCCAGACTCTATGCGAACTGGGCTGGCCTCCCATCGCGGAAGCGCGCCCGTCAGATATTCCCAGTTTGATTGCCGCCGCGGTTCGCGTACTTCGCGCGTAAATCACGAAATCCGGCACCGCGCTCCCACCTCAGGCTGTCAGCGGGTTTGCTGCCGGGGATGTGCCGGGAATGGAGGGACCGGCATCCCTTTCAAGCCCGTCGGAGCCGTGCTTGTCCTCGTACATGTGGAGGTCGGCTACACGGCAAAGTGAGTCTGCATCGTGCGCGTCGTCGGGAAATATCGCAATGCCTACACTGGCGCCGATCGAGACCGAATGATCGCTTAACTGGAGGGGCTTTTTGAGCAGGCACCGGAGCGAGTGCCCGACTTTTTCGGCATCGGCGCGGCTGGTTGGACTCTCCAGAATCGCGCAGAACTCGTCGCCTCCGGTTCTGGCCACGGTATCGGAACCGCGAACCCTTCCCGCAAACAAAGAGCTCACCAGCTGGAGCACCTTATCTCCCGCCTGATGTCCCAGGGCATCGTTGACCTGCTTGAACCGGTCCAGATCGATGGACAACAACGCCAGCGGCGCTCCAGTGCGGCGGGCGCGGGCCAGGGCGCTGTCCAGCCGGTCCTGAAAGAGCCGGCGATTGGCCAGTCCGGTCAGTTCGTCGTGCAAGGCGAGGTACTTGCTGTGTTGCAGCTCATTTTCCAACAACAGCAGCAACATGCCCATGGCCACCACAAATGCCGGAAGGTGCCAAACCTCGCTCTCGATATAAATCTGTGGCCAAAGGGATTTCTGCAGTGGCTCCAGAACAAAGACCAGCGCCACTCCGAGAAATCCGAAAACGGTCACCGATACGCCCGCTGTGGCGCGGCGATAGGCCAGGAAGGTGAAGAAGCTGCTGCTGATAAACACCGTGAAGAGAAATCCGCTCCACGCAAGTTGCTGACCGTATGGATGCCGGTTCTGGAAAATGAGCAGGAAGGTCGAGAGCGACGCGCAAAACGCCAGGACAATCCAGCGGTATCGTTCGTTGGCGGTGCGGATCGACGTGAGGATAACGGCCAACGGGCAGATGGTCACCAACGCCGCGGCGAGATTCATTGCCCATTGCCGGCCAGGGCTGAGAATGAGAATCGTCAAATAGACGAAGCCCGCTGCCTCAAGCGAACAGAATATCCAGAGTCTGGAGCGCTTGTCGCGAGACGGAATCGACGCGAAGGAAAAGAGAAGGCCGGCCGAGGCCAACGCAGCCGAATAGACGATATATACCAGCCCTCCCCAAATGCCGTGAAGCTGGGTGAACAGGGCGGCGATGGAGTGAATGAGCATCATCACCCAGCCCAGCATCCAAATTCCGGAGACATATTTCTGCTTGTTTCGCTGCACGGAGCCAAACGCCCATAACATGAACATCGCGCAGATCAGGTCGGGAATTCGGGTCCAAATCAAAGCGCTTTCCTCCGCTCAGAAAACTGTTAGTAATAGAATCGGCGATTTATTGCCCGGGCGATACCCTTTTGGCGATATTGGATGCCCTCAGGGCAACTTATAGTAACTTTCCCGAAACGGCACTACCGTAAGGAAGCGGTCCAGAATGTCGCAAAAAGGCGCATTTGGGGACGATTTCAGTTCTTTGCCTCAAGTTGACCCCCCTTTTGCGGTTTTGGCCACTCTCGCTCGCTTCACCAGCCGGGCAGACTAGCTAACTCGCTGACTTGGTGACTCGCTCGTTCAGCTCTTCCATGTCTTGTCCTTCGACCGGCAGAGCGGCTCCAGGTTGCACACGTTGCACTTCGGGTTGCGGGCTGTGCATACCTGCCGGCCGTGATGGATGATCTGGTGCGAAAAACTGATCCAGCGCTCGGGCGGAATCACCTGCATCAGCTCCTGCTCGACTTTCTCCGGTGTGTCGCTCTTGGCAAGCTCCAGACGCCGCGTGATGCGGAAGACGTGCGTGTCGACAACGACGCCCTCAGCTTTTCCAAAGCAGACACCAAGCACCACGTTGGCCGTCTTGCGCGCCGCGCCGGGAATGGTGATCAGCTCGGCCAGCGTTTGCGGAACCTGGCCGTTGAAGTCGGCGATAATCTTGCGCGCCGCGCCCTGAATCGACTTGGCCTTGTTGCGGAAGAAGCCAGTAGTCTTGATCAGTTCCTCAAGCTCAGGCAAACTCGCTTTGGCCATCGCCTCCGCAGAAGGGAAGCGGCGGAACAGCCCCGGCGTCACCATGTTCACGCGCACATCGGTGCATTGCGCGGAAAGAATCGTCGCCACAAGCAGTTCCCATGGCGAGCGATGATCGAGCGCGCAATTCGCGTCGGGATACGCCTCGTCGAGGCCTTTGAGAATAGTGGCTGCACGCTCTGGCGCGAACTGACCCCGACGCGATTTCTTTTCAGGGAGCTTCTTCTTAATGGCTGCTTTCGGTGCCGGCATGAATAGGAGTTTAATCCTTCTACTCAGGCGAGAAGACGGGCTTTGCGACCTTGCGAGCGGAGTAAGGAGACGGCTTGCTTGTCGAAGCTGACGAACTCCTCTGCGCCCAACCAGCGACCCTCAAAGGCGATAGCGCCGTCGGCGAAGTCTCCGCCTTGATCGAGGACTGCCAATCCCGCCTCGACAGCCGGCTCGTTTGTGACGACATTTGGGCTGTCCATCAGTACGCGAATCGCATCCGCGATTTCAGAGGTTGGCTTCTTGTACCCTTGCCGCAGTACCCAGACGAATTCGCAAAGAACGGGAACGGGTATGGCAACGAACTCAGCGTTTTGTAGGGTTTTCTTCGCCAAACGCGACTGTACTGGGTCATCTTGCAGCGTATCCCTCAGCAAAACGTTCGTATCCGCAGCGATCTTCATCGTTTTCCCGCCCAGGCGTCTTCGGTAATCTTCTTGATCTGAGCGATGGTGAGCCTCGGGGTCCCTGGCTTGGCTAGGAAACCGCTGAATCTTGCGATGGAACCAGTCTTCGGAGCGGCTCCGACAACTAGCCGGCCGTCCGGCAACTTCTCCACTGCAACTTTCTGGCCCGGCGCGACTTTGAGATGCCGCAGCAGTTCCTGCTTCAGTGTGATTTGGCCTTTTGCGGTAATTGTGAGCGTGGCCATAAACAACTCCTACAACACCATGGTAAGGGAAAACTGCCTTACCGTCAACCGGGAATGGTAATTCGTAGCTCGCCTACAGCTTGCCCTCCAGCCACGCGCCCAGCTTCTCCACCGGCAACCTCACTCCAAGATAGAACTGCCCGAAGAGCGCATACACCGCGCTCACTTCGTCGAAGCGCATCTCGTAAATCAGCTTTTTGAAGACCACCGGGTCGTCGGCGAACAGATCGACGCCCCACTCCCAATCGTCCATTCCAATCGAGCCGGAGATGATCTGCTTCACCTGGTCGGCATAGCGGCGGCCGATCATGCCGTGCTCGTGCATCATGCGCTGGCGCTCGGCAAACGGCACGGTATACCAGTTCACCTGCTCACCGCGCTTGCGGTCCATGGGATAAAAGCAGAGGTACTTCGAGTCGGGAACGGAAGGAAACAGCCGCGGCTTCATGGCCTCGACGCCGCGGGCTAGCGAGTTCGCAATCTCCGCATTCCACTCCGGTGTGTGCGGCTCAAAACCCTTCGCCGATGCGGCGTCGTAGGTTTTGCGGCTCGACTCGTAAAGACCCAGTTCAACCACCGAAACATAAGAGTGAACCGGCGTGAGGAAGCCGTAGAGCGCGGTCTGCGCCAGGTCCAGCTCCACCTGGTTCAGTGCTTCGAACGATTCGCGGAAGTGTACGAAAATCAGGTCGGCTTTGTGCCCGAGCTGCGAGTAAAGCGCCGTGCGCACCGGCGCGTAGGGGGCCGCACGTTCGAGCGAGTGCAGTGCGGCGATCGCATCGGCAACAATCTTCTTGCGTTTGCCCGGCGCACAGCCGCGCCAGGACTTCCAGTCGAAACGGAAGAACTGGTGGAGCACGCTCGAGCCTTCCAAAGTAAGCGGTACGGGGGGAAAATCGGGCAACGGATCCTCCTCAAAACGCAAAGCAAGTACACCTCATCGTAACAAATGAGAAATGCAGACGTGTGCATGATTCTTTTCTCGGTACAGAGCAGCGCGCACTGCGCTTGAGCGCTCAAGTGGCTTATATACTGGGTACGCTCATGAGCGAAAAGATCGTCGCACTCGTATTTCAATTTGTCATTCAAGTCATCAACGCCGGCGGGTACGCAGGCATCGTCGGGCTCATTACGCTGAACTCGTGCGGCATTCCCATTCCCTCTGAAGCCATCATGCCATTCTCCGGGTACCTCGCTTACCTGGGCCGCTTCAATCTGTTTTTTGTGGCCATTGCGGGAGCGGTGGGGTGCAATATCGGTTCGGCAATCGCGTATTGGATCGGCGCCAAAGGCGGGCGGCCGCTTGTGGAACGCTACGGCGGATGGGTGCTGATGAACCGCCGCGATCTCGACCTGATGACCAAGTTTTTTGAGAAGTATGGATCGATCGCGATTCTGGTGGGACGCATGCTGCCGATGGTGCAGACATACGTTGCTTTTCCCGCGGGAATCGGCAAAATGCCGCGACTGCGTTTTCACATCTACACCACCATGGGGTCGCTGATCTGGTACTTCTGCCTGGCCTGGGTAGGCATGAAGCTGGGCCAGAGCTGGAATACCGATCCGCGCCTGGAGGAGGCGTTTCATCACTTTCACCTGGCCGTGGAACTGGCAGTTGTCGCGTTGTTTGTGTGGTTCCTGAGGGAGCACATCAAGCGGCGGAAGAGACAGGGAGTAGGGAGTAGCCAGTAGGGAGTAAGCAAGCGAAGTTACCGTGGTACGAAAAATCGAAATCATTTTCAAAACAGAAGAACAGGAGAAGCAATGGCAACGAAGGGAAAAGGCGGCAAGAAAGTTCAAGTTGGCGCGGACAAGGCGTCCGCGAGCAAGAAGACCGCCGCAATAAAAGTTGAGCCCGCCAAGGGCAAATTGGGTGTGATGGTGGTGGGCCTGGGCGCCGTCGCCACCACCATGATCGCCGGCGTGGAAGCCATTCGCCGCGGAATGGCCAAGCCGATTGGGTCGCTCACGCAGATGGGCACCATCCGGCTGGGCAAGCGCACTGACAACAAATCGCCGCTCATTAAGGATTTTGTTCCGCTGGCCGGCCTGAAAGACATCGTCTTCACCGGCTGGGACATTTTTGAAGACAACGTGTACGAGGCGGCCGCGCACGCAGCGGTGCTCAAGCCCGAGATGCTGAAGAGGCTCAAGCCATACCTCGAAAAAATCAAGCCGATGCCCGCCGTCTTCGACAGTTATTACGTAAAACGTCTTCACGGCACGCACGTCAAGAAGGGCAAGAACAAACTCGATCTCGCGGAGCAGCTGCGCGCTGACATTCGCGCCTTTAAGAAGAAGGTCGATCGCGTGGTAATGATCTGGTGCGGCTCAACCGAGATCTTCCTCGAGCCTAAACCCGTGCATCGTTCCATCGAAGCCTTCGAAGCCGGACTAGTGAACAACGATCGCGCCATCGCCCCTTCGCAGATTTATGCTTACGCGGCGCTCAAGGAGGGCGTGCCCTTCGCCAATGGCGCGCCGAATCTCACGGTCGACCTGCCCGTCATGATCGAGCTGTCGAAGCAAAACGCGGCGCCCATCTGCGGCAAGGATTTCAAAACCGGGCAGACGTTCATGAAGACGGTTTTGGCGCCGGCCTTCAAGGCGCGCATGATCGGCGTCAGCGGATGGTTCTCCACCAACATCCTCGGCAACCGCGACGGCGAAGTGCTCGACGAGCCGCAATCGTTCAAGACCAAGGAAGAGTCGAAGCTCGGCTCGCTCGAATACATCTTCCAGCCGGAAATCTACCCCGAGCTCTACAAGGACATTTACCACAAAATTCGCATCAACTACTATCCGCCGCGCGGCGACGAAAAAGAGGCGTGGGACAACATCGACATCTTCGGCTGGCTGGGCTATCCCATGCAGCTGAAGGTGAATTTCCTGTGCCGCGACTCGATTCTGGCTGCGCCCATCGCGCTGGACCTGGTGCTGTTCCTCGATCTTGCCAGGCGCACGCCGGAACTGCGCTCCATCGGCATTCAGGAGTGGCTCAGCTTCTACCTCAAGTCGCCGCAGACTCCGCCCGGGCTCTACCCCGAGCACGATCTGTTCATTCAGTCAATGAAGCTCAAGAACACGCTCAGGCACATTATGGGCGCGGACCTGGTGACGCACCTTGGGCTCGATTATTACGACTGAGACTGACCCGTAAAAGGGTAGCGCCGACCTCCGGGTCGACTGCGATAAAGGTCACTTGACCCGCACATCGCTGCTGGCGGCGTGGACGCCGCCAGTACAGCCGGTCCGGAGACCGGCGCTACACCGGATGGCGTAATCTGATAGAACCATGAAGGATTCCGCCGTTCTGTTGATCGATTGCCCCGATCGCAAGGGCCTTGTGGCGCGCGTGTCGGGACTACTCTACGAGCGTGGCGCCAATATTCTGCACGCCGACCAGCACATCGACCGCGAGCTCGGCCTGTTTTTCATGCGCGTCGAGTTTGAGCTGGAGGGATTCGATCTGGAGTCGTTCAGGAGCGCGTTTGCGGCGCTGGCAGGCGAACTCGACATGACGTGGAAGCTCACCTCGAGCGCGCGCAAGCCGCGGGCTGCGCTGTTCTGCTCGCAGTATCTGCACTGCATGGCCGATCTGCTGCACCGCTGGCGCACGGGCGAGCTGGTCTGCGAGATTCCACTGATCGTTTCGAATCACCGCGAGGTCGCGAATCTGGCGGCCTTTTACAGAGTGCCGTTTGAGCATGTGCCGGTCACAGGAGAAATCCGCGCCGCAGCCGAGGCACGGCAACTCGAAATGCTCGAGCGGAACGGGATTGAGCTCATCATCCTGGCGCGCTACATGCAGATCCTCTCGCCGGCATTTGTGGCGCGCTTTCCGGCCGGGATCATCAACGTGCACCACTCGTTTTTGCCCGCGTTTACCGGCGCGCGACCGTACCACGCGGCGCATGCCCGCGGCGTCAAGCTGATTGGTGCCACCAGCCACTATGTCACCGAGGTTCTCGATGACGGCCCGATTATCGAGCAGGACGTAGCGCGCATCTCGCACCGCGACCAGGTGGAAGACCTTGTGGCCCGGGGCAGAGACTTGGAGCGCATAGTGCTCTCCCGGGCTGTACGCTGGCACCTCGACCGGCGGATTCTCTGCTATGGCAACAAAACGGTCGTCTTCGATTAGGGCGGGGAACGTGAGCGGCTGACGGAAGATAAGCCGCGGTATATCAGTCGCTTATAGAACAATCCGAAGGGAAGAAAAGAAAGTGCTTGCCAATCGGCCGCTTCTGGGTTAATTTACTAACCAGTTAGTTAATTATGAGTCCGCACCCCACTACCGAAACCCAGGCCGACCGTTCGGCCGACACGCGCAGCCGGATACTTGATGCCGCACTGACCGAATTTGCCGCGAACGGACTTGCCGGGGCGCGGACCGAGCAGATTGCCGCTGCGGCCGGCGTCAACAAGGCGCTGCTCTATTACTACTTCGAGAGCAAGGAAAAGCTCTACGCGGCCACCCTGGAAATGGTCTCAGCACGGGTGCGCGACCGCTCGATGGCGGTGTTTCTTCTCGAAGCCAGCCCCGGTGAACGGCTGCTCCGAGCGGCGTTGAATCACTTTGACCGGATCCTGACGCAACGCGAGTTCCAAAGCCTGATGCAACAGGAGATGATCAGGCTGCATAAGGGCGAAGAGGGCGAGTTGCCTATTCTGGCCAAACGGATCTTCGCGCCGCTGCACGCCATGTTCCAGTCAATCGTGCGCGAAGGTATCGCGTCAGGCGAGCTGATCGAGGTTGAATGGCTGCAGATCGTACTTGCAGCTCTGGGCGGCAACGTCTTCTATTTCCTCAGCGCACCGGTGTGGCGGCTGATCATGCCTTTTGAGCCATTCGACACCGAGGTACTGCGGGCGCGGAGAGCGTCAACGGTGGAGTTTCTTGGCCAGGCTCTGTTTCAGGATCGGAAGCACGGCGCGGAGCTGTCGGCAAAGGTACTGGCCGATACGCTCATGCCGGAGCCAAGCGAATTCAAAGGTTTGAGGTGACGAGCGAGTGAGCGCGCGAAATCGAGTTTTCTTGATTCTTGGACTGCTGTTGGTGGGATCGTTGATCTGGTATCTCACCACCACGCGGCGTACCACCGATTTGCAACTGATCGGGACCGTGGATGCGAACGAAGTGATCGTCAGCTCCAAAATTCCGGGGCGCATTCAGACGCTGACCGTGGAAGAGGGACAGGACGTGACGCAAGGCGAACTGATTGCGGTCATCGAGAGCCAGGACCTGCAGGCTGCTGAGAAGGCCGCCGACGCGACTGCGGCGAGCCAGCGCTGGAAGCTGAACAGTACCGAGGACACGGAGCAGCAAAACCGCGGAGAGACCTCAAGCGCGGTAGTAAGCGCGGAGGCGCAGGTGCAGGCGGCGCAGGCCGCGCTGGCACAGGCTCAGGCGCAGTATGAGCATCAGCAGGCCGATACCAGCCGCGCCGTGGCTCTGGCGCAACAGGGAATTGACAGCACGCAGACGCGCGACGAAATGGTGACGGCCTTGCAGGCAGCCAAGGCCGCGGTGGATGCGGCGCGCGACAATCTTGCCGCGGCGCAGGCTAATCTTCGCCAGGCGCGCGCCCATGAAATGTTAACCGAGGCCTCGGCGCGCACCGTGGATCAGA